>LCQF01000001.1 GCA_001004005.1 Parcubacteria group bacterium GW2011_GWA2_49_9
GGAGGAAACGACGGGCGTCGAGAAACTTCCGGAACGTATGCCGTACATCGTCATTATTATTGACGAACTCGCCGACATTATGGCTACCTATCCGCGCGAGCTTGAAGCCGCGATTGTCCGCCTCGCGCAGATGAGCCGCGCGGTCGGCATTCACCTTATTCTGTCCACCCAGCGTCCTTCCGTAAACGTCATCACCGGTCTTATCAAGGCCAACATCCCCGCTCGCATCGCCCTGCAGGTATCATCGCAGATTGATTCGCGTACTATTCTTGATACCGGAGGCGCAGAAAAACTGCTTGGCGCGGGTGATATGCTCTTCCTCTCGGGTGAAATGTCAAAACCGGTACGGCTTCAGTCGGCATTTATCACCGAAACGGAGGTAAAGAAAGTAACGAGCTATCTCATCAACCAATATAAAGACGAGGTGCCGCAAGAGCTGAATCTTAGTGGTGAGGAGAGTGGAAATACTTCCCTCTTTGAAAGCACGTTTGGCGATGACGAGGAAGAAATTGATGACGACCTCTATGAAGAAGCTCGCGAAGCGGTTCTTTCCGCCGGCAAGGCCTCCACGTCCTACCTGCAACGAAAACTGCGTATCGGCTATTCACGCGCCGCGCGGCTAATGGATATTCTTGAAGAACGCAGCGTTATCGGCCCCGCGGATGGCAGTAAGCCTCGCTCGGTACTCGGTGCCGCCGGTCACGACGCCCCCCCTCCCGAGGGAGATGGAGGGGCTCCGGGGCCGGGAGAGTTGTAGAAAATTTCTAATTTCTAATTCACCTAATTTCTAATAAAATCCCTAATATCCAATTACTAATTTTAATTTTGACCTTTTATTAGGTGAATTAGGTAATTAGACAATTAGGTAATTCTCCCGTGGAGAAAACTCCCAAACTTATTATCAGCATGAGCATTATCGCTCTTGTCGCCCTCGGTCTTGTTGTCTACGCCTACTTCCAATCGCGCGAATATCTGCGTGGACCCGTACTCACTATTGAGGAGCCTCTAAACGGCTCAATGTCCACCACTTCCCTTGTGGTACTTTTCGGCCGCGCCAACAATATCTCCTTTCTCACGCTGAACGGCAAACAGATTTTCACCGATGAACAAGGCCGTTTTAAGGAGTCATTGCTCCTTCAGGAGGGCTACAATATAATGACCCTAGAGGCGAAGGACCGGTTTGGGCATTCGGTGGAAAAGCGGCTGGAGCTGGTTTACAAATCGGAGGTTGCCGTCGCTTCTTCCTCTCCTCCTTTCCAAGGAGGAGAATGAGAGGTGGTAGTCTTAATTCTCCCTTGGTAACCTGTAGTCAGCTTGCAGTCGTAGACTGTAGACTAGGGGAGCACTCTGACGTCACGTCTGGGGAGAGGTTTGATGCTATACTGGCACAATACATGTTGATATCCGTGTGCGACATTTGTAAAAAGAGAGTAGATAAAGCAGAAGAAATTTCTGCGGGTTTTGGAATAGTGATGCAAACAAAAACATTTTGTAAGAAATGCGCCAAACCCATTGCTGATTTCCTCGACAAACATGGGTTTGGAAAAGATAAGAAACAAAAATCATGAGCTGGCACTGGAAATCATGGCCGTATTGGGTGAAGGGAGGCATAATAGCAGTCACTTTTTTTATAGTACTGTACATATTAGCTACAACTTTTAACTTCTATATTCCTCGAGTCACGACGCCAGTGCTACTCTTTCCCTTTCTTACGACATACTCAATTTTAGAGAAAATCCTTGGTTGTACCGTTGGACATGGATTGTTTGTAACTCCTGGTTTATCGTCTTGCGATGCGACCACGGAGTTTCTTGTCGAGTCGGTCACATGGCTTCTCGTCGCTACATGCTATTTCGTTGCGGGTATCGGAATCGGTTATCTCTATGGTAAATGGAAGAGTCGGAAATCCCCCTTAGCAAAGGAGGTGGACGCATTCTGATGCGCCGGGGGATGTTTTATATCCCTCCTCCGACGTGACGTCGGAGTGCTCCCTTTACGAAAGGGAGAATAAGACCTACACTTTTCTTATTCGTAGTTTCGTATTTCGTACTTATTCGTAATTCGTATTGTATGGCCTTCGGCAAACCAAAAAAAGAAAAAGAGTTAAAATCAATCGGCTCTACTATTGACGACACGCTTGCCGCTATCAAGACCAAGTTCGGCGAGGATTCCATTATGAAACTCGGCGAGAAGCCACACGTTGACGTGAATGCCATCTCCACCGGCTCAATCGGCCTTGATTTCGCGCTTGGTGTCGGAGGTCTTCCCCGCGGAAGAATGATTGAAATATTCGGCCCTGAATCGTCCGGTAAAACGACACTTTCTCTCCATGTCATAGCCGAAGCGCAGAAAAAGGGCGGCATCTGCGCCTTTATTGACGCGGAGCACGCGATGGACCCCGAATACGCGAAGCGTCTTGGCGTCAAAATAGACGAGCTCCTTATCTCACAGCCGGACACAGGAGAACAGGCGCTTGAAATCGTGGAGTCACTGGTGCGGAGCGGGAAGCTTGATGTGATTGTCATTGACTCGGTTGCCGCGCTCACGCCGAAAGACGAGATTGAGGGCGATATGGGGCAATCTCATGTCGGCAAGCAGGCCCGCCTTATGTCGCAAGCACTCCGCAAGCTCACCGCCATCGTCGCGCGTTCCAAAACCATCATCATCTTCATCAACCAAATCCGCATGCAAATCGGGGTGATGTTCGGTAATCCAGAGACAACGCCAGGAGGCAAAGCTTTAAAATTCTATACGTCAGTCCGTTTGGATATCCGCCGTATCGCGCAAATCAAGAAAGGTGACGAAGTGATGGGCGGACGTGTCCGTGTGAAGGTGGTAAAGAACAAAGTCGCCGCTCCGTTCAAGCAAACCGAATTTGACCCCATGTACAATGAGGGAATTTCGCGCGAAGGCGAGCTTATCGCACTCGGCGAAAAGTTGGGGCTTATGAAGAAATCCGGTACGTCCTATGAGTACGACGGCGTGAAGCTCGGCCGCGGCTACGACGCCACCCGCCAATTCCTCCGCGAAAATAAAAAGGTCTCCGGCGAAATCCTCAAGGCTATCGTGAAGCAGTTAAAGGAAGGTGGTGCGCTTGAAGTCGCGCCGAGCGCGGGGGAGAGTGAAAGCGGAGAGTAGCAGGGGCTTATTCTCCCTTTCCTAAAGGGAGCACTGCCGTCTTCGGCAGGAGGGATTTAAATCCTCCGCCTCGCAGACTCGGCACCTCCTTTAGGAAAGGAGGAACAAGATGTCAGTCAAATGTATTGTCAAATAGATAACCTCAAGAATCATGAACTGGAAACTGTGGCCGTATTGGGTAAAGGGAGGGGTAGTTGCCGTGACTCTTTTAGTTATCGGGGCGTTCATTTTCTCAATGGCGACGGGAAGCGGTCTTTCTGTTCCCGATGTATTTACATTCTTGCCTTCCATTGGCGCGCATCTTATCACGCCGTTATTTTGCCAGTTACGAAGTACTACCGGCCAGTGGGAGAGTCTCGGTTGCATTCCGGTAGATCTTAGAATCGCAGGCATCCTCTTTTTTATACAATCCTTTATTCTCGGAGCGATTATCGGCTACCTCTATGGCAAAATCAGAAACCGAAAATCCCCCTTATCAAAGGGGGTGGACACATTCTGATGTGCCGGGAGTTGTCACATCCCTCCTGCATAAGAATGCAGTGCTCCTAGTCTACGACTATCTAGACTTTCTAAGGGAGAATAAGAGAGTGACAATTTCTCACCCCATGCTACGATTACCTTATTCCTTATCCATAATTCTTTCCCATCATGTATCTCAATAAGGTCTTTTTATACGGTAACCTCACCCGCGACCCGGAGCTGAAGGCCCTTCCCTCCGGCAGTCAGGTCGCCGAATTCGCTATCGCCACGAACCGCGTGTATAAGGACAAAAATGGCGCGAAGCAGGAGGAAGTTGATTTCCACAATATCGTTTCGTTCGGAAAGACGGCAGAGGTTATCGGGCAGTACCTTAAGAAAGGACGCCCCATTTTCGTGGAGGGCAGAATCCGCACGCGCAGTTGGGAATCAAAAGACGGAACGGGAAAACGCTACAAGACCGAGATTGTGCTGGAGAACTTCCAGTTCGGGCCGAGCTTACGCGATGGAGCAGCAGGAAGTGCACCTCGTTCCGAGTCAACGACCCAGCCGGCTCCCGCCGACAAAGATGAATCAGCACCGGGAATCCAGTATCCGGAGGAGCAAATCAACGCGGACGACATTCCGTTCTAATCCCGCATATTCCCGAAAAAGTCGCGTCTTATTCTCCCTTTACTAAAGGGAGCACTCCAACGTGACGTCGGAGGAGGGATTTCATGAAATTGCATTATAACCCCCGCTTGAAAAGTAACGCGGGAATCCTCAGAAAAGCGGAAAATCTTTCAGAAGTTTTGTTGTGGAAGGAGATACGGACTAAAAAGCTCGGCGTACAATTTTTACGGCAACGCCCTATCGGAAACTATATTGTTGACTTCTACTGCCACCAACTGAATCTGGCTCTAGAGATAGACGGCGTGAGCCACGATGGTAAGGTGGGAAAAGATATAGAGCGGCAAAGCGTGCTTGAGTCAGCAGGGGTACATTTTTTACGTTTTGAAGACAAAGATGTGCGATATAACCTTGACGCTGTATTACGAGAAATAAGAAAAGAAATCCTCCGCCTCGCAGACTCGGCACCTCCTTTAGAAAAGGAGGAATAAGAAAAAAATCCCGAAATTGTTTCGGGATTTTTCAGGTCTTAATTCGAGATTGATTAGGGACTATCGTACGAGATACGGAAGCAGCCCCATAAATCTCGCGCGCTTCACCGCCATGGCGAGCTGGCGCTGGTATTTCGCTGATACGCCGGTGCGCTTCCCCGCTATCATACGCCCGTGCGGGTTAAGAAACTTCTTCAAAAGTTCAATATCCTTGTAATCTATATGTTTGATGTTATTTTGCGAAAAATAACACTGCTGGTCGCTTTTTTGCATAGGTTTATGGTTAATTTCTAGGTTACCAATTAAGTACCAATCTACGAATGAACGAATACTACTAATGCATACGAATAAGACTCGTCGGATTAGTAAGCATTTGTAGATTAGTAACTGGCTTATTAGTACTTATCAGGCTCTTTCAACGTATTCCCCCGTCTCGGTATTAATACGGACCACATCCCCCTCGCCGATAAACATTGGGGCATTAATGGTGGCCCCTGTCTCAAGGGTGATAACTTTATTCCCGCCTTTCGCCGTATCGCCCTTGATGGCCGGCGGTGCTTCGGTTACTTTCAGTTCCACTTTGATGGGCAGGCGGATACCGATAAGCTTCCCTTCCCCTTCGTCCTCAATTCCTTCTTTCCACGTCAGCGCGTCAACCATACTGTTTGGTCGGAGAAAGCGCCCCCCCACTCCGACAATCGCGTCATCAAACGAGAATCGTTTTGCCGGATTGTTCGCCTCACAGAACCAGAATTGGCCTTTGGTCGTGTACAAATATTTAATCTCACGGGTGTGGATGTCCGCTTCTTCCACCTTGTCGGCTTGGTGAAAGGTGATTTCGGTCACTTTCCCCGTGAAGAGGTTTTTCAGTTTGGTCTGATTGACGGGCTTCCTCTGTTGCATACGGAAAATATGCGCGTCAAGCACTTCATACGGCGCCCCTTCGTAGACGATAAACCTTTTTGACAGAATTTCGTTGTAATTTAACATAATGCGAATCTACGAATGATTATGCGAATGCCGCGAATGGGGAATCTGCATTTGCAGTATTCGCATTCTTTATTCGCGGTATTTGCATTATAGCTATTCTGCGATGAGTTTCTCAATAGATTTATCAAGCTCCATTTCGGAAACCGGAGCGCTTGCCGGCGCGTCCTTTGGAGCTTCTTTTCGCTCCGGACGAGTCACGCGGGGTCGCCCTAAGGTCACGGTTTGCTCGCGCACGGTCTTCACCAGAATAAAGCGGAGTACTTTTTCGCTCTGTTTGAACGCTTGTTCAATCCGCTTCGCGCTTTCGGCGGATACTTCAAACTTCACCCAGCCGAAATAGGCGTTTTGATATTTCTGATAGGCTCCTCCGACCCGCTTCTGCATCGGGTACGCAAGCGCGCGGAGCTTTGGAAACTCCTCGGAAATAATCGCCGCTTTCTCCTTATCAAGCACGTCCTTTAGCGCCGTCACTTCGCGCGGAAGTTCTTCCTCGGATACCGAGGGTACGACCAAATAACCGACCTCGTAAATCCGCGTCTCGCTTCTTTCTTCTCTTAATTCCTCCTGTGCTAAAGGAGGGGCTCCAACTCCAGTGGGAGCGGAGGATTTCTCTTCTGTCATTTGGTTATTGTCTCTTGGTTATTCCCAAGAGTTGCCTTATGGATAATCGGGTTAAAAACCCGTAGATAACCCCTAAAGGAGCTACCAAAGCATCGTCTTTTTTCAAGACTAAGCCCAAACAAGATACCATAGTTGTTTCTTAGAGGCAATCCTCGCGACGTAATGCGAGGCGAATTCAGAAAAATGCTTATGAAAGCGCGATACTGAAGAATGTTTCTGCGTTCTTGAGGAGTTGCGCTCTAACCGTTTCTTCGTCTTCATTTCGGATGCGCGCAATCGCCTTCACCACCTCACGAACATAGAGTGGTTCGTTCCGCTTTCCACGAAAGGGAGCGGGGGCGACATACGGTGAATCGGTTTCCGACATTATCCGGTCAAGTGGAGCGTTTTTCACCACTTCATCATAGTTCCGTGCAAAGGTAAGCACTCCCGTGAAAGAGAGATAGAATCCGGCGTCCAAAATCTCGCGAGCTTCGTCCCATGAACCGGCGAAAAAGTGGAAATCGCCGGAAACTTTCGCTTCCCGTTTCAAGATATCAAGTGCCTCGCGGTACGCGGATCGCCCCGACCCGCTCCGCACGTGAAGCATTAAGGGCTTCTTCGCCTCGTTCGCAAGCGCAATATGCGCGGAAAAAGCCTCCTTTTGCTTCTGTTCACTGTCCGTTTCCAGACGGTAATAATCAAGGCCGCACTCTCCGATGCCGACAGCTTTTGGTGATTTCAAGAGCTCACGATAATAATTCATATCAAACACCTCCCCCCGAGAAGTGAATTCCTTATTACCCGCCCCGAGCTCCTTTTCGTCATGAAAAGACTTGCCGGTATGCACGGGGTGGAGTCCGATGATGGAAAAAACACCGTTTTCGTGCGTTTCGGCCATCTCGACTGCCATTTTTGACGTATCTTGCTGTGTACCCACATTTATTACCGCCACCTCTGCATCGAGGGCACGTGTCATGGTCGCCTCCCTATCCGCGTCAAAGGCAACAAAATTGACGTGGGAGTGGATGTCGATGTAGCGGAAAGGCATAAGAAGCTGCTAGCTTATAGCTTTTAGCTTTTAGCTGATAGCCAAGAACCTACTTGCGAGGGAAAAGTGGCACTGAAGGCATTTTGTTGGCCATGATGAGTCCTTTTATCTTTTCTGAAGTTTTAGGCATAAACACCTGAACTTTATCGGCAACGATGTATAGCATTTTGACTAAATCAGCAATCAATTTTAAGCCTCCAACCTTATCCTCCTTCACTAGTTTAAAGGGTTGATGCGTTTGAATAATCTGATCTATTCCTGTTATATACGTTGATATAATTGTGGCCGCTTTTTGTATATCAAAAGACTCAAATTCTCTCGAGTAATCTAGGGTCGGATAGAATTTTCCACCCACCTCGACAGGTTGCTCCAAATTAGTTTCAGCCATCTTCATAATCCGGCTGGTCAGATTGCCGATACCGTTCGCGAGGTCGGCGTTGTAGGCCTCTTTGAATTTCTCCAACGTAAAGTCGGAATCTTCAAACGGATGAACGTGCCGTGCGAGATAAAAACGAAGCGCATCTGTGCCATATTCGCGTACCAACTCAAGCGGGTCAATAACATTGCCGAGCGACTTACTCATCTTCTCTCCCCCGCTTGTGATAAATCCGTGAATCACAATCTGTCGTGAAGGCGGAAGTTTCGCGGACATCAGCATCGCTTGCCACATAACCGACTGTTGGCGGACTTGGTCCTTCCCCGCAAACTGCACCACTCCTCCACTCTCAATCCACCATTTCCTAAAACTTGAATCATCGGGCTCGCCCCGTGGCGAATTCGGATTCGCTTTACGGGGCCACCCGATGGCGGAAATATAGTTTACGAGTGCGTCAAACCAAACGTACATCACGTGGTCGGCATCACTCGGAACCGGTACACCCCAAGGCATTTTCGTTTTAAGGCGGGAAATGCTGAAATCCTCCAGCCCTTTCTCTTGTATCAGAGAACGAATCTCGTTCAAGCGAAAACGTGGCACGACAAAATCGGGGTTGGCATCGTAGAGCGCGAGTAAGGCGTCTTGATACTTGGAAAGCCGGAAAAAGTAGTTCTCTTCCTCTCTAGTCTGCAATTCCTGATTCGGATGCACACCACAACGGCCATCTACAAGCTCCGAATCGGTCTTTTCCAGTTCGCACCCCACACAATACCTGACTCGGTAATGTTTCTTGTAGATATCTCCGGACGCGAGACAGCACTTCCAGAATTCCTGCGCGGCCGCGACATGGTGCGGGTCGGTGGTCCTGATGAAATTAATAGTTGGAAGGAGGCCGAGCGGTTCCCGTAACTCCTTAAATTTTTCCGCGTATTCGTCCGTATAAGCCTGTGTGCCCTTCCCTGCTTCTTTCGCCTTCTCCCAGACCTTCGTCCCATGTTCGTCCGTGCCTGTGTTAAAGAACACCTCATCGCCGGCAAGCTGCCGATGCCGCGCGACAATATCGGCCGAAATGAGCTCAAACGCAAAACCGATATGCGGGTCGGCGTTTACATAGGGCAAGGTGGTCGTGATGTAGAACGGTTTTGACATACAAAACCGTTAACTATTAACTCTTAACTGTTAACAGTTAACGGTCAAAGGTTAAGAGTTGGTGGCGGTCTTCCGCTTCTGAACATCATCCAGATACTCCATAAGCGTCGCGGCGAGCGGCACCGAGAGGAGAAGGCCGAGGAACCCTCCGAGCTGGAATCCGATAATGAGCGCGAGAATGACGACCATAGGCGGAACGCCGATAATTTTCTTCACGACGAGCGGATAGATGAGGTGATTCTCAAACTGCTGAATGATGAGGTACAGACCCGCGATAACGAGCGCGGAGGTTACTCCGGCGCCGGAGACAAAGGTGCCGGAAGCGTACGCAATCGCGATACCCGGAATGGCCGAAATGACGGGACCGAAGAGAGGAATAATTTCCAAAATGGCCGCGAGAGCCGCGAGAAAAAGCGCGTTCTTCACACCCAGTACCATAAGTCCGAGATAGACAAGCACTCCGACGAGTACCGCGAGCAGAATTTGCCCTTGAATCCAGTAGCCGATTTTCCGCTGTGTCCTCCGCCATAATCCGATGACGTACTCCTCTCGCTTCTCGGGAGTCACCACACGGAGGAATGCCGCCACACCGTCTTCTTGTACCGCGAGATAGAATGAGAGTACCACGATAAGAATGAAACTCACAATACCGCCGAAGACTACCGATACATTGTCCCAGAATCCTTTCGCGAAACTGGAGAGAATTTGGCTTAGGTCTGTAAATACAGCCGAAAGTGCCGAAGGTTCGGTGGTGCTCTGAATCCCCTCCGAGAGTGTTTGCGCGAGACTTGCTCCCTGCAGTACCGAACGGGGTTCTACCGTAACCGGAGACGGCACGGCGTCAAGAAGCGAAGGAACCGCTCGTAAAAAGTTCGCCGTATCCGAGAGGAGCGAAGGAACGAAAATATAGAATACGCCGACAAACAATATCGTGAGGATGATGTAGGTAACGAGGACTCCGACAAGCCGAGGAATGTGAAAGCGCTTGAACCATACCGTAAGCGGCTCAATCGCGGAGGCGATAACAACCGCGGTCAGCACGACCAGCAGCACATCCCGCAAATAGAAAAGCATCACGAAGAAGAGGAACACGAGCATCGCCCGAATAAGGGTGCCTGTGCTTATAGATATGGATTCCGGCGCTTCTTTAGCCATTTTTCACATCATAACACAAGCTGGGGAAATTTCTAATTCCTAATTTCTAATTCCTAAATAGGGCTAGTTGATCCTGTCCCATTAGAAATTAAACATTGGATATTAGAAATTATACTTGGAGTAGTGTTTCCAATTCTTTCTTGCTTTTGACCGGCCCGATGAACGCGAGATTCAGTCCCGATTCCACAACATATTTTTTGACGACACGCGCCACATCTTCGGAAGTAACCTTCCGGATTTTTTCCGCGACTGCCGAAGGAAGCTGGAGCGGCTTGCGAACAATTTCCTGATATCCGTAAAATTCGGCAAGCGAGTCGGATGATTCAAGTCCAAGATGCATATTCCCTATCAAATACTCCTTGACCCGCGCAAGTTCCTCCGCCGAAACAGGCTCGCGTTTCAACAGTCGGAGCTCTTCCATAATCGCGGAAAGTGCTTCCGTAAGACGCTTCGCGGGGACCCCCGCCGTAATTTCCAAAAAGCCGTGGTCGGTAAATGTCTCGTGCGCCGCGCTAATGTAGTAGCAAATACCGAGCTCGTCGCGCATCTTCTGGAACAGACGCGAGCTCATACTTCCACCGAGTACGGTGGAGGCGACCCGCATCGCCGGCATATCTTCGTGGTACAAATCAAAGGTGCGGAGCGCGAGCGCGAGATGTACCTGGTCGGTTTCCTTGAATTTCATGGCGATGGCCGGCTTTTTCTGTGCTTCCGTAACTGCCGTCTTCGGATGTTTCTTACCGCTCGGCATCTCGGCGAACGCCTTCCCTACCCGTTCCGCCACGTCTTTCTCGTCCACATTCCCCGCCACGACGACCGTCGTCGCCCCCGATACATAGTGCTTGGAACGATACGCGAGCATCCGCTCCCGTGTTGTACTTCTGACTGTTTCTTCCGTCCCCGCGACATCCCACCCCGCGGGCTGGCCGTCGTAGAGGAGTCCCATCAGCACGTCGTGGATGTGGCGGGGCGGCATATCCTGATACATCCGGATTTCTTCAACAATGACGCCTTTTTCTTTTTCCAGTTCCGCCTTGGGAAACGTGGAGTGTAGATAAATGTCGGACACGACATCAAGAATTTTCCCAAAATGCCGCTGGTCGGATTTGGCGTAATAGCCGGTCATTTCCTGTGAGGTAAACGCGTTGTACTGGCATCCATAACTATCCAACTCCTTCACAATATCTACCGCCTTCGGACGTTTCGTCGTTCCCTTAAAGCACATATGTTCAAGGAAGTGCGAAATGCCGCTTATTTTCTTTTGCTCGTACTTTGAACCCGCCTCAACAAGTACCATCACCGTGACGGTAGGGTTATCTTTCATCGGGACAATAACGAGGCGCAAACCGTTTTTAAGAATTGTTTTAGTGAAGTTCATGGTTTTTTTTGCCTCTCCCCCTTTTCTAAGGGGGAGATTGAGAGGGGGTTATGAAGTCGAATAGGTCTTAAGGGAATAATTGGGGTGTAGGTAGTTCAATGATAGTAATAGATACACAGAAGAAAAGCAAAAGAAAAAGCCCCAACTGACTGACAGTCGGGGCTCGGCGTTGTGGAGATGCAAAAAACCGGATTGCTACTTCTTGATGAACGCGACCCACGACGCGCTCGTGAAGAGATAATCAAACGGGACGTCCTTGCATTGCGATTCCATATGGACACACCTCGCAAGCTTCTCGTAGCGGGAGAACGGCAAACGTACAACCAAGTCACCGGCACCCGCGACGGGAAAGACGACCAGTCGTTCGTCAAGTTGCTGAGCACAATGTTCGGAAAACGCAACAGCCTCACTTTTAGACGCGAGTCGATGTTCCCCGCTCACTGCCTGCGAGAGTTCGTTTCCGAATACCGCTTGTTGAGGATGTTTCCTCCGTACATTTTTTGCCTTAAGAAGTAGGCGGACGGGGACTAAGACGAACGTTAGAGGCCCTGTCCCGTTGGAAAAAGATACAGTCTCACACTGACGGATATTTAGTTTCATAGGAAGAAGAACGCAACGGTTTGAAAGAACCATCTTCGCCGCACTTTTGGCAAAGAAAAACCCCGAAGGAATGCTCCGGAGTTCGTCTTTGAAATCGTTAGAAGTGTGGAACAATCTCAAAAACCAACTCTGGAGGTTGGGCTCATAACGACGACGACGGTTAGTGTTGTTCCACGAGACATATTCCTATCCTACACCCATCTTGGAAACCGTCAACCCCAATCAAAGAAAATGCCCCGATTCGTTACGTCGGGGCAATGTGAGGTCGTGCAAAACCAATTAGGGCATAGAGAACATTAAGACGCCCTCCGGAGACAAACCGGTTTCATATCTGTCCCAAGGTTCAGCAATTCTGGTCCAGAACTTAGACTGGGTCCAGTCATTTCTCTCCAGTTGCCACCCCAAACCACGCGCCAGCTTTACCACGGACAACTCGCGCGTAATCAGGAAGACTCCTGCCCCTTTCGGAAGACGCGAAAGGCAGTATCTGAATACGCTGCCAGCGCATCCTTGTCTGCGAGATTCTTCGTCCACCCAAAGGTCGCCTAATTCAAACCACATTGGGTCCTTGGTTTCCCATAGCGCGCAAAAGGCATAATACTGGTGAGTGGTTGTGTCCCGCTTGTACGATGCTCTTCCCTGGTTTATAGCCTTTGCGAGGCTGATGTTTGTAATTCTCTTTTGCAAGAGATGTTTTTCTTGTTGGAGTTTAGACACGAGGATGTCTATCGGCTCACCCGCGTATAGATGTTCTTCCATATTTTTCTTTCTATTTGTCGACCACATAGAATTCGTCAAACCCAAGATAAGCTAAGTCTTATTTGATTTTCTTAAGTGGCTGTGTACGGAGATAAGCGCACAGGTCTATTGCGAAGTAATTCGCCTTGGCAGCAGAAAGTAGTCTTCTGTTGATTCTTGTTCTCTTGAACCAAGGAAATATTTCTGCGGGATTTTCCTGAAAGTAGTATGCGTCTTCCATAGACACCGCTTCAGGACGATTTATTGCACAGGGCATATCCGGATATTTGGAATTTAGACAGACACTGATTGCGCCATAACCTATCCTGTTCACTGTCGCAAGTTGAAAAAGGAACCTATGCTCAATATATTCATGCGGTCCAAACATAAGCATATATGTCCCCGGATTGAAGTGACCCAATTTTCGGTTGTGTGGGAGTTCTGGTCTTTTCATATTTCCACTATGGTGTATTAAGTTTTCAAAGAACAAATGGCCGACCTTCCTCGGGGCGGTTTTATTCAGTGAAAACTAAAAAACGGCCCTCTTGAGGCCGCCTTTCGGTGTTCGATATGGGTTGTTAGGAGAGAAGATTAAGCAACGCAAACCGGCCTCAATGCAGAAGTTGAGGCGCGACGACGAATTGCGATGTATATGCTTTTCTTCATTACTCTTTGACAATAGACCCCTTTAGTAAAGCTGTCAACCCCCGCGGGAACTGAATTCAAACTGTATCAAAAAGAACCGGAAACATATCATATACCTCTTGAAGCACCGAAGCACTGACGGAGCCGTCAATTCGGATGACTCTTTCCTTCCAATCAAGGGTCCGTATCTGGTCTGCCATAATAAACCCTTTGACCGTAGGTGTTTCAACAGCGATTCGGAAGTAATAATGCTTCTTGTCTTTGGACGTTATGGGGCAGACCACGGCAGTGCCAGTCTTTTGATTGAAAATGCTGCCGCTTATAACAACGCACGGCCTTAGGCCGGACTGCTCATGTCCTTTTATCGGATTCAGCGCGCACCACGCGACGTCTCCCTTTTTGGGATAACTTTTGATATGAGAATGCATGCATTGATGACTTACGGACTTCGCACTTTTCTGTCATTCCCGCGGATGCGGGAATCCAGAATATACAAGCGAAGACCTGGATTCCAGCTTTCGCTGGAATGACAAGATAGGAGCTTCGTAATTCATAGTTATCTGATGATTTCTTTGCCGACATCACTTCCCCAATCCACACGTTCCATCATCTCCGGAATGAAATTTGCCATGGCTTCGCGAAGCGTCGGAAGTCTTCTTGTAGTCTCCACAACGGCAGAAACGAGAACGCCTTTTTGCGTTTCGGTAAACGCGACTTTGGCACCGTCACGAAAGCGATACTTTTTCGCAAGCTCATGCGGTATGCGAAGCGCCAAGCTATTTCCCCATTTGGTTACTTTAGTACTCATAGGGTAAGTATATACTTGTATATACTTCTGGTCAATACAGCGAAAAAGCGCGTGGTTAAGGGCTGTTTGGGTGTTCAGGCCAATTTCGCTTTGAGAAAGCTTTGGAGTTCCGCTATAGCCACCCGCTCTTGCTTCCCGCTATCGCGGTCTCGGACCGTGACCGACTGGTCTTTCTCGATAGTATCGAAATCCACGGTTACACAAAACGGTGTACCGATTTCGTCCTGACGGCGGTAGCGCTTGCCGATATTGCCGTTGTCGTCAAACATCACGGCCCCAAATTCTTTCTTAAGCGTTCCATACACTTCCCTCGCCTTCGTGACCAGTTCCGGCTTGTTTTTGAGAAGCGGAAAGACCGCAACTTTAACAGGAGCAACGGATGGTTTGAATTTCAAGTAGGTTCGCACTTCCCCATTCATTTCATCTTCGGTGTATGCGGAGAGCAAAACCGCGAGGAGACTCCGGCCAACACCGAGCGATGGTTCAATGACGTGCGGGATGATTTTTTCTTTCGTCTCTTCGTCCATATATGACATATCTACTCCGCTTGCCGTGGCATGATTGGTGAGGTCATAGTTTGTGCGGTACGCAAGTCCGTACAGTTCCTTTTTGCCGAATGGAAATTCAAACTCAAAATCAATCGTTCGCTTGGAATAATGCGCGCGGTCAGCCTCAGGAATTTCAAGCTCGGAGACTTTTGCAACGTCAATCCCGATTTTGGACACAAAACGCTTCATCTCACCTTTCCAGAGGTCAAACGCCTCCTTCCATGCGTCAGGCTTCACGAAATATTCCACCTCCATCTGTTCAAGTTCGCGGACACGGAAGAGAAAATCGCGAGGTGCGATTTCGTTGCGGAACGCCTTTCCGATTTGCGCGATACCGAACGGCAATTTCGGATGGAACGAATCAACAATGTTCTTAAAGTTCGTGAAGATGCCTTGCGCGGTCTCGGGGCGCAGGTATGCGAGCGATGCTTCGTCCTCGGCGGCACCGATATGCGTCTCAAGCATCATATAGAACTGTCGGGCTTCACCGAGTTTGCCTCCGCACTCCGGACACTTCTTCGTATCGGTTAGATGGTCCACGCGAAAACGGCGCTTACACTTTTCACATTCCGAAAGCATATCGGCAAATCCGCGTGCATGGCCGCTTGCCTGCAGCACCTCCTTCTTCGTCACGAGTGCCGAATCAATGCCGTAGACATCTTCGCGGTCGGTCACGAATTGTTTCCACCACACATTTGTGATGTTGTTCTTTAGCGCCAGTCCATACGGACCGTAGTCATAGAAACCGGCAAAACCCCCATATATTTCAAAGCTTGGGTAGATAAATCCGCGACGCTTGCAGAGCGCCACCACTTTCTCCATTACCTCATTTTTCTGCTCTTTGGCCATATCGCTGTATTTAAAGGGTTATTGATGGAAGAGTCAAGAAACACCACCACCCCCTCCGACTCCGGAGTCGGAGACCCCTCCTCAACTGAGGAGGGGAAGAAGACACGAGTTACTTAGTAACAGTTCCGCTTCCCGCCACCGCCCCCGCGTCGCCGAGCGATTTCGTCGTGAGCGCCGGACGAACATTGCTTTTCACTTCAATGCCGGTAAAGAGGTCTGTCCCGCGGGCGCTGCTTTCTCCAATGAGCGTCGGGGATGTTCCCACTTGGCCCAGACTTGGAAGAAGGGTGACCTGAAACGCCACCTCGCGGGGAGGAGACCCTACACCCAACCCCGCTTCAATATCTCCCGCGTCCCAGACGATTTCTCCGCCCACCGGATTATAGGTCACTTGTTCCGACGAGGGACTAACCTCCCCCGTCCACTTCATATACGAAGGGAGTACGGCGGAAACACTCGCGTGAGAAACTCCGTTGGAAGCATTGGAGAGCGACCAGACGATTGTGTACGACGTCTCCTCCTCGGCCTTAGGCGGGACAGAACCGCTGTTGGAAAGAGGTCCTTCATCGTGGAGAACGCGTGAAGAAAGGGTGAGTGCCGTCGCGATTTTGATTTCCTTCGTCACCGAGGAAATAACGTCCTGATACAACCCTTGCTCGTCCAGCCGTTTCCCCCGCGCCGTCACCTCTATAAACATTCCGGGATTCTTGAACGTAGAGGGGTCGGTCGCGACGGAAAGTGTCCCGAAACTGAAGCTCAGTGTTCCGTTCTCCCCCGGCTCAACGGCGGCAAACCGCGCGGTTTTCCGTTTGTCCCACACCACCGTTCCCGTGTTGGAGTCGTAAAAACCATTTCCCGCCGTTACAGACGTTCTGTTATAGATATCCCCCGAAAGGGTCGCGGTGATTTCAAGGTCCGCGATTTTGGTAGAAAGGTTATTCCCCCAGAGAACATCTACACGCGCCGTTTGCCCGCTTCGCCCGATGAAGGTCTTCCCCTTCTCCCCGTTCACAAGAAGGTCAAGCGTAAGAAATGCCCGCCGCACGGACACGGTCGGCGATTCGCGGAGGAACGTCGTACTGATTTGCTTTTCATCTTTCGCGTCTTGCGTGCCTGCCAAGAAGTTGAAGGTGCGGTCCGATTCTTCGGTCGCGAGTATCTTGCCTTTGATACGGATGCTCCGCTTCCCTTGCGGCTCAAGGTCGCCGAGAAGCCAGCTGTCTTTTCCGAACGATGGCGACGGAGTACTTTCAACAAACTCAAAACCAAACGGATACTGCGCTTTGAGGAGGAGATTTTCCTGTGTCGCGCTTGAATTAGAGGAGAGGTCCACATTCATTTCAAACACCTGATTGGAATTCACCTCCTTCGGGATGCCGAGCCGCATCGTCACGGGAGCCGAACTGATGGCGAATTCATATTTCGTCTTTTTTGAAAAAATAGCGTTTGAATCTCTCGGACGGTATTCCGCGATGACGGAGATACTCTTCCCTTCACCTTCCTGACCGAAGGGGACGAACGAAACCTTCCGCGAGACACTCGCACCGGGTGTCATCGCGCCGAGCGCGTCACGGTAACGCAGAAGCGATTCGGAGAGGTTATCCGGTTTTTTCGTGCCGTCGGGAAACTCAACGATGAGGTCTACCGAATCAAGACTCTGTTTATTATCATTTCGTATCACGATTTCAACCGGAAGCTCCTCTCCCGCCGCCGCCCCGACAGGGCCGATGACTTCCACGGAAATATTTTGCGGGGAGAGCGTATTTCCTCCATGCCAGAAACCGAAAATAGCGATGCCGGCGGCAAAGAGGAAAAAGATGATGGAGGCTATAAAAAGGCGTTTGAGCCACGGCATGAGGGTGGAGACGATTGAATAAAGCGCGGATTCTTTCCGTTCCGCTTCAGATGTCCATCCGGGAGCGATACGGATATGTTTTTCTTCCCCCATAAATTCTTCATCGTGGCGGAGCGGAGGAGGTGTCCGCGAGTAAAGACGGTTTTCCAATTCGTCGAGGGTGTTGCGCCGTTCTTTTGGGGGCTGATTATCTTCCATACTGGCGAATTATATCATAATGCCAATACCACGAATGGGGAGTGCGAATGCCGCAAATGGGACATCCGATTCGCAGTATTTGCATTCGGGATTGGCAGTATTCGCATTAGAGCTGGCTCTCTTTGAGCGAGTTGTTGATTTCCGATACTGCGAGCGTGCGGAACAGAAGCGCCTTAGAGATGACCGACTCGTCCCAGAGATTCGCGTGAGAAAGGAACGGGTCAAACTCGTTTCTCGGCGCAAGATACCCGAGAAAGTAGAGAATGCGGAGGACCAATACTATTTCCACTCCTGCGATTTGTTCCTCCTTTTTAAAAGGAGGTGGTTCATTCTGATGAACCGGAGGCCACGATAAATCTAGGGCACTTCGATTTTGTAACCAATCGCTCCGCTCTTGGACAAAATCAGTCGGATTCAAAATCCCTCGGCTCGCAGACTCGCCACTCCCTTTTACAAAGGGAGAATAATCCGACTTAATAAACTGCACTCCCTCAAGCACCGCGACAAATAACGGCTCGTTTCTTTCTTCCCCCGCAAGCAAACGTCGGAGAAGCGAAAAGATTCTCCCGAGCATACGCACCGCTTCCTTTGACCCCTGCAATTCCTCAAACACATTCTCCACGCATTCCGCGCGCGTGAGACGCCAAAACTCCTTTCCCCGCACCAGCGTGATGTCCGAATACGAAAAATCCTGCAAGCCGTAGCGAAGTTTAGAGCGTTCCTCCCTCGCGCTTTGCGCGATAGCGGTAAGAAAGCCAAGTTCGCGTGTAAAAAGCGAAACAAGCTTACTCCCCTCCCCTCTGGGAGCGGAGCCGAGAACGAAAGCGGGGGTGTGGTACAAGTGATAAGACATAAGAAGTTTGTAAAGTTTATAAAGTAAAAAGTTATAAAGTGAGAATCCTTTCTCTTACTTTATGAACCTTATGAACTTTCAACTTTATGAACTGTTGGTGGCCATTTTCAAAAGCGCGGATAAAGCAGACGGGAGCGCGGTAACTCCATCTCTCGCGGCAAAATGTCCTTTCCCCCGTTCCAGAATCGTCTTCGCCCCGAGCTCTCTCGCCATCTCGAGTGACTTTTCCATTGGGACATAGGGATCGTTGTCCGAAAATATCATAACCGATTTGTCGCAATGCTTTTTTGCTTTTTCGGGGTCGAACGGAAGCTCGTAAAATTCCTTTATCTCCGGCACGCTGATGCGCCCTGAAAATCCGGAAACAAACACGCACCCGCCTATTCTTATTCCTCCTTTTTTAAAGGAGGGTGGTCGAGTATTCCCCCTTTTGTAAAGGGGGCTGCCTTGGGGGGATTTTTGCGAGACGGAGGATTTAAATCCCTCCTGCGAAGACGCAGTGCTCCCTTTAGGAAAGGGAGAATCAGAGGAGAGTCCAGCCAAATACCTCGCAATCGTAATACACCCCAAACTATGCCCGACGAAATAGGTGTCCTTATCGGGCTTGCCGACATAGTCTTTCAAAAACGAGAGCCACTCTTTCACCTTCGGTTCCGCCGCATTGGGCATTTGCGGGGCGTTGACCTCAAAACCATTCGCCTTGAGCTCAAGCGAAAGGTACGGAAACCAGTGGTTGTCGGGACGACCGTCCCAACCATGGATGAGAAAAACTCGTTTAGACATGAGCAGATTATACTCCTGACTGTCATTCCCGCGAAGGCGGGAATCCAGACTGGATTCCCTTTTTCAAGGGAATGACAAAAAAATAGTTAGTCTCTCGTAAGTGAAAGCTGCACCGAGAGCTCATCAGCTTGAAACGGTGTAGAGCCTTCCACCGAATCCTGCATAACAATATTTTTAAGCGAGGCGATACGCGAAAGCTCCTGCTCGCGTTGTTCAATGAAGCGTCTGGACGGACCCTGTGCGCCGATAACGAGCGTTGCCGGTTCGCCCGCTTTGAACCCCTGCGTCTTGCGCATTTCCTGCACAAACCGGACTAGCTCGCGGAACATTCCCTCTTCTCTAAGTTCGGGAGTCATAGTGGTATCAAGCTCCACTTCAGTCTGTATGGTTTGGTCTATGACAACTTCTTTCACATTCACCTCTTCTTCAATCAGTTTGGTAAGTTCTGAATTAACTTTCAACTTTAAACTTTTAACTTTTAACTTCTGAAGGGGTTGTCGTACTTTGATGTTCACCTTAGCCCGTGCTTCAAGCGCGAGGGATACGATTTTCCTCACTTCTTCCATTTCTTTCAGTTCTTTTTCATCAACCTTTCCACTTTGTGGCCAGTCTGCCATATGTACGCTCTTATTTGCAGTATTCGCATCGGTATTCGCGGTATTCGCATTATGAATTGTTTGATACAGGTACTCCGCGAAAAACGGCGTAAACGGAGCCATCACCTTGGCGAGTTCCGAAAGCACACGCCGGAGTGTACCGAGCGCGTGTTCTTTCTCGTTCAAATCATCCGATTTGATACGGTCGCGCGAACGCCGTACATACCACGTAGAGAGGTCATCCACGAACTCCCCTATCGGCCGTACCGCCTTATCCAATTCGTACTGTTCAAGGGCTTTGGTAACTTCCGCTATCAACTGGTTTAGTTTTGTGGTAATCCAGATATCGAGTATGTTTGTGCTTTTTGGTTTTGTGCTTTGTTTGGTCTTTGTGTTCTGTGCTTTGTGTTTTTCGTCTGCGTAGAGCAGATAGAACTGAAGGACGTTATCCAATCGTCCGAACACTTTTTTATTCACTTCATCAACTCCGCGTTCGGAAAACCGGAGGTCTTCTCCGCGCACCACGGGTGACGACAGGAGATAGTAACGCAAACTATCCGCTCCATACTTCCCCACTACCTCCAAAGGGTCGGGGTAGTTTTTCAGCCGTTTGGACATCTTCGCGCCGTTCTCCGCGAGAATGATACCGTTCACCACTGACGCTTGATACGGCGACTTTCCGAATAAACCAAGGCCGAGCACAAGCATTGAATAGAACCACCCGCGTGTTTGGTCCAGTCCTTCCGCGATAAAGTGCGCGGGAAATCCTTTCGGTTTGCGCCAGAAACTCCCGATAGGGTCGAACATATCGCCCGCCGAACCTCGCTCCATCTTGTCAAACGGGTAGTGCGCCTGTCCATACGGCATCGCGCCTGATTCGAACCAACAGTCAAATACTTCGGGAACACGGCGCATAAGTCCTCGTCCGGTTCCGGTCTCCTTGGCACACGTGTCGCATGTAAGGGCAACCTCATCTATGAACGGCCGGTGCATATCAATCTCCTTGCAGGTTTCCGCGTGCACATACACCGTCATGGGACGAGCGTATGCTTCAAACCGCGCTTCGTGAAAATACGAATCGCTTTCAGAGAGCGAAAGCGTGTCGATGGCCTTGAGGAAATACACCATCGGTCCTTCATGAGAAACGATGACGATGGTTTCTCCCGCGTGCTTTTGCAAAATGAGTTTGAGCCCCTCGGCCATACGCTTCTCCACCTCCGCCCAGCTTTCACCGGTTTCGCCCCGTTTCGTCACATAATTCATTTCGGCTGGAAGCGCTCGATAGGCACCGCGTTCTTTCTCAAGTCTCGGGTCCCCCTCTTTCAGTCCGTCCCAGCTCCCGCTATCCACTTCGCGGAACCGTTCCTCAACCTGCACTTCTTTCCCCACAACACGAGCAACATACGCCGCTGTTTCTTTCGCGCGCTGGACCGGAGAGGAATACACGGCGTCTACCCTTCCCTGCGCTTTAATATACTCCGCGGCTTCTTTCGCACGCCGTTTCCCTTCGTGCGTGAGCGGAAACCCCTGCGGTGAATCGTCCAGAATATGCTTGACGTTTTTCTCGCTCTCGCCATGACGTACGATAATAATCTTCGTGATATTTTCGGCCCCTTTTTTCCTAAGGTCATCTACCGAACCGATGACACTGTAGGTCTTACACCGCTCGCACCCCCAGACCGGTATCGGTGCACCCCAAAAACGTGAGCGCGAAATCGCCCAATCTTTCGCCTCGGCAAGCCAGTTTCCAAAGCGATATTCTCCCACTTCTTTCGGCACCCAGGTAATACCCTTATTCGCCGCAACCAACTTTTCCCGCATCTCACTTACTTTCACGAACCAAGACGGAGCCGCGTAGTTAAGGAGTGGCGTGTCGCACCGCCAACAGTACGGATACGGATGCGTGATTGGGAGACGTCTCAAGAGTTTCCCCTTCGCCTCAAGAGCGGCGGCGATTTTCTCGTCGGTTTCTTTCGGGTTTCCTTTCGGCTTCGCCTGAAGTCCCGCGAAGTCGGTTACCTCGGGACGCATCGCGCCATCGGTCCCAACATGCTGGATAAAGGGAAGTTTTTCTTTGGCCGCAAGCTGATAGTCGTCCTCGCCGAACGCCGGCGCGATATGTACGATGCCCGTTCCGTCTTCTTCGGTAACAAACTCCCCGCCGTACACCCGCCAGCCTTTATCGTGACCGGAGAGATTGGCCCCGTGTGAATAGTAGGGAAAAAGCGGTTCATACGACTGACCGATTAATTCCTTCCCTTTTATTCCCTTCTTGGCGGAAAACGCGACTTCCTCCCCTTTCCACGTAAAGGTGCCGACGCGGGACGCGGAGTCAAACTCAAATGCTTCTTGCCCGAATACTCTCTTCAAGATTTCTTCCTTCGCTCCAACAATGAACGTATCGCCTACCGGAATTTCTTTCGCGTTTGAGGCGGTGATTTCCGCAAACGTGTAGTCCTTCTCGGGATGCACCGCGAGCGCGGCATTCCCCGGAAGCGTCCATGGCGTGGTCGTCCACGCCAGAAAATAGGTGTTCGCCTGCGACAAGAGTTTAAACTTCACATAGACCGAAAGGTCGGTCAGTTCTTTGTATCCTTGCGTCACCTCAAAATTGGAAAGCGTGGTCTCGCACCGCGGACAGAGGTGCATTGATTTGAATCCTTGGCTGATGAGTCCTTTGTCATGCAAGGTCTTGAAAATCCACCACACGCTCTCGGTATACGACGGGTCCATCGTCCGATAATCGTTATTCATATCCACCCACCTGCCCATCCGCGGAATAATCCGCCGCCAGTCATCGGCGTAGCGCATCACGGCCTCCTTCGCCTTCGCGTTGAATTTCGCGATGCCGTATTGTTCAATATCTTTCTTGGATTTGAAACCGAGTTCTTTTTCCACCTCATTCTCAACGGGAAGTCCGTGGCAATCCCATCCCCATCGTCGTGGGACGCGATAACCCTGCATCGTCTTAAAGCGCGGAATGACATCCTTGATGGTACCGGCAAGAATATGCCCATAGTGCGGAAGTCCCGTCGCGAACGGCGGACCATCATAAAACACGAATTCACCCTTTGGAGATTTCTTCTCCAACGTCTTTTTAAAGGTGCTGTTCTTCTGCCAAAAAGCGAGAATTTGCTCTTCACGCTTTGCCACGCCGGAGGTTCCTCCGGAGGCGGTTTCGGCTATTCTTGATTTTTGCGGTTGGTTTTCTTCGGTCATTTTCTTTTTTCTTCCCCTCCTTTCCAAGGAGGGGACTGAGGGGTGGTAATTCCTATTCGTACATTTGTAAAGATTCGCAGTTCGTAGTGCAATAAAAAAGGCTAGAATACGGTCATTCTAGCACTTCTCCGAAAATTTCGGAATTACTCGCCAACAGGCGAAAAACGGTGTTCATTGCCGCGCTCGCACTCAAGTTTCCATACCTGTTGCCAAGAGCTGCCCGCATGAGGAATGAGCTTCACGTAGAAAAGTCCGGTCTCCCGGGCCCGATAAATCTCCGCCCGTGCGACTTCGCCGTTAAAGGTGGGACGCAACTGTCTGACAAGTGCGTTGAGTAAGGAAAAATGCAGTGCGGGATTTTCATTAACCCAGGCGTTGAGCTCGATACCAATGTCGAACTCCACGCCGTCTCGGACAAAAGGATGACATCGATGTGCGTTCATAAAAAAGAAAGTTCAAATTATAGCCTACGTTCTGTAAGTCTCTGCAATCAAGGAAAGTTATGCACTTTACAGCAGTGCGTCACATCCGCTCGGGAACGGCAACAAAAAAGCGCCAGAATCCCCGTTACAGCTTGGATTCTAGCGCCTTGTGAAATCGAAACTTATCCTTTACGCCAACTCAGGAGAAATCTAAGCAACAAACGGAGACGGACGACGATACGACCGCTAAGACTACTTTTGCTTCGAACGGCCAAAAAAGCTGCATGCCTTTCCCACTTTCCTTCGTCGACGACAAACGCATCCGCAAAATCCTGCTTGCCACCTGACCCCAACACCGGAAAGACCAGTACTCGTACCGAATCTTCATTCGGCCGTTTCCAGCGAGCGGCTAAGACGACGACCGGCTGCTCTCTCTGGATCTCAGGGAAGGAAATTTGAATCGCCTTAGCCCGTAAGTAGCCCACGGGCTCCAACTGTTCCGATGCCATAGACAACCTAGCATCCTCGCTGTCTTTGCATACGCTGCCAAAGGAGACAAGGTATACTTCGTCTCCAAGTTCCGAAAGTCCTTCCTGTCGGCCGATGTAGTCTGCGTGACTGGGAATGACTGTGGTGAGGCTTGAAAGAGTGCCTTGAGGGATAGAAAAGGACGCGAGTATTGAGCTCATAATATCTGTAGTGTGTGCAGTTGTTTTTTGTTGAACTACCGGAAAACCTACCATAACTCGAAAAATTTCGCAACAAAAAAGCTCCGAAGTCCATCCGCTTCGGGTGGGTTCTGATACTTACCCTCTTAAAAAGAGGCTCTTACATCTTCTCCGTCACCGCAATACCCTACCTCCTAACTAAGCATTTTTACGGGGATATTTCCCAAAGGGAACGAAAAACTGCTTTTTTGATTTTTCATCTGACGAGACGCTGAGAGGATTTCAACACCAATGACTTTCCCAGTACTATCGAGGTCAGCCGTGAGCAGGTCAGCCAATTCAACCGTGCGGGCAACTTCTTTGCCTTTTTGAAAGTAGATATACATTGCATCGACTTTTTTATCGTAGGTTATTTTCATCTTCTCTTTCTGTCATTCCCGCGTAGGCGGGAATCTAGGATTAATAATAGAAATCTGGATTCCCGCGTCCGCGAGAATGACACTTATACTCGTACACCATAACTACATCTTTTCCGGCACCTTGATACCAAGAAGCCCCAACCCGTTCTTCATTGTTATCGCAAACGCTTGGGTCAGGGCGAGTTTGTAAGGCGAAGCAGGGTCGCCAGCATCAATAATCTTTCCGTTCGCATACCAACTGTTGAAAACACCTGCCAGTTCGGTGAGATAGGTCGTGACATAGTGGGGTTCGTATTCCGCTCCTGCCCTCTCTACCACTTCGGGAAAGCGATACAGGAGTCTTTCGAGCGTCGTCGTCTCCCAAGGTTCAACCTTTCTCCCGTCCCAAGGTTGAACCTTGAGAGACTCTGCCTTGCCAAGTACCGACTTCGCCCGCACATATGAGTACTGAAGATACGGACCAGAATCGCCTTCAAACGAAATGGACTTCTCAAAATCAAAAATAATATCGCCTCCTATTGCCTGCCGAAGAATGGAGTACTTAATCGCGCCAACTGCTACGATTTGAGCAATCTTGTCTTTTTCCTCTTTTGATAGATCGCGGTCTGCCAGCCTCTTATGAACAAGAATTGCAACGTCCGCTATAAGCGATTCGCCAGTAATAACATTACCCTTACGCGAGGACATCTTGCTGTCCGAAAACCGCATCATGCCGTGTGCTATGTGCCGTGTCTTTCCGGCAACCTGTGGCATAATCTCCCGCATTGCCGCAAGCACCACTTTGAAATAGTCGCTTTGCTCATTTGCAGTAATGATAATCGAGTCATCAAGGTTTGGCTCCTCCTTGAACTTTGCCTTATTCAACCCAAGTTCTTTCGCCTCATAGGTTGGCAGCCCCTTTGATGTTAGAAACACCCGGGTATGCAGACCGACTTTCTCACCTCGGTACACAACTGCTCCGTCTGACTCTTCCAAAATGCCGTCCTTGAGCGCTTGTTTAGCAATAGGAACACCCTCACGCCCCTCTATTCCCTCAAAAAATTTGTAATCAAATTTTGTCCCGAGTGACTTGTATAGCTCTTCAAAGTGCTCGAGGCTTACTTTTCGCCCAGCCTCATATAACTTGTTCACCGCGTCGTCTGCTTTCTCAAAAATGACTTGGTTAAGTTCGTCAATTTTCTTCTTTGCGGTTTCATCTGTCTCGTAGGCTTTCGCACCGAAAACATACGCCACACCCAGCTTGCCAATGTTCAACGGGTCATCTCCCATTTGTAGAAGTGCATAGATTGCTTTAGCAACATGAAGTCCAATATCTCCCTGCCAGCACGCACGTTTAACCTGTGCTCCTTCCTCTTCCGTAAGTCGTGCGATACTTTCGCCTATCGCATTCGACATTAAGTGCCCGATGTGGAATGGCTTAAATGGATTCGGGTCGGTGTATTCCACCATCACCTTCTTTCCCTCCAAATTTTTGTTCTTGCCAAAATCGTCACCGATGTTCTTTACCTCCTCCGCAAAAAATCCCTTTGTGAGGTAAAAATTAATAAATCCCGCCCCCGCTACTTCAATTTTCTTTACACCGTTCGGGAGATTCTTCTGCAATTCAGCAACAACCTTCTCCGCGATGTCGCGAGGTTTTTGTTTGGCGATTTTGGCGGTTGCAAGTGCAACATTGGTAGAAAAATCGCCGTGGTTAAGCTCCGCCGGATGTTCCAGTTCCACCTTCGGCGCTTCTATGCCAAGAGTCTTTAGGGCTTCCTGTATAGATTTCTTCAAATCTCCAACAATCATATGGCTATTCTAGCATCTTTAAACCAACAAAAAAGGCCGGTAGCATCGCACTACTCGGCCGTTTTTCAAAGGTCACCCGAGGGTGAGCTTTGTTAGCATAGACCATATGCTATCTGGCGACCCACATTAAACCCCTAATCCGAACCTTTCTGTTAATACGCTACATTGTAACAAAGTCACATCTTTTTTCATTCCTTTTTCTTTTTCCATCGCTTCA
>LCQF01000002.1:0-27740 GCA_001004005.1 Parcubacteria group bacterium GW2011_GWA2_49_9
CGCGTCTCCATGCGCAATAAAATTATTTTTACGAGAAATCTGGCCGGTATGCTTTCGGCCGGACTTACCGTTTCGCGGGCACTCGGTGTACTTCTGCGGCAAACGGGCTCCCCAAAATTCAAAGAAATTATTTCCGGACTTATCGGACGCATCAGCACTGGCGAGAGTTTAAGTCAGGCATTCGGCGGTTTTTCCCGAACATTTCCGCCGATTATGATTTCAATGATAAAAGCGGGGGAGGAAGGAGGTAATCTTTCAACGTCGCTTCTTTCGGTGTCGGAGCAAATGGACCGCACCTATACGTTGCAACGGAAAATACGGGGCGCGCTTATGTATCCGGCCGTGGTCGTCACGGTTATGATTGGCGTTGGTGTCGTGCTGTTTGTGAAAGTCGTACCGCAGATGACGGCGTCCTTTAAAGATTTCAACGTGGAACTTCCGCTTTCCACACGGATGATTATCGCCGTCAGTGATTTTATGCAGGCACATTTTGTGCTCGGCCTCCTTCTCGCTCTCTTTACACTTCTCGCTCTGGTCGCTGTCGCGAAGAGTCCGGCAGGGAAACGAGTGGTGGATTCCGCTCTGCTTCATGTTCCGGTTATCGCGCCGATTATCAGGGAGGCGAACGCCGCCCGGGTCGGGCAGACACTATCCTCGCTCCTGTCTTCCGGAGTGGAGGTGATACAGGCACTCGGAATCACCGCGGAAGTGCTTCCCAACCATCTTTTCAAGGATGTACTCCTACAAGCGCGGGCGGCGATAGAAAAAGGCGAACCGATGTCGGGAATCTTCCGCGAGCACGAAACTATTTTCCCTCCGTTTCTTTCCGAAATGGTGGCGGTGGGTGAAGAAACGGGGAAACTCTCGCCTATGCTTAAAGAAACAGGCTTGTTCTTTGAGGGTGAGGTAGAGCAGAAGACAAAGAATATCTCCGTGATTATTGAGCCCGTACTTATGGTGGTTGTCGGTATTGTCGTCGGTTTCTTCGCGGTCGCCATGATTTCCCCCGCGTACTCGCTCATGAACGCTATGTAGCAGATACCAATCTACGAATGAGACTAATCTGCCAATACCTACGAATAGGAACTGTGAGTCGGATTAGTTGGTATTTGTAGATTAGTACAGATTAGTTGATTGGTACTTACTTATGAACAGGGGATTTACCGTCATTGAATTGCTTCTCTCCGTCGCCATCATCGCGGTTATTTCCGCGATTGGTATTTCCGCGATGTCTCCCGTAAATACGGACAAAGCCCTTATCACCGAAACGGAAAAATACGCGTCTACGTATAGTGTCGGTGCGGCTGGCAACCAGATGCAGACGCTTCACGACGAGGTGAAGATATCCGCTCTCGCGCTTACCGGCGGTGGTTTTGAAATTGTCTTTAGTAAACTTACCGGCGCGACGACGCAGAGCGGAACCGTAACACTCACTACACTTCGCGACGCCGGCACAACTAAAGTCATCACGATAACTTCTACCGGCGCCGCGTATTCTAATTAGACTTATTTCTATGTATTTCGCGAAGCTTATTTCTATTTATTTCTGAAATAAAATTGAAACACAGTGAAATAAAATTGAAATATAGTGTATGACACGAATGTACCACAACGGAATCAGCCTCGTGGAGGTTATTATCGGCACTGCCCTCATTCTTTTTTCACTTACCGGTCTTACCGCAGCCTACTCTTTTTACCTGAAAGCCGGTCTTAAGAATACTGATGCGCTTAAAGCCGCGTTTTTACTGCAAGAAGGAGTAGAGGCGGCGACGCTTCTCCGGGATACGGGGTGGAGTTCATTCGCGTCTCTCACTTCCGGAACGCGCTACTATCTTTCGTGGGAGGGCAGCGCTTGGGTACCGACGACGACTCCTGTGCTTGTGGATACTGTGTTTACGCGCACGATAGTGCTTGATGATGTCTATCGCCGGAATTCCGATAAGGATATTGTGGCGAGTACTTCTCTTGACGCGAAAAGTCTGGATAGTGGCACGAAACAGCTGACTGTGCGAGTCACTGCAAGTTCCACGCCGATGCTGGATAAGTCCATCGTGACGTACCTCACGAACCTCTTCGAGTAATTTTCAATTATCAATGCTCAATTATCAATCAATGAAGAAATTACTTAATTTTCAATTCAGAACCCCCCCCTCTGATTTTTTTGGAAATTGGAAATTGAAAATTGGAAATTCCACCAAGGGATTTTCCTTGGTGGAGATGCTCTTCTACATCGCCATACTGGCGCTCTCTTTGGTCGCCGTACTGCAAACCCTACTCGTCGTCATGCGTTCATATGGACTATTAAGAAACGCGCAACATATAGAGCAGGACGCGACACTTTCACTAGAGCGGATGTATCGGGAAATTCGCGATGCGAATGCCGTCACTGATGCGGGAAGCACATTTGGGGCGCATCCGGGGAAACTGCTTCTTGCCACAGCCGATGCGTTAGGCGCTCCGCGAACCGTTGAATTCTTGTTGGATAACGGCAAGCTTTCGCTCAAGGAAAACGGGGTTGTGTCCGGCCTACTCACGAGTACCAGTACCTCTGTTTCCAATCTCGTGTTTCGCAAGATAACCACGCCGCGTTCAACAGGCGTTAAGATAGAGATGACCATAGAGACGGGGGCGGGTGCGAGTGCGAGGAGTGAAAACTTTTATGGAACGGCAGTTCTGCGCGATTCGTACTAGAGTCACGAAGAACCATTAACCGTTAACTGTTAACCTTTAATGACACAATAATGCCCCTCTTCTTTGTTAAGAGTAAAAAGTTAAAAGTTAAAAGTGTGCCCCAGCAGGGGCAGGCTATTACCATCGCCGCCCTCTTTTTCCTCATTATCTCGCTCACGGTAAGTTTAGGTGCGGTGAATCCGGTACTGAATCAGGTGGATTCCGTCCGCTCGCTTGAGAAAGGCGCGCGGAGTCTCTATGGTGCGAGCGGGGTATCGGAGGATGTGCTGTATCGCCTAAGCAAGGGGCTTACTGTCGGGGACGTGGAAACTATTTCCTACGGTGGATACAGCGCGACCGCAACCACTACGACAGTGTTTGACGGGAAAGAAGTGATGGCAGCGGGGAATCAAGATTCGTTCGTGAGGAAAAACAAGGCGCATCTTACCACGGGAAGCGGAGCTTCTTTTAATTACGGTATGCAATCAGGAGAGGGAGGTATTGTGTTTGAGAACAGTTCATCCGTGCTCGGTAACGCGTACTCCAATGGTCCAATTACTGGCGCGGACTTCAATCTTATTAGAGGAGATGTGGTATCGGCAGGGCCGGCAGGGAGGATAGAAGGGGTACACGCGACCAGTTCCGCCTACGCTCACACGATAACCGATTCCACGATAGACAAGGACGCGTACTATCAAAGCATTTCGGGTACCGGCGTTTCAGGGGCGCTCCATCCGAATAGCCCCGACCAAGCGACCACCACACTCCCTATTTCCGACGCGCAGATTTCAGAATGGGAAGCCGCCGCAGAGGCCGGAGGGGTTATCAATTCTCCTTGTCCGTATAAGATTGACGACGATACGACCATTGGCCCGAAAAAAATAAACTGCGACCTTGAAATAAGCAAGAACGGTACCGTCGTGACGCTGACCGGACCGCTTTGGGTTGCGGGAAACATTGACGTGGTCAACGCGTCAACGATAAAAATCGCGCCTTCTCTTGGTTCAAATAGTGTTGCGGTGATTGCCGATAAACCGTCCAACAGAACGACAAGCAGTAAGATTATTCTTCAAAACGAATCGACGTATCAAGGGTCAGGCGACCCGAAGTCGTACATACTTTTCATCTCTCAAAACAGCAGCGCCGAAACCGGAGGAAGTGAAATCGCTATCAATTTGAAGAACTTTGCGTCCGGCAAGCTTCTTATCTATGCGCCGCATGGCGAGATTTTGCTTGAGAATCATGCGAACTTGAAAGAAGTGACGGGGTGGAAGCTCCACCTCAAGAACGACGCAAAAGTTATCTACGAAACCGGACTTGCGAATCTCCTGTTTACGAGCGGGCCAGCGGGGGGATATATGTTTGATAGGTGGAGGGAGGTGGAATAAGAAAGCTGTTAGCTTCTAGCTGATAGCTTTTAGCAAAAGAGAACGGAAGTTGGGTATGGATTGCGCGCTTGCAAAGGAAAGAGAGAGAGAGTAGTCTATGAAGCAGAAACAGAGTCACTGGGAAGGACAAGACTTCTCACGAAACTACTTGACGCACGCATACGTCATGCACCTTAATCTTCTTCTAGGCGAATTTTCGCTATGAACATCCAGACCACGAAAAACAGCTACTAAACAGCAAGCGTAAGACGCCGGTGGCACCGGCTACAGTTTCAAGGCGACCCCTCGGTCGCCCCTTTTCTTATTCGCAGCCATTTGTTGATTCGTATAATTCGTATTTTCGTATATAATTCCTGCCATGAGGAAGAAGAAACTGATGGTCGCCAATTGGAAGATGAACCCCGGAAGTGTCGCCGAAGCGCGGGTGCTTTTTGGTAAAACCAAGTTGGCGGGAGGAAAACTTGATAAGGTGGAAACGGTTATGTGTCCACCTTTCCCGTACCTCGGCCTCTTCGCCCACGCGGGAACAACCAGAGTTTCTCTCGGAGCGCAAGACGTATTCTGGGCGAATATCGGACGCGCCACAGGTGAAGTCTCTCCGGAAATGTTGAAAGATGTCGGAGCGTCCTATGTGATTGTCGGCCACTCGGAGAGGAGAGCGCTTGGCGAAACCGACGAAATGGTCTCCAAAAAGCTCCGTGCCGTACTCGCCGAAGGACTCACTCCGATTGTCTGTGTTGGCGAAAAGGAGCGCGACGTGGACGGGAAGTATTTTGATATTTTGAAAAACCAAATTAAGTCGTCACTCGCCGGTATTCGGCGCACCGACTTCCGTGAATTCGTCATCGCGTACGAGCCGCTTTGGGCGATTGGGAAAAGCGCACGGGAGGCGATGACGCCACGCGATATCCGTGAAACCTCCATTTTTATCCGCAAAGTTCTCGCGGATATGTACGATGCCACTACCGCGGAGCTACCGGTTTTACTCTATGGGGGGTCCGCCGAGGGGAGCAATACTGCCGCAATTCTTCGCGACGGAGGAGTTTCTGGACTCCTTGTCGGCCACGCAAGTCTTGATGCTTCGGGATTTATCAGTATGCTGAAAAGTGCCAATTCGATTTAGTGTCTTAATTCTCCCTTAGAAAAGGGAGCACTGCCGTCTTCGGCAGGAGGGATGTTAAAATCCTCCGGCCTATCGGCCACCTCCTTTTAGGAAAGCGATAGTAGTCGTAGACTAGAGGAATAAGAAAGAGATATGTCACCTCACCTTCCATTACTCAAAGACGCCGATGTACGAGGCAAACGCGTGTTGCTTCGTCTCAACCTTGATTTACCCGTGGAGAACGACATTCTTGTCGATACCTATCGCATTGACAGTGCGGGGAAGACGCTTGCATTTTTGCGGGACCACAAAGCCAGAACCTTGATTATCGGCCATGTCGGGCGCGACCCGCAAGAGTCGCTCCGCCCCATATTTGAGTATTTGAAAAAGAATTTTCCGGTTTCATTCGTTTCCACGCTTGAAGAAGCGAAAGAGGCAATGGCGTCTTTACAGGAGGGCTCGTTTCTTCTGCTTGAAAATCTGCGCAGTTTCTCCGGCGAAACGAAGAATGCCCCTGTGTTTACGAGAGAACTTGCCTCGCTTGGCGATATCTATGTCAACGAGGCATTCGCCGTTTCTCACCGAGAACACACCTCTATCGTCGGTATTCCCACACTGCTACCTTGCTACGCGGGATTTGTGTTTGCCGACGAAGTTGAGCACCTCTCAAAGGCATTTTCTCCGGAACATCCGATGTTGGTGGTTCTCGGAGGTGCCAAGTTTGAGACAAAAACGCCCCTCATTGAGAAATTCCTCCCGATTGCCGACGATATCTATGTCTGTGGCGCGCTCGCGAATGATATTTACTGTGCGAGGGGGTACGAAACCGGAGTCTCGCTTGTTTCGGAATGCGCAATCAGCCCAAGACTTCTTGAAAACCAAAAAATGCACGTGCCGTCAGATGTCATCGCGCGCAAACTTTCCGGAAGTTTCGCAAAGAATGCTGACGCGGTGGAACGGGATGAAAAAATTGTGGATGCCGGACCGAATGCGCTTGACAATATCCGCGCGCTTGTTGAAAAAGCAAAATTCGTGCTCTGGAACGGGCCACTCGGCGAATATGAGGCGGGGTTTGAACAAGGAACCATAGAACTCGCGCAAGCGCTTGCCGAATGCGACGCGGAAACCATTATCGGTGGAGGAGATTCTCTCGCGGTGGTTTCCAAGCTCGGCCTATTGGAACGATTTTCGTTTGTCTCTACCGGCGGAGGAGCGATGCTTGAGTTTTTGGCGAATGGGACGTTGCCGGGAATAGAGGCACTCCGCTCTCCTTCTGTCATTCCAGCGTAAGCTGGAATCCAGGATTTCTTTTCCTCCCTTTGTAAAAAGGAGGAGGGATTTACAAATTCACAGCAGTTTTAGCAATAGTATGCTATAGCATACTATTGCTAAATCGTTTTTGTTAAGGATTAAAGATAACGGAGCAGTAGCGTAGTAGTCGTAGACTAAGGATTAAGGATTCAGAGATTGGCGTATCTTCTCCGCCACCTCCTGTCGTTCATCTCCGTCGTACTCCTTCCCGACCCACAGACTGAATTTGTCGTTGCCGTACCTCGGCATTACGTGCGTATGCGCGTGGAAGACGACTTGCCCAGCGTCCTTGCCGTTATTCGTGCCGATGTTTACTCCTTTCGCGCCAATTTTTAAAATTGCGTCGGCGACTTTCTTTGCGGCAATCGCCACCTTCCCGACCATTTCGTCGGGCATATCGTGGACATTCACGTAATGCTTTTTCGGTATAACCAGCGTATGGCCGGGATTTACCGGTTTGATATCAAGAAAGGCGAATACGTCCACGTCCTCGTAGACCTTGCTGGAAGGGAGTTCTCCTTTGACGATTTTGCAGAAAATGCAGCTTTCCATATACAAGTAGTATATGGAAAGAAGTATCAATTATCAATTCCCAATTTTCAAGAAAGAAAAAGCCGCGCGCGGGCGCGGCTTATGAAAAGACGAGAAAAATCTCTCTAGAACGACCCAAGCGGGAGATATGCCGCTTTCGTCATGGTGTTGAAGAAACCGGCAAGCGTTGCTAGCTCTTTCAATGTTGCATCAGCCTCTTCTGATACATACGCTAGTGCGTCGCCATGTACCCGGATAAGCAACATTACCTCCCCGTCGTTGGTTCCACACTCCAAGAAATCAAACGTTGCACTCGTTTTGGTCCGCACTAACCCAAGAAAGAGTGGGCGACTGCCTTCTGATCTCCACAATATCAGGATTTCTCTCTGGTCTTGTAATGTGTGATAGACGTTGTTACTCCATGGCTCGGTGAGCACAAACCTCTGGACGCTCTCGTCGCAAAGAGCTGCCGAAAGTAGCGTTTGAGCCTTCTGCAAGAGAAGGCACGCGTCCACTTGCCGTTCCCGCCGCCGTTTCCTTTCTGTTTTGAGCGCTTCGGCGCTTCTCTGCACCCGTTTGTCCACTTCAGTTTTGGCAACTTCGCGAGCGGCTCCAATCATTTCTAACATTGCAGTCATTTCGGTATTTTTCATAAGTATGAAAGGTCTGTTCGCAGTATTTCTACTCTCGTTCCCACGATAAGTCAATCTGCGTTACAATACGTGCTATGCCAAAGTATGCCGTGCGGGAAGCGCCTTCGTCTGAGATAGAGAAGAATTTACTTGCTTATTCGCCGCTCACGCGGCAGCTTTTGTATGGGAGGGGAATACAGAATGCGGAAGAGGCGGAGAAGTTTCTGAATCCGCACTATGAGAATCATTCGCATGACCCGTTTTTGATGAAAGACATGGAAAAGGTGGTGACGCGGATTTTGCGGGCGGTACAGAATGACGAACGGATTGCGATTTTCAGTGACTACGATGCCGATGGGATTCCTGGCGCGGTAGTGCTCCACGATTTTTTCAAACGGATCGGGTACCTGAATTTTGAGAACTATATTCCCGACCGTCACGGCGAGGGGTTCGGACTCAACAATTCGGCAATTAAACAACTAAGTGATTCCGACTGTAAGCTCCTTATCACTATTGATTGCGGTATTACGGATGTGGAAGAAGTAACACACGCACGCGAACACGGTATTGATGTGATTATCACCGACCACCACCTGCCTCTGCGTTCGGAGTCCTCCCTATCAAGGGAGGTGGCTCATTCTGATGAGACGAGGGGTGTAACACCCCTCCTTGCCGAAGCGGCAAGTGCTCCCCTTGCTAGGGGAGAATTAAGAGAAACGCTCCCCCCAGCCTTCGCCATCCTCAATCCCAAGCAGTCCGACTGCTCCTATCCCGAGAAAATGCTCTGCGGTTCCGGCGTCGTCTTCAAGCTCGTCCAGGCATTGTTTCTCTCATTGAAAACTGAAAATTGGAAATTGAAAATTCCAGTAACCATTTCTCCCGGATGGGAGAAATGGTTACTGGACATGGTCGGCATCGCCACCCTCTCCGATATGGTTCCGCTTACGGGCGAGAATAGAGTCTTTGCGTATTATGGGCTGAAAGTACTCAAGAAATCTCCTCGCAAAGGACTTACCGAACTGCTCTCGGTGCTTCGCATGAACCGCGCCGACATTACCGAAGATGACGTGGGGTTCAGTATTTCTCCTCGTATCAATGCGGCGTCACGTATGGGGATTCCCATGGACGCATTCCGCCTATTCGCTACGACTGACGACAGTGAGGCCTCAACGCTCGCAAAGCATTTGGATAAAATAAACAATGAGCGTAAAGGAAAAGTCGCCTCGCTTGTGAAGGAGGTGCGGAAGCATGTGGAAGATAGAGGGCAGAGAAGTGTGGTCGTGGCAGGGAACCCGAATTGGCGTCCGTCCCTCTTAGGGCTCGTCGCGAACTCGCTTGCGGAGGATATGCGCTGTCCCGTGTTTCTCTGGGGAAGGGAGGAAAGTATTGAACTGAAAGGCTCGTGCCGTTCGGGAGGAAGCGTGGACCTTTCGCTCATGATGCATGAAGCGAGCTCGGTGTTCAGTGCTTTTGGCGGACACAAGGAAGCCGGAGGATTTTCTACGACGCTTGAAAAGGTACATTTACTTGAATCAGAGCTTGAGCGGGCGTACGAAAAAGTGCGAAGCGAATACGTAGCTGATAGCGGAACCATTGCCGATGCGGTGCTTACGTTTGACGAGGTGAATGATAAGACATGGCAAGACATTACTAAACTCGCACCGTTCGGAGTAGGGAATCCGAAACCGATTTTTTTGTTTGAAAACGCGCGAATGCGGAAAATGGAGCAGTTTGGCAAAGAAAAACAACATTTGAAACTTACCTTTGCAAAAACAAACGGCATGTATGTGAACGCGATACAGTTTTACGCAAAGCCCGAGGACTTTCCGCCCGCGCTCCGCGAAGGCAGGCCGGTAAATCTTCTCGCGCACCTTGAACGCTCTACGTTCGGCAATCGTGTGGAACTTCGGTTGCGGATTGTTGACATATATTAAGAACCCCGATATGGTACATTTCTAACGAAAGGAGTTCCTATGCAGATAACGATTACGGTCGGTGTGAATCATCGGCAGGAAGGCGATGCTATAAAAGTACTCAAAGTGCTTACACGTCGTTTCCCAAAAAGATTGCACCCGTCTGTCGGCTTGGCAAGAGAGGACGAGGCAGAAATCACTTTCTCCCTCCCTTCTCGATTCGCGCTCGATTCTGAAGAGAGTGCCCTTGAAAAGGGCATGTTGCTCGGCATCATTATCGGTGTGCTTGAAGGGGGAGGAAGCGAAGTACATTCACACACAGTAAGTTAGCAGTTCACTCTGTCGGTTCGGGTTCGGAGTTTCCCTCCGGACCTTTCTTTTTGCCCGATTTTTGATGTTATACTTTCTGTATGCCTAAATCTTAAATCATGAGTCCCGTTAGAGTTTCGTAGATAGTCATTTGTGGCAATATGTAAGTTTGCAAGGTAACTATTACTTATTTCTTATTTTGTAGATATGGGAAACTCTAACGGGATGAATACTAAATCTGATTTCACTATTTTCACCGACGGCTCTTCGCGCGGGAATCCCGGCCCGGGCGGGTGGGGGACTGTCATCGTCTTTCCCAAAGACAAAGACGGTGAAATTCATATTCAAGAGTTAGGAGCGCGAGAATTTCCCACGACGAATAATAGGATGGAGCTTACTGCCCCAATCAAGGCACTATCTTTTGTTGATTGTTGCAAGTTGGGCGCAGAGCCTATTACCGTCTACACCGATTCCAACTATCTTATCAATGGCATTACGAAATGGGTGCACGGCTGGAGAAAAAGCGGGTGGGTTACCAAAGAAAAGAAGGAAGTGCTGAACCGTGACTTATGGGAGGAACTCTTTGAGCAGGTGCAAGGGAAAAATATCACCTGGAAGTATGTCGGAGGGCATGTGGGAGTAGTAGGGAATGAACGGTGTGATGAGATAGCTACTGCCTACGCCGATGACAAAAAAGTGGACTTGTTTGACGTGAACGGGGGAGGGCTTGAAAAATACCCGATCAAGAATATTTTGGACGTGAGTCATGATGCATCTTTGGCGAAAGAGAAAAGTTCAAATAGGACACACAGCGACGCGAAAGCATATTCGTACGTGAGTTTGGTTGGTGGAAGAATTGAAACACACAAGACGTGGGGCGAATGTGAAGCTCGGGTGAAAGGGAAACCGGCAAAGTTTAAGAAAGCGACCAGTAAAGAAATGGAAGCTGAAATCATCTCTGATTTCTCGCGTAAAAAGTAAAAGACTCGCCCGGGAGCGAGTCTTTTTGTAAAGCGGGAGCTCTAGCGATATCTCAGGGTAAAGCGTGTTCTCTGTTTTCGCATTCGTTTCAATGGAAAAACGCTACCTCTCGCCTGAATGTGGGGGCAGGGTCGGGAGAGGCTGAAAGCAGGAAGTGTATCCGGAAGGTCGGATTTTAGTCGCTGTACCGTCTGGTGCACCAAAGGGGTCAGCCAGAGTTCTTCGTCCGTATATGTGTGTTCCTCGGATAATTTTCTCCTTCCGAACAGTTGCCCGATACGTCTCTTGTTCCCATCGGAACCGAAGAACTGGGTGTTTGAAACGGGCGCCGGTATAACGACACAGACGGCGACAAGAAGAGAGTGTATGTAAGTGCTCATAAGATGCTAAAACCGAGACGAATGTAGCACGCTCTCTCTCAAAAGAACAGCGGATGTTATGATTTCCGTATGTCGGACAGATTACTCTCTTCTGTCATCGTCGGTTTTATCGCCGGTATTTTTGTACGTTCATTTGTGGAGATGGGCGGTGCGTTTTCGTGGTTTTTGATGCTGTTGGGCGTGGTGGTCTTTATTCTCCCTATCTCCCTTAGTAAAGGGAGCACTGCCGTCTTCGACAGGAGGGTTGTGACAACCCCCGCCCTCGCCGCCTCGGCAGTCTACGACTATTCCAGCACCCCCTTTGCTAAGGGGGATAAATCCCCTGTCACCGAAGACGGTGTAACCTCCTTTAGGGAAGGAGGAATACTTGTTGCGGTATTTCTTTTCGCAGTGGGACTAGGTATGCTCCGCTATGACTTTGCCGAGCGAAATAGTGTAACGGCGGGACTGGAACCGTATAGTAATCAAATCGTCACGTTTGAAGGTCTGATTACCGATGAGCCCGATGTGCGGGAGGGGAATACGCATTTGGTGTTCCGAGCTGAAACAGCGGATACAACAGCGAAGATACTTCTCTTCGTACCTCACGAACCGAAGTACACATACGGAGATAAGATTTCAGTTACCGGAAAATTGGAACACCCGAAGAATTTTGTGGATGAGGTAAGTGGACGTGAGGTTGATTATAAGTCGTATCTGGCGAAAGACGGCATTTTCTTTCAGATGTTCCGGCCTGAGATTACACTCATTTCCCCGAAAGAGGGGAACGTTCTTTTGGAAAAACTATTCGCGTTTAAACATGCGTTTATCGGGCATATCAATACACTTATTCCCGAGCCGCATTCGGCGCTTCTCGGCGGGCTGGTCGTCGGCGCCAAGCAGTCACTGGGGAAGGAGCTGCTTGATGATTTCCGGACGGTCGGCGTCATACACATCGTGGTGCTCTCCGGCTACAACATCACGATTATCGCTTATTTCATTGAGTGGCTCTTCTCGCGACTTCGCAAGAATCTGCGCCTGGCGCTCGCTGCGCTTTCTATGATTCTCTTCGCGCTAATGGTCGGTGCAGGGGCGACCGTGGTACGGGCAACCATTATGGCGCTCCTTGTGGTACTTGCGCGTTCCACAGGGAGAATCTACGCCGTCACCAGAGCGCTTCTTATCGCGGGAGTCATTATGCTTTTGCATAATCCCAAGATTCTCGTGTTTGACGTGTCGTTTCAACTTTCGTTTCTCGCGACACTCGGCCTCATTTATGTTTCTCCGCTTATTGAGCCGAAAGTGAAATGGGTAACCGAGAAATGGCACATTCGGGAAATTGTCGTCGCAACCGTCGCGACGCAGATTTTCGTGCTTCCATTTCTTATGTACAAAACAGGCATCTTCAGCATCGTATCGCTTCCCGTTAATCTGCTGGTTCTCTCGGCAATACCCGCGACGATGCTGTTCGGATTTCTCGCCGGAATGGCAGGATTTGTGTGGAGCATTCTCGCGCTTCCGTTCGCCTATGTCGCGTACGCGCTCCTCGCGTACGAACTCGCGGTAGTTGAGTGGTTTGCGAGATTGCCGTTTGCCTCGGCGTCTATTTCGTATTTTCCCTTATGGCTAGTCATTTTATGGTATGGGGTCTATGCAGTACTCTTCTTTGTGTGGCAAAGAAAGCAATCAACAGGGACAGAAAAAAAGAGAGTGCTATCATAAGACTTTAGAATGACTACAACTAAATACTGCGGAGCTCCACTGGGGTCACCGCTCGCGCAAGCGCTTAAACTCGAAGGAGAAACTCTCTCCTTTACTGGTCGAATACAATCGATTTCTACTACTCGTCAGGTTCCCGCGAAAGATGGGACAATACAAGAAGCGAGGGAATCATTCCACTTTGTTGCTGTGGAGAAATTGCTTGATTACGAAGTAGAAGAAGGGCGACTGGTTCGAATCCGATTTTCGGCCACTTCGCTCTTGCATAGAGCTCTAATCTTTGCTTGGCCACGTGCCCAAGCTGAAGACGACCGTGTCGTAAATGAGGCTGATCTCTTGCTCGGCTAATCAAAATCTTACAAGCTCTTTTTATGTCACGCATACCAAACGAGCATTGCTCGTTGCAGATCTAGCTCTCTTCGCCCGTGCGATCAGAGCTAGTATTTTTTTGAGATTAGAGACTATTTTCTCGCTTCCTCAAAATTCTTTTCAATCACACCCCAATTTAGATTCGTAAAGAAATCTTCAATGTAATTTTTCTTCCCACTCGGCTGGTAGTCGGCGACGTAAGAGTGCTCCCACATATCAAGCATGAGAATCGGCATCGCACCGTTTAATTGCCCCAGATGCTGTTCGTCCACCCACGAACCAATGAGCTGTTTATTCTTTTGGTCATACCAGAGAACGGCCCAGCCGATACCGCGGGTTGTCGCCGCCATATTTTTAAATCCGGCGAGGAAGTTATCAAACGAACCCGCAATGGCCTCAATGGCTTTTTTGAACGCACCATCCGGAGAGAGGGGAGTTGCTCCGCCTTCAAGAGCGGAGAAATAGAGTTCGTGGTTGCGGATACCGTTATATTCAAAACTAAAGCGCCGGTGCAGTTCACCGATAATATACGCGTTTCCAGCCATATCTTCGGTGTGGTACTTCACGAGCATATCCAAAATGCTGTTGGCGTTTTTGACATAGCCCGCGTAGAGTTTCAGGTGTTCTTCAATATTCTTCTTTGAGATTCCCTTGAGGTCGGGAATAGTAAATTTTTGTTCTTCAAATTTTTGCATAGGACACTTTTTGTTTCGGCTAGCGAGGAGCGCCGCAAAAACTTCTTAGTTTTTATGGCGTCCGAGCGAAGACGAAATATAAGGGCTTAATGCCGCTTTTATTGATAATGCTTATACGTCTTCTTAGTATATACCATTTGATACAATGGGGGGTATGCGAAAAGTCCGTGAGAATCTTCAGTGGTATGTGCTTGGGTTTCTTTTCTTGGTAACCGTCCTCATTTGGTACGCGGTTGTAGCTGAAGACAAGGGAGGGAAGCTTACGGTCGCGTTCCTCAATATTGGGCAAGGGGACGCCATTTTCATAGAATCACCAACCGGCGTTCAACTGATGATTGATGGCGGGCCGGGGTCTATCGTCCTGCGGGAGCTTGGGAAGGTAATGCCGTTCTACGACCGCTCCATAGATATGTTGATGATTTCCAACCCCGACAAGGACCATATGGCAGGTTTTCTTGATGTACTTGATGCCTACAAGGTCGCTTCCGTCATTGAGCCGGGAACTGTCGGGGCTTCGGCGGAATACAAAACGCTTGAAGAAAAGATTCAAAAAGAAAAAGCTGTCAAAATTACCGCGCTTCGCGGGCAGAGAATAGAGCTCGGTGGTGGAGCGTATTTTGAGGTGTTGTTTCCCGATAGGGACGTGCCGGGGCTAGCGACCAACGATGGTTCGCTCGTTGGCAGGCTCGTTTACGGAAACACGTCGGTGATGTTTACCGGCGATGCTCCGCAAAACATTGAGGGCTATCTTGACTCGCTGGATGGTAAGAGTTTGCACAGTGATGTCTTGAAAGTCGGACACCACGGTTCGCGCACTTCCACTTCGCAAGAATTTGTCGGGTATGTTTCCCCTACGTACGCGGTCATCTCCGCCGGCACAGATAATTCGTATGGCCATCCGCATCAGGAAACACTTGATACTCTTACTCAATTCGGAGTACAAACACTCCGCACCGATATGTCGGGAAGAATCGTGATGGAATCGGATGGGGAGACCATTTGGATAAAAAAGTAGCCGGAGATTGCTCTCCAGCTTTCCTACGCGTTATGTTGGTTTCTTAGTACGTCCCGGACGCTTTCCGAATAGGCACGATGGTACACCACTTCGGGATGGTTTCCGTCCTCCACAAAATCACTCAAGTGGCGGTTCAGCCGCTGTACCAATGTTCTATGCAGTAAGCGGGTGCGACTATCCATAGGGCCATATGACTCAAGGCGTCTCCATAGTTTTTGTTGAGTGTGTCGCACTCTGAATCGCGATAAAGCACGTCGGTAACTTTTCGTAGCAACGCTTGAGGCTTGCCATCCTGCAAAAACAAAGATCGCAATAGGCGCTAACATAAGTGAAGCGACAAAAAGCCATGTGGCGAGGTTGCCAACGAATGAATGTTCGCTTGTTCGAACGAAGCTATATGTGCTTATGCCGAAGAAACTCAACCAACATACAAAGAGCAAAATATTTTCTCTTTTCATTCTGCCATACACAATACCCGCCTTGCGCGTTTACGCAAGGCGGGTATTGTGTTTTTCAACTGGATTCCAACTTTCGTTGGAATGACAGAGGGGATTAAATCAGCCCGGCTTTCTTCAAAGTAGCGAATGCGCCATTCTTGTTGATAGTCTTGATAGCCCTCGTGGAAAGGGTAAGAGTCACCGACTTTTTGAGTTCGGGAATGTAAATACGCTTTTTCTGGAGGTTAAGCTGGCGGCGCTTCATACCCGTCGGGTTGAACTGCGTCGCGCGAGTGCGGTTGCTATAGCCTCCGGCTCGCAAGGCTCCTCGTTTGGTGATGGGGCACGTTTTCATGACAATACGAACGTACGAAATAAATTACGAAATACGAAATTACGAATCACGACTACATTTGAACGGCTTACTCTTCTTTTCGTATTTCGTAAACAGTTCGTATGTTCGTAAGACCATATTCGTAAAAGCTCCAAAATGGTATCATAAAACGACTTTTATGCAACTTGATGTCATTTTCTCGCTATTTATACTCGTCCTGTCGGTCGTGGTACACGAAGTCTCTCACGGCTTCGCGGCTAACTACCTCGGCGACCCGACGGCGCGGTTACAAGGGAGACTTTCGCTCAATCCACTGAAGCACATTGACCCCATAGGCTCGGTTCTTGTTCCGCTTCTTCTCTTCTTCACCAATGCCGGTGTGATGTTCGGATGGGCGAAGCCGGTGCCGGTTAATCCGTACAATCTCCGCGGAAAATATGGTGAAGCGATTGTTGCCGCAGCGGGCCCGCTCTCCAATATCGCTATCGCTATTGTGTTCGGTCTTCTTATACGTGGGGCAGGTGATATGTTATCTCCGTCTTTTCTGCATATTACGGTACTGGTCGTGGTTATTAACATCGTACTTGCGATTTTCAACCTCGTGCCGATACCGCCGCTGGACGGGTCCAAAATCCTATTTTCGTTTCTTCCGTATCATCAGCAGCGATTGCGGGAATCGCTAGAGCGCTATGGGTTCTTCATTGTCCTCATCTTTATCGTCTTTCTGTGGCAGTATCTCACGCCCGTCACAGGGTGGGCATTTTCCCTCCTCACGGGTATAAGCCTTTAATTTGCGTTTTCTGACCCTATATAGTAAAGTACGTCAGTTCTAAAGTTTAAAGTTATAAAGTTTGTAAAGCAGAAAAAATCTGACTTTATGAACTTTTTGGACTTTAAAAACTTGACGAACTTTTTTCATGTCCACCATAAACCAATTAGTTAAGCGTAAACGAAAGAGCGCTCCGTACAAGAGTAAGACACCTGCGCTCATGAAAGGATTTAACGTTCTCAAAAACAGACCAGTTTTTTTCAACGCACCGTTTAAACGAGGTGTCTGCACGAAAGTAACCACCAAAACCCCCCGTAAGCCTAACTCCGCTATCCGAAAAATCGCTCGCGTGCGTTTGACGAACGGTATGGAAGTTACCGCCTACATCCCCGGTATGGGACACAACCTGCAAGAGCACGCGGTGGTACTGCTCCGCGGTGGCCGCGTAAAAGACGTCAACCTCCGTTACCAAATTGTCCGCGGTGTGCTTGATGCCGGTGGCGTTGAGAAGCGTATGAAAGGACGAAGCTCATACGGCGCGAAGCGCCCTAAAACTAATTAAAACCAATCTACGAATGAACGAATACTGCCAATGCTTACCAATAAGAGTTTCTGATTCGTATGCATTGGTAGAATTAGTAACAATCTGATTAGTACTTGTTTTCTATGAGACGAAAAGTAAAAAATCGAAATATTGTCCAGCCGGACCCGATATACAATTCACCCAAAGTGGCGAAACTTATTAACTATATTATGAACGACGGCAAGAAAGAGGCCGCCCGCAAAATCGTGTTCGGTGCGCTCGCCATCATCAAGGAACAGGCAAAGGTAGAGAATCCGATGGAGATATTCGACAATGCCCTCAAGAACATCACTCCGCTTATGGAGGTGCGCTCACGTCGTGTCGGTGGTGCCAACTACCAAGTGCCGGTTGAGGTTCGTCCCGACCGTCGCATCGCGCTCGCGTATCGCTGGCTTATCGGCGCGGCGCGTGGCAAGAAAGGAAAGCCGATGCATAAGAAGCTCGCCGAAGAACTCCTCATGGCGGCCAAGAACGAAGGCGACGCGGTGAAAAAGCGCGAGAACGTACACAAGATGGCCGAAGCCAACAAGGCATTCGCCCATTTCGCCTGGTAGTTTTGAGCGCGAAGCGCGTAAAAACTCCAGTTGCGAAATGGAGCGTCCAGCACTAATTTCACTGTGGTAATTGTTTGGATACACTCTATTTTCTTCACCACATGTTGAGATAAAGCATCAATCCTCATTCTCCAAAATTAGTGCTGGGATGCCCATTTTGCGTGGCAGTTGAAGAAGCTGTTAGCTTCTAGGTTTTAGCTTTTAGAGAAGAGAAGAAGCGGGCTATCCCGCTTTTTTCGTGCCTCAACCACTTCCCCTTTCCAAGGAGAGAGCGAAAAGAGGGGGGAGGTTATCCCCTTGCGCAAACTCTCTCTCTCTCTCTGGTTAAATAAAGACGGATGAATTTATAAGCTCTAACCTAATAAAATTATGCCAGAAAAATTAAACCCAATCGAACAAAATACCGAAATGAGAGACAAGAGCATGACTGAAACGGAAAAGGACATTCTAATCGAAACGGTAAATCGGCTTGAAGAACGGTTTGTTAACTATCCTTCCTCTTACACTGATGAGGAAAGGTCTAAGGCAGTCAATGAGGTGATCCAAGCGGCGAAGGCGTTGCCACTCCATCCAGAATATACACGACCAAGAACAGAAGAGAAAGAGTAGCTTCTCTATCTGCCAGCTCACTCAAGGATTCCTTCGCAGGGGGAGTCCTTTTTCTTTTTCAACAGAAGTTGGAAAGTTTGACTTTCCAACTGCGTCTGTATAGACTATAAGGAAACCTATGGAACTTGTCCGAGTAAAATCTAAATTTCAAATAACAATTCCTGTTTCGTTGCGCAAGGCGGCATGTCTTAAGGTGGGCGACATACTCGATATTACTTTTGAGAATGGCCATATCGTGCTTAGGTTAGTTACCATCGCTCGAAAAAAGTCTTAGAAATAGATTTTGAGTAGTATGACGAATGTGTTATACTTTGCGTATGCAACAAATGCACTATCGTCTGATTATAGAGAAGGAGCTTGCCACGGGAAAGAAAAAGCGCGTTGCCTATAATGCGTATTGTCCGGCGCTTGGTCTTGCCGATTGGGGTGAGACGATTGATAAAGCAATCTTGAATATCACGAAACTCATTTCTTTCCACATCGAGTCTTTGGTGGAACTAGGACACCGCGTTCCCAGTGACTACGATGCAACAACCGTTGTTACTTCCGTTGCGGTACCCGTGTCTCTTTCAAAAAAGCTTGCGCATGCCTAATGCCGTCCCGCGAAATAAAACCGAGGACGCTGCTCAAAGCGCTTCTCAAGGCGGGTTTTGAGATCAAACGCCAGCGCGGCAGTAGTCACGTGTTTCTTGAACGCATACGTAATTCTGAAACGCGGAGGACTTCCATTTCTTTGCATACTAGGCCGCTTCCGTTTGGAACTCTTCGTGCGATTTTGAAACAAACGGGGATATCGGAAGATGAGCTGGAGGATCTACTATAGTTTTTGCATTTTCAGCCTCAATACGCTATTCTAACCAGTGCCTGTGAGGCATTTTTTGTTACTACCAATGAAGTACTAATCTGCAAATGAACGAATACTGCCAATGCTTACCAATAAGATTTTCGGATTAGTAAGCATTTGTAGAATTAGTAACTGACTCATTAGTACTTAACTCTATGAACAGAGATTACCCCCTAGAACGAGTCCGCAACTTTGGCATCATCGCCCACATTGACGCCGGCAAGACCACCACGTCCGAGCGTATTTTGTTTTACACCGGCATGATTCACAAAATCGGCGAGGTGCACGAAGGCGAAACCACGACCGACTGGATGGAACAGGAGCGTGAGCGCGGTATCACGATTACCGCCGCCGCCATCACCTGTTTCTGGAATCCGACGTATATGCCGAAGACGGACGTCTCGCTGAAGCACCGTTTCAATATTATTGACACCCCCGGACACATTGACTTCACGGTAGAGGTGAAGCGCTCGCTCCGCGTGCTCGACGGAGCGGTTGTCGTCTTTGACGGTGTCGCGGGCGTGGAACCGCAATCTGAAACCAACTGGCGCTATGCCGACGAAGGACAAGTTCCCCGTATCTGTTTCATCAACAAGTTGGACCGCATGGGCGCGTCATTTGAGAAATCCTTTGCCTCCATTCTTGACCGTCTGAACAAAAGCGCGGTCCGTATGCAAATCCCGATTGGACTTGAAGAACATCACGAGGGAGTCATAGACCTTATGAAGATGAAGGCCTACGACTTCGTAGGTGAGAAGGGTATGGACGTGGTTGAAAAAGAAATCCCCGCAGAATACATGGAAGAGGCGAAGAAATATCGTCACGAATTGGTTGAGAAAATCGTGGAGCAGGACGATGTGTTGATGAGCCAGTATTTGGACGGAAAAGAGCCTTCCATAGATGTTCTCAAGGCAACGCTTCGCAAAGCGGTCATCGCGAACAAAATCTTCCCCGTCTTTTGCGGTTCGGCTTTGAAAAACAAAGGCGTGCAGCTTGTACTCGATGCCGTCGTTGATTACCTCCCGTCACCTTTGGATATGCCGCCGGTTAAAGCGATTACTGTGAAGAGTGGTGAACCGACGGTGCGTCACGCGAGCGACGAAGAGCCGTTCTCCGCGCTCGTTTTCAAGCTCCAAACCGACCCGTTCGTCGGACAGCTCGCGTTCTTCCGCGTGTATTCCGGCTCTATAGAAGCGGGTTCCTACGTCTATAATTCCACGACTGGCAGCCGTGAGCGTCTTTCCCGTATCGTGCGTCTGCAAGCCGACAAGCGTGAAGAAGTGAAGCAGGTATTCGCGGGGGAAATTGCCGCCGCGGTAGGTCTCAAAGAAGCGAGGACGTCACACACTCTCTGTGACGAAGCTGACCCTATCGTGCTTGAAGCGATTAAGTTTGCCGACCCCGTCATCTCACTTCGTATTGAGCCTAAGACCAAAGCCGACCAGGAGAAAATGGGTTTCGCGCTCAAACGTCTTGCCGATGAAGACCCGACATTCAAGATTAAGTCTGACCAAGAAACAGGGGAGACGGTCATCATGGGTATGGGTGAACTCCAGCTTGAAATTATGGTTGACCGTATGAAGCGCGAGTTTAACGTGGAAGCGAACGTGGGCAAACCACAAGTGGCGTATCGCGAAACGATTCAGGGAGAAGCGGAAGCCGAACATAAACACATCAAGCAAACCGGAGGACGCGGTCAGTACGGTCACGTTAAAGTTTCCGTTCGTCCGATGAAACCGATTGACCCTACCGCGAAAGTCAAAAAGAATGTCAGCCGGTACGACCACTTTGAGTTTATCGATTCCATCAAAGGAGGTGTCATTCCGATGGAGTTTATTCCCGCGGTTGAAAAAGGAGTGAAGGAGGGCCTTGAACGCGGTGTCGTCGCCGGTTTCCAACTGGTTGATGTATCCGTTGAGCTTATTTTCGGTTCTTCTCACGATGTTGACTCGTCCGAAATCGCGTTCAAAATCGCGGGTTCACAAGCTGTTCAGGACGCGTGTAAACGCGCGCACCCCGTCATTCTTGAACCGATTATGAAGGTGGAAGTAGTCACGCCGGATAAATTCCTCGGTGATGTCACCGGACACCTTGCCTCCAAGCGTGGAGAAGTGCAAAACGTATCGGAGCGCGGTATGAATAAGGTAGTGGACGCGAAAGTGCCGCTCGCCGAAATGTTCGGGTATATCACCACCCTCCGCTCTATGTCCGAAGGCCGTGCCTCATTCACGATGGAGTTCGACCACTACGAAGCGGTGCCACCAAACGTAGCGCAAACCATCATTGAATCGCGTAAGTAAATGGTGTCAACTGCCGAATGCCTGCCCCATAGTTAGAAATTCTGATTTCTTCACTACTGGGGTGGCACAGACGATTATTGAATCACGAACATAATCGCTTCCAGTTGGGGCTTTCTCTATATCTCTGCACTATTGTCCGTTGGGACGCAGTGCTATACTTATGTCATGAGTACGTCTTACGTCTTTTTCGTTAGCGTTTTCTTTTCGGCCGCTGTTTTTCCCGTTTCAGTTTCAGCCGTACCCGCGAGTAGTACTGCGGAATTTTCCCCTCTGCCTTCCCCCTGCGTCCCGCTTGGCGATGTAAACGGTGACGGATTGGTCACAGCAGCTGATGCCGTTTTTGTGAATGATGTGCTGTTAGGCGTTCGTGTGCCCACGGAAGCGCAACGATTTGAGGCCGATGTTTCCAATGATGGGAGAATAAGCGTGACAGACTCCGCGGAAATTAACGCATACCTGCAAGGTACCGCCCCTTCCTTCTCCGGGTGCGTCCCGCAAGCGTTCGCACTGTTGCGCGCACAGCGCGACGCGCAACGCCTCGCAGACCTTTCAGTTATACAAAAAGCATTGAATAGATACGCCCACGACCGCGGTACGTATCCGTTGTATTCGCTTCTCGGCACTCCGGCAAGTGACAATTTTTGGAAAAACAGTAGCGCGAGTGATTTCAAAAAGAGGCTCAAACCATATCTTTATCCATTACCCGTTGACCCGCTGAACAACTCACTTGAGAATTTCCGTTATGTCTACGCCACGATACCCGCTTTGAATCCTCCGTGGGGCGCGTCCTGCGCCGGCAATACCGTGCTGTTTGCCACCCGCGTAGAAACAAGCGCCGCTGGACACGACGAGTGTGATTTAGGCGATGGGGAACATCATTTCACACTCATCATCTCGGCGAACAAAACTGCATCCTCGGGTGATTTCTTCGCTTCAGCTCTTCTGTCGTTGTGGCGCTTGTTTTCTCCGGCACAAACGACACGGTATATCTTTTAACCACGGCCCGCGCCTTGGACAGCGCATCCTACGAGTCTTTTTCTGATATATTCGCGTTATACACGCAATCGTATTGCGGAAAAAGGGCATACGGTATGGTACAATTATCCTCGTTAATCAAGCATTCTCCACGTCACTAAAGTATGAAGCGTTTTATCATTGTGTGTGCTCTGTGTGTGAGTGTCGGCGTGCTTGCCGTTTCTCCTCGGTCCGTGCTCGCTGATGTCGCCGCGCTTTCCTCGGAGCAAGTTCAGGCAATCGTCGCGCTTCTGCGCTCTTTCGGCGCCGCCGATTCGGTGGTGCAAGGCGTCAGTGATGTCTTAAGCGGACGAGCTACGGTGTCTCCGTCACCTTCCGTTTCTTCTCCCGATACGACGTGGATTGACCCAACAGCCACTACTTCCGTCACCGTACTCTCGCCGGACAAAAGCGTTAGTTTTTTACCGTGGCAGTCCATCTCTATTTCATGGAGAGGTGGGTCGGAGAAAGTGCAGCTCGGGCTCATTGACGATACGTTTGACACCAGTCGCACGGTCCTCGGATGGATATCACGGGACAAGAAACCAAACGGTTCGCTTGATTGGGATGGCCAACATGTCTCGGATATTACGGGAACGGTACAGCAGACGATAACATCACTTTCAAAAGGACCCTATAAAGTTATCGCGGTGTCGGCCAACAGCGGCAAGAATTTCTGCGTCCTGCAGGACAGCGGTTGTAATTATGATGTAAGCGACGACTATTTTTCAGTCATCCCGATGCCTCCTTCCGGCGGACTTTCAGTATCCTGCGCGCCGAGTATTGTCACGGCGGAAACCGGAGAAATCGTCACATGGCAAGCTACCACGACAAACGGACAAGCTCCCTATGTCTATACGTGGGGCGGCACTGACGGACTCTCTTCTTTGCCGCCGCGGACTTCCAGTGGCACATTAAACAGCAGATTTCTTGATGTGGTCTATTATTCAGTTACGCCTTCTCCAACCAAAACAGCCATAGTTATGGTGCGTGATGGGGCAGGGAAAACAGGTTTCGCTCCTTGTAGCGCGGCGGTCAAGGTAACCGCCGCTCTTCCCGCGGTGGCTATTCTTTCTCCTGTGGGTGGAGAGAATTTTGTGATGACACAGACATCAGACCCGAGTCAGTCCATGCGGGTGTCGTGGCGGGCGGACGGAGTGCCGAAGACTGGAAAGGAAAAACTGCAAATCGCGCTTGTTGACGCATGGGGAAGAGAATGTCTTATGGGAAGCGTATCTCGCCAGAGTACCGAAGCATTCATAGGTCTCACACACGGATATGTGTGTCCGGGCAGTACGTTTACGCTTTTCCCCGGCTCATATCGGGTAAAGGTGTATTTGGAAGGTAAAGCGGCAACACTGTCCGACGTGAATGAGGTACCCTTCACGCTTTCGGCTCCGATTGCCGGCACCCAGTCAATTACCCCGTCCGCCACATCTATCTCGTCCGGAGGAAATGTGAGTTTCCATTTTGCGTTTCCCCCGAATACCATTAGGGGTTCTCTGCATATATTCTGTCCAGACGGCATTACGGCTTCGGTCCCTAATACCTGTAACCGATATAGCAACGTGAGTTCCTATATGGCATCAAGCACCGACTACTCCGTGACACTCACGAATGCAACGTCTGAAGAGAAAATGGTCACGGCAAATTTTTACGTGTATCTGCCGAATAATCCAAACTATGGCCGCGGCGTTTCCGCGCGCGTAGCCGTACTGTCTCCGTCCGCCGCAAACAATAATTCAATTACTATTGTGTCGCCGAACGGTGGGGAAACGGTTTCGTTCGGCTCTCCCTACCTGTACCGCTTCACCACCACCTTGCCCGGAGTGGTTGACCTTACTTTGGTGCCGTATCCTCCGATTGACGCAAGTTTGGTGTGCAAAATCGCGACCGGAGCCGTTTCCTCCGCCGGACAAATTTCAGTAACACTCCCGCTTTCAGGTACCTGCCCTCTCGGGCCGGCAAAAACCGTTTCCGGAACCTATAAACTGCTCGGAACGCTTCGGAACGGTGATATAAACACCTCTTCCGACTTAAGCGATGCTACCTTCACGGTTAACGCCACCACGACAGTGTCGCAGTAGTCCGAAACGGCGGGTTTGCTACCGCACGCACCGCTTTGTTTCAGTGCCGTAATGACGCAGACCCCATGAGATATTTCCTCCTCTTTTTTCTAGCGCTTGTGTGCGCCGGCACGTCCTTTTTTGTTACAACGAAAGATGTTTCCGCGGCGGGAAGTACGGTCACGGTCACGCTCACCGTAAACGGCTCGGCGGGAGCCGTCGCCAAACCCCGTTTGTTCACTTTAGTGTGTTCCGACGGGAAAGGGCGTTCGGCAAAAAAAGCGGTGGCCGTTTCTTTCGTTGGGCAAAAACCGTTGCCCGCTGACCCCGAGTGGCCCGCGGTTACCGTTATGTCGCCTAATGGAAATGAACTATGGACACAAGGGGAAGGACGCACCCTTGTCTGGACGGCTCATGATGTTCCCCTGCTTAAGAACGGCTTCATTATAGACCTGCTTGATGAGCGCGGAGCATCATTTTCCATCGCTTCTTCTACGCTCTCTGGGACCGCGCGGAACTTTGCATGGCTTATCCCTACGAGTCTTCCCTCGGGGAAGTATAAGGTGAGAGTGAGTATTCAACATAACAGGTTAAGTGACCTAAGCGACGGTTTTTTTACCGTCATGAAAGTCTATGAGGGGCCGAGCAAGGCGCTTGTCTGCGGAACGCTCGGAGATGTAACTGGCGATAAGGTGATTTCTTCCGCTGATGCCGACCGGATTGCGGTATTTGCAGCCAATCCGCGAATGATGACCTTGGACGATTTCAAGCGTGCCGACATAGACGTAAATGGAGTGATTGCATCCGCGGATATTGTGCAGGTAAACCAGTATCTTACCGATATCATTAAGACATTTTCGGGATGTCTGGCCCCCGGAGTATCCGTCGATTTACGTGCGAATGGGTCGCCTTCCTCTCTTGTCTCGGTCTCAATAAGCAGTACGGTGACACTTAGTTGGACGTCATCAGGGGCGGGGAGGTGTGTGCTCGATGATTCGGAGGTTCCCGAGGAGGTGAAAAGGAGAATAAAGAACCAACACGAGCGTTCGCTTGAGAGGGCGCGGAACGAAGAGGATCCGATGCTTCGGTTGGTGGATCAGGAGGTCTATCCAGTGGTGTCGGCAGAGGGGGGCGTGTACGTGTCAACCAGCTACATGAGCGAGCGGGTGCTTCTGCGCTTCCTGTTGGAGCGTGCGGCGGATGCGTCCGAGATACCCCATGAGACGCTCCAGGAACAGTTTGACCGCGTGACACTGTATGGATGGGATGACGAGTCCAAGCGGGTGATCATTGGTGTTGTTGGGCCGGATATCTGGAGGGCGCTTGCCTGGATGCGGGTGGGTGAGTGCCGTCTGGACGGTCCACTCACGTCTGACTACCGTGGTCTTCTCCATGCGATTGTGACTGACGAGTGGTACGAGGCCGATCAAATTGCGCGTGAGATTATGGCAGCCAAGCGCCAAGACACGGCGTTCTATGATGTGGCGTCAGGGGATGTGTTGTGAGAGCTCGCATCGATGACGCCAGGACTCCAGGCGCGGAGTTGAATCGTGAGCCGTACATCGTGTAAGGTTGGGCATATGGAGTACGATCTTGGAAAACTGGAGATAACGTCCTGGGGGGAACGCACCGAACTCTTGGCTGTTCCGGTCGCGCTGGCTCTCCAGAGCATGTCGAATGCCGTTGATGTCGGTGTGACCGAAATCGATCCGGAGGTATCCGACACAACGGCGTTTTGTGAACGGTACGGGACGCGTCCGGATCAGGCGGCGAATTGCATTGTGCTCGAGGCGAAGCGCGCCGAGCGCACATGGTTTGCGGCGTGCGTTGTATTGGCTCACACCCAGGCGGATGTGAACGGACTGGTGCGTCGTACGCTTGATGCTCGGCGCGTTTCGTTTGCTCCGATGGAGCAAGCCGTCTCCGTCACGGGGATGGAATACGGCGCCATCACACCCGTTGGTCTTCCATCAGACTGGGTGATTCTTGTGGATCAGCGTATCATTGAGACTCCTTATATCATTCTGGGCAGTGGTTTGCGTAAGTCAAAACTCGCTCTCCCCGGCTTATTTCTTGCGTCTCTGCCAAACGTACAGGTGGTGGAGGGGTTGGCAAAGGAACGAGTGCAAACGTGAGTTGTTATGCAAGATAAATTCCAACGAGAAACACAAAGACGTGAAATCAGAACCCATGAAGCAAAGATAAAGATTAGGAGCACGTTCCCTGATCTGGATATCAAGACGATTCGCTTTCTGGCCGAGGGTGTTGATAATGAGGTGTATGAGGTAAACGGGGGTCTCGTCTTTCGATTTCCCAAGACGCGGGAAAACAAACGTGAACTTGCACATGAAGCGCACGCGCTGGCTTTGTTGGATCGGAAGGGCTTTCCAGAGATTCCGGCTGTGCTGTATTGGGACGAGACCGCTACGATCATGGGGCAGAAAATGGCAAAGGGAGTATCGGCTGATCACCTGAAACTTACCGACGAGGGTATAAAATCTATTGGGAGTCAGCTTGGTTTGTTTCTTCGTCGTTTGCACTCTGTGCCACTTGAAGGTGTGCAGAGCTCGGGAGTGGAGCCGTTTCGGGAAAGTCCGCAAAAAATCAAGGCGCTGTATAGAAAGCGGCTTGTCGAGGTGCAAGAAGAAGTGCCTGATGAACTACGCGGGCAGCTAGAGACACTTCTTGAAAAAGAGGTAAGCGAACCCAAACGGCTTGTCCTTGGTCATAATGACTTACGAAGCGATCACATTTTTCTTGAAGATGGCAATGTGACTGGTATCATTGACTGGGGAGGAATAGGGATTTCCGATCCGGCTTTTGACTTTGGTAGAATCTACAAATCCTTTGGAGAACCGGGTCTTGACGCGGCGCTTGAATCCTACGGCGAAGATGACGACGAACTTAGAGAGCGATCCATCTACTACGGAGTCATTTCGTCCATTTCGAGTGTGGTTCGAGCGAAGCGTGCGGGCGATAGGGATCGCCTTGCGGGAAAGGTTGAAAACCTCGCGAAAATCGTGCAGAGATACAATGGAATCTCTAATTCGTTCGAATAGGCGAATAGTTACTCTATGTCCAAAACCCCCAATTACGATGCGAAAGTGAAAGCCATCCTCGACGCGACCAAACCCGGCGAGCGGGTTTGTGAATTGACGGGCGAGAAGTGGGTGATGACGCAGACGGACATCGATCGCTTTCGCCGGTTCAATGTGCCGCCTTTGCAGGTTTCTCCA
>LCQF01000002.1:27765-28578 GCA_001004005.1 Parcubacteria group bacterium GW2011_GWA2_49_9
ACTTTTCAGATCGCGGGCGAGATCTGGACATACACGCCTCCTTTTTTGCTCAACTGATTGACCTGGCGAAGACGGTGCCGATGAGCGCATGGAAGAACACACAACAGCCCATCAATTCCATCGCGCGCATCAGTTTGGGGGATGAGAACAGTTACTTTATGGCTGGCACCCAGTCAAAAAATTGCTGCTTTGGCACGGACTCATTTGCGTTGGAAGACAGCATGGAAGTCGGTTGGTCCTCGCACATCACCCGTTGTTACAACATCCTGCGATGTCAGAACATGGATCGATGCATTGTCGCGCGTGAATCGCGCCAATGTCTCGAGTGTCTCTTCATTTTTGATTGCCGTGACAGTGAATTCTGTTTTTTCTCCTGGAATCGCCGACACGGGAAATATCTTTGGCGCAATGAACCCTTGTCTAAGGGAGAGTGGGAAAAGCGGCGCGCAGACTTAGATCTCGGATCATTCAAAACATTTGACGGACTCTACCGCGAATTTCAACACGCGCTTGCCACGGACGCCGTGTGGCCGGAGAATTTCAACATCAAGTCCGAACGCTGCACGGGAGAATATCTTATCAATTGTGTGGACGTCGAGCATGGGTGGTACAGCGAAGGCGCAAAGGACTGCTGGTGGTCCATCTGGGGTCAGCTTGGGAGCGAGGGTAACGCCCTGGGGATCGATATTCACGGCTCCGGAGGTTTTGGCAACGGTGTGAGTTTCAACAGCTCCGCCTGCCCCGTCGGTTTTATCACGAGTAAGGAAGAACAAGAGAAGATCGGTTTTATACAATTTGATCCGGATGCCGATG
>LCQF01000003.1 GCA_001004005.1 Parcubacteria group bacterium GW2011_GWA2_49_9
GAAAAATTCGACGAGGACGCCGCCGCGGCGCTCCGCGCCGTGGCGGCCGATGTGTTCATCGTCATCTATTACGGCAAAGTTTTGCCAAAAAGCATCCTCGACATTCCCAGGCGCGGCACCCTGAATGTGCACTTCTCGCTGCTCCCCCGCTGGCGCGGCACCAGCCCAGTCCGCGCGGCAATATTGAATGATGACAAAGAGGTCGGCACCTCCATCATTCTCTTGGACGAAAAAATAGACCACGGCCCCATTGTCGCGCAGAAAAAGCTCGACATATCTGACTGGCCTCCGCGTGCGAGTGCGCTTGAAGAACGGATGACGCTCGAAAGTGCGAAGCTTCTCGTTGGCATTTTGCCGAGTTGGCTCGCGGGCGATATCGAAGCACAGGAACAAAATCACGACCTTGCCACTCAGTGCCCCACTTTGACGAAAGACGACGGCCGAATCGAGTTGTCGGGTAATGCATATCAAAACCTCTTGAAGATACGCGCGTTCGATACGACCATCGGCACGCACTCATTTTTCGAGAGGAACGGGAAACAAGTTCGCGTTCAAATATTGGACGCACACATCGAAAACCAGAAACTCGTTATTGATTCGGTAAAACCGGAAGGTAAAAAAGAAATGCGATACGAGGAATTTTTACGCTCGGGCGCTCAGCCAGCCTGATTCCTCTTGCGTAAGAAATAATCCGGAGTATTGTCCTCATAGGTTTCGGTAGGGTTTTATCCCGATATCCCTGCCGATGAGGTTAAGGCCTGTCTCGTTCATACCCACGAGTCCGATAGTGGAGAAATGATTCTTCCAATATTCACCGTGAGCCTCCTTAATCTTACGCAGGTAGAACTTGGTGTAGGGATAGAGATGTGCGTTGGTGAGCCGCTCCAGCACTTTCCGCTTGATTTCAAGGCTCTCCTTGGCGATGTCCATAAGACGCAACAGGTTTGCCTGAAAGACGCTTTTCGCCGCCACAGGGTCGTTTGGTTGTGCTTTCTTCGCGAGGTACGCGAGCCGCGGGAGGTTAAGCGTCACAACGCCAACAGAGCCGGTAAGGGCGTTCGCACCAAAAAGTCCTCCGCCTCTCCGGTCAAGCTCGGAGAGGTCCAAACGCAGGCGGCAACACATGGAGCGAGTGTCCTCCGGACGCATCTCGGAACTGATGAAATTGCTGAAATACGGAATGCCGTATTTGGCGGTAATTTCCCAGAGTCCTTTCAAATTCGGGTTTTCCCAGTCAAAATCTTTCGTCACATTAACGGTTGGAATCGGGAAGGTGAAGACTCGCCCGGCCGCGTCGCCTTCACGCATCACCTCAAAGAGCGCGCGGTTCAGTGTATCCATTTCCGTCTGGAACTCCTTGTACGTTTCTTTCTGTTCCTTGCCGCCAATAATCACCGACATATCCTTGAAGTTCGGCGAGGGTGTGAGGTCCAGCGTGATGTTGGAAAACGGCGTCTGAAAGCCGACGCGGGTCGGCACGTTCATATTGAAGATGAATTCCTGCATGCATTGCTTCACTTCCTTGTACCCGAGATTGTCGTAACGGATGAAGGGGGCAAGAAGGGTGTCAAAATTGGAGAACGCGATGGCTCCCGCCGCTTCGCCTTGAAGCGTGTACATAAAGTTGACGATTTGTCCCATTGCCGTTCGGAAATGTTTCGGCGGAGCGGATTCGGTTTTGCCGACGACTCCGCGGAATCCTTCCATAAGGAGGTCCTGCAAGTCCCACCCGACGCAGTAGACGGAAAGCGTGCCGAGGTCGTGCAAATGGAAGTCTCCTTTCTCGTACGCTTCTCTGATTTCGCGCGGATATATTTTATTCAGCCAATAGGTTTTGCTGACTTCACCGAAAATATAGTTATTCAGCCCTTGCAGGGAGTACTCCATATTGGAATTCTCCTTCACCTGCCAGTCGGTGCGCTCCAGATAGTTGTCCACAAGCCCCAAACTTGCCGCCGTCGCGAACGCACGCATCTCCGCGTGCTGTTCACGGTAAAGAATGAACGCTTTTGCGGTCTTCTTGAACCGTGAGTGCATGAGGACTTTCTCAATAACGTCCTGTGTATCCTCAACCGTCGGAATGCGGTCCCCAAGAATTCTCTCGAGGTTCGCGACCACGCTGTCGGAGAGAAGCTTCGCCTCGTCATCACGAAATTCCGCCGTCGCCTTGCCCGCCTTCGCGATGGCCGCCGTTATTTTCCGCTGGTCAAAATCCTCCAGAGCCCCCGTGCGCTTGGTAATCGTCGCAAACATACGCTGTGAAAAAATAATAATGGTTTTCGCTGTAATTCTCCCTTTTTAAAGGGAGCACTCCGACGTTACGTCGGAGGAGGGATTTAAATCCTCCGTCCTATCGGACACCTCCTTTAATAAGGAGGAATAAGAAATGGGTCTTGTTAGTTCTTAGGACGAAGCCTCCGCCGCTTGCGGAAAGTGTCGAGAACCGTAAGCGGCGGGTCTTCGCCTTGGATAATTTCGCTGTTGCGAAACTATGTAAGTACATACTACTCCTCCACGGCCTCACGGAGCAACGGTGGATAGCAAAGCGCCGCATATGAAAACCTCGGCGTCAAGAAACCGAGGCCGACCATTGAAAATACATCATCAACTTGCAGAAAGTGTACGCCGTGGTAGCCTAGAGTGTGGGGACTTGAAGTTGACTGTTGGGAGCTATCCCGACGCTTTTGGTCTTTCACAACAACTATAGGAGTTTACCTATGGCAGATGAGACGGCTGAGGAACGAGCCCAACGGTTCCGCAATGAAGGTCAGCAAGACCGTGCGAAAGGTTACGGGAACCACGAACCGCCGCACTCGAACCTGACACTTCTCACCGACAATGACAGGCAGTTGACGCAAGACCTTGCGGACAACCGCGCCTACAACGCCGGATACAGTAACGCCGCCGGACAGGCAAAACCCTAATAGGAGAAGTTCTCCCAATCCCTCACGGCTATCAGGGGGAACAAGTAGATGAAGCCTAAAAACACCACTCATTGCTGGTGTTTTTCCCTTTATATTTGCGTTGGAATCGGCGACGATAGAGATAAAATAAGCTGAAAAAGAGATCTATAGATGTAGGAGCTTGGCGATCCCGAGCGCGGTGCCGTCAAATAGGGCGTGCTCGCGGGTGGGAAGTCCGGTAGCGCGGGTGAGCGCCACTTTAAGATGCGGGGCTTGGGTGACCCCGCCATCTATGACAAGTTCTTTCGGATGAATCGGGAGTTCCCCGATGAAATGCGCCACCTGTGCCGCAAATCCATCCAAAAGCGCGTTCAGTTCCGGCTGATGTCCGATGAGCGGCGTCACACATTCGGCACATGCTTCTATTTTTGCTTCAAGCGCGAAATGCGCTTCCCCATTTCCTCCCGCAGTGAGCGTTGTAAAAAGTGGGGGGTGTGTTTGAAAACCCTCCCCCACTATCTGCATAATGAAAATACCCGTCCCGAAAGTGATTTTAGTCCGGAGGGTCTCACTTCGGGAAGCAACGCCCGGGGAATAGAAAACAGCGAAAGTAATTCCTCATCCCACTCCTTCGTATGAATATTGAAGAGAAGCGTCCGCGAAGCATTGGTAACATCTGTAACGTGAGGGTGGTTGCCGGCAAGATTCCATAACAGCCATGTATCAACCGTACCGAAACACAGTTCGCCCTTTTCCGCCCGAGTTCTCGCACCAGACACCGAATCAAGAATCCATTTTATTTTTGACGCGGAAAAATATGAATCCACTTGCAATCCCGTTTTTTCCAAAATCATCTTCCCGTGCTCTCGGACGAGTTGTTCGCAGGCCGCCTTGGTCCGCTTATCTTCCCAGACAATCGCCGGATAGATAGGTTCTCCGGTCGCACGGTCCCAGAGAATCGTCGTCTCCCGCTGATTGGCGATGCCGAATCCGGACATAGCCTCCGCGGTCTTGCCGCTCTCGCCGAGTGCCGTTTGCAGTACTTTTTTTGAGACCGCGAGTAGTGTAAAAGGGTCCTGCTCCACCCATTCTTTCTGCGGAAACGATTTTTGAAGAGACTCCGCGGCGCGGGCAAGCACTTTCTCGCGGGAGTCAAAGACAAACGCCTTCACGCCGGTCGTGCCGACATCAAGTACCAGTGCCAATTTTTGTGCGATGTCTACCATCTCGGGTGATTTGATACTTGAGCAAAAGTAACGATTTCACACTCGGCATCTTATTCCTCCAGTCTACGACTGCAAGCTTTTCTTAAAGGAGGTGGCCGATAGGCCGGAGGATTTATAAGATTTAAAAATCCCTCCCCTCCGAAGACGGAGGTACTCCCTTTAAGAAAGAGAGAATAAGAACCGTATTCGTATGTTTATCTTATGAGTTGGCTGAATATGTCTTTGGCATCTTTTCCATCTATGATAATTTGTTCCAATCCATGCAAGAGGGGGAATACGCTCCGGTCGGCGGGAAGTAACTTAAGAAAGTGCGGCAAGGACGCACACCCCTCGCTCTGTATGTTGCAAACGCCGTTCCGGACAATCTCCTCACCTGACCGGCTATTCCGCGAATACCCGCTGAAACCCGTCGCGACAAGGTCGCCGATGCCCGCGAGCGAATAGGCGGTTTCGCGCTTTCCCCCGAGCTGTTCCACTATCGTTGCCATTTCAACAAGCGCCCTTGTGAGATACCAGCCCTTCTGGTTATCCCCCCATGACAGGCCATGCGCGACACCGAGGCCGAGCGCGTAGATATTCTTGAGGACACCCGCAAAGGCGACTCCACGCACGTCCGACGTCGTCTCAAATGAAAGAAGGGTGCCCGCGAAGAGTCCGGCTATCTGCTCCGCCACTTCAACGTGTTCCGTGGCGAGACAGCCGACACCCGGAAGGTCTTCCATAAACTCGGCGGCGAGCATGGGTCCGCCAAGAAGCGCTATCCGGTGTTGGGGAAGGATTTCTACAAGAAGCGCGTCCATCGTTTTCTTGTGTTCTTCCTCTATTCCCTTCGCGAGCGACACCACAATGGCATCTTGGGACAGATAGGATTTCATTTCGGTAAGCGCTCCCCGCATCGCCCACGACGGGACGCAGAGAAACAGCACCTCGGCCTCTTTCACCACATCCGGAAGCGGAAGGGCGGCGCGGGTAACCTTCGCCGGGTCCTTATCAAACAACTCCAGCCGATTTTCTTTATTCCTGTCTAGGATATGCGCGAGTGCCTGTCCGATGGCACCGGCACCAATAATAGCAACGTGTGTCATTTAAGAAATCATTAATCCTTAATCCTTAACGAATGGAAGCAGAATAGTGGAATGTTGACTACCGAAACCACTCGCGAAACGTCTTCGGCCAGCCGACAATAAAGAGCAGCGCGAGCGGTGCACTCCAGCCTGCCCCGTACCGAGCTTTGCTCTGGTGCGGGGTTCGTCCATTCATTATTTTAACCACTCTCTCCATTGCTTTGGCCAACCAACGAGTACTAATAATGCTAACGGTGCGCCCCAATTAGCGGAGCGTTCCACGAAATCCCATATGGGCATACCGACGAGCGGGCGAATGAGCGCGGTCCAAAAGCCCCACAGTGCCATCCAGAGGAGCACCACGCGAACAGGACGGAAGAGGATGAGGAGAGCGAAACAGACATCCAGCAGCCCGACAATAAACAGAAGCTGCGCCGCGAGTCCCGCGTCGGTCACGCCAAATTGCGCGAACCACCCTATCCAATCTTTCTTCCCTTGCATGGCGAACACGCCATGACCGATAAATTCTCCGGCAACGGCGATACGGAGTATCCACTCCGCTTTTGTGACAGCTTGCATAGACAATACCGCTAATGATAATGAGACACTTGTTCCTTCAGTATACCGTCAGAAGCTGCGGATTGCATCCACATTTCAGTTTTGCGATGTCGGATTTGTCTCCGTAAGAGGACAAGAACTCGCTTCAGAGAGTTTCTCTATTCCCTGCTCTCCTTCAAATCGTCTGCCGTCTGCGGTAATCCACGTGGGGTATCCTGTAATCTTCGCCGCGGTACACTGTGCGGTCCCCGGCTCTTCGGTGCATTCCACGTATGGGATGTATTTGAACGAGTCGCCAAACGCGGCTTTTTCCCGCTGGCAGTGAGGGCACCAGTACGCGCCGTACATCGTGAACCCCTTTTGTGCGAGACACTGCGCGAATCCATCAAGTGCGCCTGCTATGTTGGGTTGTCTGCCGATACTGAAAATGATTCCGGAAATAACAATCGCGAGCAGAACAATACTACCTGCAATAATGTTTTTTTTCATGTTTGTTAAGGATAAAAGATAAAGGATTAAGGATTTTTCATTTCTCATCGCAGCAATCCGCTAATTTATTCACCAGCGTTTCAAGCGACCACCCTCCTTCCTTCGCCTTCTTCCCTTCCGTAGCAAGAGCATTAGCTGACACGAGCTTTGTCTTCAGCGCCCAGAAGATGGTATAGAGACGATAGGCGTCGGCGAAAAATGCTTCCGCTTTTTTCTTGTCGCCGGACGCGATATACCGATTTCCCGTCTCGATAAGACGCATCGTCGCCGAAAGTAGGTGTTTTGTAGAACACCACGTCTCCCCTTCGTGCTTTTCTACGAGCCCCTCCATAAGGCGCGTACGCATACTACGGATTTCGCCCGACAAGTCGTAATACGAAGCGTCTTTTGTCTTCGCTCCCGTAAAGAAGAAATGTTCCTCAAGGGAAATGAGGTTCATTACCGCGAGAGATAGGTCTTCCGCGGCGGACAGGTCAACCCCTCCGCTCGCTTTCATCTTTTCTATCCGCGCGAGAAAAGTCTTAGCATCTTGTTCCATAGTCATATCGGTAAAGTGTACACGCATTTTTTTCTTAATTCTCCCTTTTCTAAAGGGAGCACTGCCGTCTTCGGCAGGAGGGATTTAAGTCTTTAAATCCTCCGCCCCTCGCCGACTCTGGGCACCTCCTTTAACAAAGGAGGAATAAGATCAAAAGGACGTACGTTCTACTAGATAAAGAATAAAATAATAATCCCGAGTACGAGCATCGCCACTCCGACCCCGAGCTTCGCCTTCTTTGTCTCCGTTTTCCGCCATGCGTCTACTTTTTCCAAAAGTTCCTTATGCGACGCGACAAGCAGAATCAAGATGAGCGGAGAGACGAACAACAAGTTGTAGAACAGTAGATACCCGAAACCGGAAAGATACGTGGCACTATCATGCAAGAGCCCCAGAATCATAAGGTATGGACCGCCCGTGCAGGGAAATTCACAGAGTGCGACAAGGACACCGACCAGAAATACCCCCGGTAAGGAAACCCGCTCAAGCAACTTCGCGATTTTTTGATGTATCTCTTTGGGAATTCCCGGAAGCCAGTTGACCGAGGGGAAGAAATATCCCAAAAGATTGAGAATGCCGAAGATAATGACCGCCGCCGCGCCGAGGCGCCCCATAAAGTGAGGAACACCTAAGAGCGAAAGAGCTTTCAGCATACCAAGTCCGATAAGAAAGTAAGTGAGATACAGTCCCGCGATATAGCTTCCACCAAGTAAGAGCACCTCCTTTCTCGGTTTTCCAAGACTGAAAAGAAACGCGATAGTAATAAGCAGGACTGAAAACGCGCACGGGTTAATGCTGTCCAGAAGTGCCGAAACAGCGACGAGCGGCAAGAGCCACCCGCCTCCCGCACCTGCGCCAAGAGCAAGCTGTGTTCCAAGCGAAGAAGAGTAGAGCAGAAGCAATCCTCCACTACAAAGGATGGCAAGACCGAGTAAGATGAGTAATTTTCGTGACATAGCTTTTGTGTGAGTGAATGAGCGTTACATAACGTAAAAACACCCTTGACGGAGTGTTTTGACGGCAAAAAGGAGCGCAAAAAGCGCCCCCGTTTGCCCCTTAGACGGATGTCGGACTATGTTCCAACCGCGCGAGAGCGGGCCGGACTTTTTGTACCGCGGAAAACTCCGAGACAATTTCGTATACCCGCCGAGCAAGCGTATCTCCAACACGTAAGGTCTTTTGGAAAAACAACGAGAGAAACCCCGTGCACAGAAGGGTAAGCGACGCGAGCGAAAGGACAACGGAGAGAAGCGCCGTTGAAAAGACTTTAAGTGCGTTCGCGTGAAATACAGCCGAGGCAAACGTATGTTCGGGGGGTGGACACGCTCCATTATCGCATCATAGGTGCATAGTATCGCAACTTTCCCTACGGCGCAACGCGCTCTGCGTCTGTGCACGCAGGAAACCGCCGGCCGGTATACACCGGCCGGCGGTTGAGGCCCGTAAGAAGCGTGGCCCGCTTTTTACGGAAACGGTGGTGGAAACGGCCATCCGCCTCCCCCATCACGTTCTCCCCTCCGACAAAGCGAAATCGCTCGTATATTCATACCGGTAAAGAGGGTTATTGCTGCCGTTCAAACCGACTGGAATCGCCTATGCGTATTCCTTTGAACGCTAAGGAGTAGGTGAGCATGTGTGGTGCTCGCCACCCCTGGCTCCGAACCACTCGGAAACAAGGGTGGCGGGGCCATACCCCGCACCTGACGGAAAATGTTTCGTCCGTGGGAACTCCACAGTGCACCATTTTCCCGAAGTGCACGTCTGTAGTAGGTATATCGCGTATCTGTTTCTCCGTACAGTTTTAAAAAGAAAAGAGTGAAAAACTTGGTCCGCCTCTTGCCCCCCGATACGAATACGAAAAGCCCTTATCTATAGGCCTGAAAAAACACGCGGAGAAAAAAGACGGGTATGAGCCGCCGGATGGTGACAACATTTTTGCTGTCGTCGGAGGAACACAGTGAAATTATAGGGTGCTTTGGTTCCAAAGCATCTCAAAGAAAAGCGTGTTTGTCTCGCGGAAATCGGGGTCGTCTATCAAGAGCCGGTCGGCTCTTTTTTATTCAGAGAGATAATGGCGATTTTATTTCCATAAATGAAATTTGTCGTACTCACGGGAACACTCCCCGGCAGGAAGCGCGTGACGCGAAGCGTGCGTGCGTCCCCTTTTTGAACCACGAGTCCTTTCGCCGACTTCGCCACAAGAAGGCGCAAGCGTAAAAAGTGTGCAATTCTCCGTTTTGTGAAATCACTCAGATACTCTTCCCCAAACAGTTCTACCCAGCGGTCCCACGCGATAATGGCGAGAATCGGATGCTTGGTGGCGAGTATATCTTCATAAATAAGTTTTATCTCCTCGACGCCACGGAAGACTTTAACCGTCGGTTTCGCTCCCCCTTCCCTCCTGAGCACCGAAAGCTCGGGCATAACGGCTTTGAGTGCCGCCTCTTTTTCTTTCAGGCCAATGAGCAGGCGTTCCGGATTTTCCGCGACCCAGTATTTGTACCGCCGTTGCGCGGCAACATTCATGAGGCCGTCTTTTTGCAGCTTTTCCACGATAAGTTGAACACGGGAACGCGGCAATTTCAAGAGAGCCGAAAGGTCGGATACCATGGATTCGCCGCGAGAAAGAGCGGCGAGATACACGCGGACCTCGTTCTTGCTATAGCCGAATTTCTCAATAACCTTAGAGAGATGCATGGAAAGCAGATTCCTATAGCATACACCTCCCTTTCAAATTTGGTACCACGCGAGAGAAACCAGTACCGCCACGACGACAATACACGCAATCAAAAGACTTCTTGTAAAAACACTTCCGAAGGCGGGCTTTTTCGTTTGAGGAGGTAGTACCCTAGCAGGTTCTTGTTTGATAGAAGAGGTAAGGATAAGAGCGCCAGAACAGCTTCTTCCGGAAAGCACGACAATCACGGTTTTCCCTTCTCGCGAATGCGCTTGTATCACTTCGGCAAAAGAGACCGGCACGGCAATCCGTTCCTCTACGAGAAATTTCGGACTACCAACCCGGACCTCCATACCGTCAATATTCGCCTTGGCCCCCTTACCGGGGATGCTCTCAAACTTTGCGGCGGGAAGCAGCCGGAGTCCCCTTTTCTTGGCTTCGGTCACGAGGACATCCGCGGTGCTAAAATCCGCGAGATAGTGTAGCGATGCCGCCCGTTCCAGTATGTCGTTTTCACCCGCGTCAACCGGAATAATGGCTTCAATGGTATAGCGCTGTGTATCCATGTGACTTTGAATTACAAAACTACAAATTTTGACCTAATTTCTGTCATTCCAGCGACGAAGTAGTCGTAGACTATGCTGGAATCCAGGTTTCTGGCTGTATATTCTGGATTCCTGCTTTCGCAGGAATGACAAGAGGGGGGTTTCGTAATTCATAGCATACGAGTTCTTGATGAGAATGCGTATCATAGTAGCACACGAAGTTGCAAAAAATAGCCCTTATGCTAGTGTAAATAGACACATGCGGAATATACAGCTAATTACCACAAAGACTACGAAGAAGAGCGCTCTGTTGAGGGCTTCTTTTTGGTACTGTTAGCTTCCGAGCAATCTCCTAACGATACTAAAGAAAAACCCTCAACCACTCACGGTTGGAGGGTTTTTCTTTCGGCGCGGTACCGAAAGGCTCGTTGACAATTTGTATCTTTGTTTAAACTCTTCAGCGGAATTACTATGAAAATCACTGTCAGCCAAAGTAAAAACGAACAAACTAAATTCTTTGCCTCTCTCTCTGTGAACGGAGATATCACGACTAGAGAGTTACCACAACCGGAGACTGAGGTAGTCTTCAGTGTTGTAGGGGAAAGCGAAGAAGGAATCTTACGCACGGCAAGAAGTGTGGCGAAAGAGAAAGAAATTAGGGAAATCTTCAGGACAGACACAAAAGTGATGTGGGTAATAAGTCCGGGATAGAAATGGCAATGTTAGAGGCGTCTCGCCGTTGGGGCGCCTCTTTTTATGTACAGTATAGAGACTTCTCTGAACATGATATTTTGCGCTTTAGCATGTAAGGCACGGCCGTGTCTTACATGCTAAAATGTAAACCTTCTCTGAAATACCGCGCGAGGTACGTGTATACAGTGCGGTGCATTTGACAAGATTCCTTCCTTTGCTACCATACAAATATACCTATGCAGACACACCGTATCGTTTCCAAGAAGAGCGTGAAGAAGACCTTGATAGAGAAGGCTGTTTTTCGCGCGTAAAGATACACATTTCATCTTTAAACCGAACCGAAACCGCCTTCTTATAAAGGCGGTTTTCGTTGGTGCAAAGTCTCTTCGGTGCAAGCATAAAGCCTATTCCCTAAAGCGGAATATACATTGTGCCAAAGAGGTCTTTGACATCAAGAAGTCGTTCCCGAAGAACGGCAAAAACAAAAGGACCCTCTAACCTACTTAAAAGGGGTGTCCGCTTTCGTTTTCGGAAGAAAAACGGAAGAAACGCGGTGCAGTCAGAAAGGAACCTATGCTTAGAGGAACGTACACGGCAATCGTTACGCCATTCAAAAACGGCAAAGTGGATGAAGCGGCGCTGGAGCGACTCGTTGAAACGCAAATCGCGGGTGGAGTGGACGGAATAGTCCCCGTCGGCACCACCGGTGAATCGCCGACACTTTCGTTTGAAGAGCATATCCGAGTCATTGAGCTGACGATAACATTCGCGGCAGACCGAATTAAGGTACTCGCGGGTACTGGAGCAAATGCAACAAGTGAGGCCATTGAACTCACCAAAGCGGCGGAAAAAGTTGGGGCGAGGGGTTTTCTCCAAGTCGCACCCTACTACAATAAGCCGACGCAGGAGGGACTGTTTCAGCACTTTGACGCAGTTGCTCACGCAACACAGTTACCCATTGTGCTGTACAGTGTTCCGGGGCGATGCGGAGTTGAAATCGGCGTGGAAACAATTGTCCGCCTCGCCAATAAATGCGCAAATATCATCGGCATCAAGGAGGCGGGCGGCAATCCCGACCGCGTCAGCCAAATGCGAGCGGCGCTCGGAAACGAGTTCGCAATTATGTGCGGCGACGACTCCCTCACCCTGCCGTTTATGGCGGTAGGAGCGAACGGCGTCATCAGCGTCGCCTCCAACATTATTCCGCAAGAGGTCTGTAACATGGTGGAAGCTTTCGCCAATGGCAATCCGGCTACCGCGCTGGCATTGCACACCAAGTACTTCCAGCTCTTCAAAGACCTGTTCATTGAAAGCAACCCGGGGCCGGTCAAAGCGGCGCTCGCGATGCTGGGGCGGATTGAAGAAGAGTATCGCCTCCCGCTTGTGCCGATGGCGAAAGCGAATCGCGACAGGCTGCAAGCAACCCTCACGGCGTGCGGTTTGCTGAAGTAAAGGCTATAGGCACAGCGCCGAGCCGATAAGAATAAGTTGTTCATTCACGAAAAAGGCGGCTCGCTTGCGAGACGCCTTTTCTTTTTATCCGCGTTAATCTGCGTGTTATCTGCGTAAATCCGCGTTTACTGTAGTGCGTTATACACCCACGGCACTTCTATCGCATAGAACATCAGGAGCGCTCCGATAAGCGCTATATTTTTCATAAAGGCAATGCGCTCGTTCATTTTGGCGGTAGGGTCGGTCTCTTTCCAGAACGCGTGCATCTTAAACGAGACCGGGACGAGGAAGATAATGAGAAGCGCAAGCGAAGCTTCCGGCGCGATACCGAAGACGATGCCGAGACCCCCGAGCATAAGAAGGACTCCCCCGACGAATACAGCAGACCGAGGTGACGGTACGCCTTTATACTTCGCGTAGCCGGTTAAAGACTCAATGTTCTTGAAATGATTCCCCGCGTTCATGAGGAAATAGCCTCCGAAGATGAGACGTCCGATGAGAAAGAGAATATTCATAGAAGAAACTTATGACTGATAACTTATAACTGAATAACCCATAACATAAATATACTCTTTTCTATGCTGAAAGTCATTCAGTTATTCAGTTATGGCTTATTTGTTATTCAGTCCGAATGAGTGCGTTCCAATCCGCCGCAAACTTCTCAATCCCTTTTTCGGTCAGCGTGTGTGAGATGTCAAACTCCCGCCAATTCTTGGATAGGTTGAGCTGTTTGTACGGAATCGGCTTCAGCCCTTTTGCGTCATAAGCAAAAGCCTCAAAGTTCTTGCTATCAGACAACCACCCCTTAATCCCCTCCTTGGAAAGGAGGGGAGGAAGAGCCGAGTGCCATTCTCTAATCGCTTTCGCGGGAGCCGTTATGATGTCCGCGCCATAGGACAGCGAGGCGAGAAAATGTTCATTTGAACGAATACTCGCGGAAAGAATTTCTACATGACTTCCCGCTTCGTCGTACATGTTCCGGATATTTTTGATAAGGTCACAACCGCATTCCCCGATATCATCAAGTCGCCCGACGAATGGAGAAACAAATACGTCTCCTCTCTTCGCGCCGCGGGTCGCCGAGTGCACCGCCGCCGCTTGTTTCTGTGAAAAGACAAGTGTCATATTGACCCGACCGCCCTCGCTAACAAGCTGCTCCGCGGATACGAGACCGACGTGTGTCGTCGGAAATTTAATATGAGCGTTCGGAATCCACTTCCTCATTTCTCGAGCCTGTTTCAACATTTCTTCCGCCGTGGTGTCTTTGTCGGCATAGACCTCAATGGAAACCGAACCTTCTGGAATCAGCGAAGAAATATCGGTCACGATACTCTTGTAAAAATCCAGTATCTCTTGCTTGGTAAACTTCTCACCTTTCTCAAACCGCGCTTTGGCGTTTGGATTCTTCGCAATCAACGTCGGATTCGTCGTTTGTCCGTCCAAAAAACCCAAAAGAGTAAGTATCTCTTTTGTTTCTTTCGGATCACCACCATCTAAGAATATGCGACTACGCATATAATTTCTAATATCTACTTTCTAATTCACCTAATAAAATGTCCAATGTCAAAGGCTTAAATTTTGTATTTAGCATTTTATTAGAAATTAGACAATTAGGTGAATTAGGAATTACTGATAAGTTTCTTAAACTCTTCCACCATCGGTACTTGCTCCGCTTCCGTGCCATAGATTTGGGAAAGGTGCACCGCCGTCCAGTCGGCGACGAGCAGCGAAGAAAACATTCTCTTGAGCCTGCTATCCCCCTTAGAAAAGGGGGTGCCCGAGTCGGCGAGGGCGGGGGTTGTTTCTCCAATCGGAACCTCGGTGACCGAAAGCCCGCGGTCTTCATAGAGCTTCTTCGTCACGTGCATCCGCTTTTGGTTTTGCGGATGGTCGGCGCTGTCCGCGAGAAAAATGAAGTGAAGTTTGCGCAACAATCCCTCGGTGGTTTCTATGACATCAAACCCTGTCATTTCGTTGTGGTTGAGCTCCGGAAACACATTGTAAAAAGAAGGAATTTTGCCGGTTTCGTTAAACTTAATTTTCCAATTATACGCGATTGCCTGATTACGCGTGGAAGCATAGATGACTGGAATCTCTCCGCGGAGCGACGCCGCGAGTTCTTTTCCCTTGCCTTCAAGCTCGGATGGCTGCAGCACAAAAGCAAGCTCCGCGAGTTCGGAAAGGAGCGCTTCATCCCTAAGAAGAGCTGCAAGCGCGAGTATCTGGAATCCAAGTCCCGAACGAGGTTGAACATTGGTCGGCGGAAGCGCGACGTACGGAAGCGTATTTTTTTGCGCGAATTCAAGCAACTTCCCACCTTTGGCAATCACCGCAAGAGGTAGTCCCTTTGCGAGTGCCTGCTCGGCGAAATCAACCGCTTCTTCGGTATTCCCTGAAAATGAACTTGCGATAAGGAGCGAATCTGTAAGCCGTGCGGGAGAAAGCTCCGGAATACCGTAATCGCTGAATACCGTTATATCAATCTGGGGGTTGCAGGTGCGCAACAGGTCGGCCGCGAGATGCGAGCCTCCCATGCCGTTAAGAATGAATGTACTGGCATTCGGCAACTTCTCCGCATTCGCCACAACGGGTTTCCACTCAAACTGCGTATGAAATTGTCTGATAGCTTCTTCCATATATGAGTTACAAGTTTGTAAAGTTTTTCAAGTTTGTAAAGCAGAATCTGACTTTATGAACTTTCAACTTTACGAACATTATGAACTTCTTTTAACGCTGTGCCCACCGAACTGATTCCGAAGCGCGGAGACGACTTGTCCGGTATAACTTGGATTGCCTTGTGACTTAAAGCGGAAATCAAGCGAGTCCTTGATGACTTTCACTGGCACACCGAGCTCCTTCGCGGTATCAACTGTCCACTTTCCTTCTCCGAGCTGTCCAACCTCTCCGGAAATATCCTGTAAGTCCTCCCCGTGTTCCTTGTACGCTTTCGCGAGCCAGCCGACAAGCCGAGATTCAATGACGCTTCCCTTATTGTACAGATTCGCGATGTTCAGTAATGGCAATGTAAACGGTGAACGCTTCATTACCTCAAACCCTTCCGCGAGGGACTGCATCATGCCGTACTCAATGCCATTGTGTACCATTTTCACGAAATGTCCCGATCCCGCCTTTCCCATATACGCGTAACTCCACTGCGGTAATTCCTCCTTTCCTAAAGGAGGTGTCCGAGTCTTCGAGGACGGAGGATTTAGAAATCCCTCCTCCGAGCGGTAGTCTACGACTATTTCAGTGCTCCCTTTTATAAAGGGAGAATAAGAAGCGGCGAGGTCCTTGAAAAGTTGCTCGTATTTTTTGAAGACTCTTTTCTCTCCACCAACCATAAGGCACGCGCCACTGCGCGCTCCCGCGGGGCCGCCCGACGTTCCGGAGTCCAGAAAATTAATCCCTTTTCGTGCAAGTTCCTTCGCGCGACGCATAGAGTGTTTGTAGAACGAATTCCCCCCGTCAATAACCGTATCACCCTTTGAAAGGTGCGGCGTAAGTTCCGTAAGGACATCGTCAACGGCGGCTGAAGGCACCATAAGCCAAATCAATCGCGGCGCTTTAAGCGCGTGGGCGACATCCGCGATTGTTTCGGTTATCTCCGCTCCCGCCTTCTTTGCTTCCGCGCGCGGTTCCTCACTCCGGTTGTACGCGACAACAGAGTAGCCTTTTTCCACAAGCCGCTTCACCTGCGCGAGCCCCATTTTTCCTAAACCTATATATCCTATGTTCATACAAATAACTTATCACTTATTACTGAATAACTGAATAACCGGAGCTTTTGTTTCTGTGTTGTTATTCAGTGATTCGTTATGAGTCAATTAGTTTTGTGGTCCCGCAGAACCCTTTAGATAACTATGCAGTGGTAATTTTTGCCAGCGTTCCAGTATCGGCGTGATGATTTGCCACTGCCGCTTAACCTCCTCGGTGGAGGCAAAGAGCGTCTGGTCACCGCGGACAGCGTCCAATAGCACCCGTTCGTAGGCGTTCGGGACCTGTCGGAGCAGTGCGTCCTCGCTGAACGAAAATGAAAGGCGTTTCGGTTCCAGTTGAAAATCAAATCCCGGACGCTTCGCCCAGAAGAGCACCGATATTTCTTCTTTCGGTGACAGACTAAAAGTAAGCACGTTCTGATGCGCGCGCTTATGACCCTCCGGACAGAGGCAGGGTGTCGGCTTAAAGAAGATGGAGATGGATACTTCGTTCTCCTGAAGTGCTTTTCCGCTTTCAAGAATAAACGGCGTCCCGCGCCAGCGGGTATTTTGCACGTTTGCTTCCAATGTAAAGTAGGTCTCGGTGGTGGAATCGGAAGCTACCCCCTTTTCCTCGCGATATCCCGCATACTGCCCGCGGACAATGGACTTTTGGTTAACGGTCACCTTGCCAAGTACCTTTGCCCGTTCCTTGCGGATACGCTCGGCTTTGAGTTCCTTCGGATTTTCCATCGCGATGAGCGCGAGCATCTGTAAGAGATGGTTTTGCCCCACGTCCCGAAGCGCCCCCACGCCATCATAAAATGAACCGCGCGTGGACACGTCTTCTTTTCCGTGGAATTTTATTTCCACCCGTTCAATATGCTGTTTATGCCAGAGCTGTTCAAACAGTCCATTGGAAAAACGGAAGGAAATAATATTCTGCATCGCTTCCTTGGCGAGATAGTGGTCAATACGAAAAATCTGCTCTTCCTGAAACAGGCGTCCGAGCATCCGGTCAAGGCGTGACGCTTCTTTCTCGTTATTACCGAACGGTTTTTCCACCAAGACGCGTGTCCACGCCTGCGCCTCGTTTGGTAATCCGGGAGCGCACGGTATCGCGAGGCCGGACTCTGAAAGACGGGTAAAGACGGTTTCGTACAGATTGGGAGGCACGGCGAGATAGAACAGCTTGTCGCTGCAGGTTCCGTGCAGACGGTCACGCTCCGCGAGAAAGTTCCCGAGGCTTGCGTAGCTCTCCGCGCTGTTAAGGTCGCCTTGATGATAGAGCGCTTTCCCGACGAACTCTTCGGGTTCAATGATTTTCCCGTTCGCGCGAGCAGCGAGCGCGTTCTGGATAAAGGCGTGAAATTGGTCGTGCGAGAAAGGTTTACGCGAAAACCCCACGATTTCCGTCCTTTCGGGCAAGAGCTTTTTCTGGTGCAGGTCAAAGAGCGCTCCCGCAAGCTTCCGCTGGAAGAGGTCTCCCGTGGCTCCGAAAATAACGATGGTAAGTGGTTTTGCGGACATAGGCAGTAGTATACCCCCACACCAACTTTGCGACAAAGTTGGTGTGGGGGTATAACAAAAAATCAGGCTGAAAAGCTCATGTGTATCTTTCTGTCATTCCCGCCTGCCTGCGCAGGTAGGCGCAAGCGGGAATCCAGCATCTCGTTGTTGTCTGTCAATCTTCGCAAGTAGCGCCTATCGTGTTACCTGCGAAGGTGGAACAATTTACAATTATACCAAGTGCCGCCGATAGGCAGCACTTGGTATAATTCGGTGCAATAAAAAAGGCCGCCGAGGAAAACCCAGGAGGCCTGAACTAAACTCAAACTATTTAGAAACCACACTCAGCCCGTCGTTAGAACGGCTTGGCTTCTTTGAGCGTGTTCCGATAGATACCAGGCCGGTACGAGACGCTCCGTTCAAAGGCCAAACCGAGGAGGCACGGTGCGCTTGAAAAGGCCTGGTCAAATGGGGCGCTGCCGGTCATAAAGAAGACCGGGGTTTGAAGGTCTGGAACTGCTTCCAGGATTTCCTTTGCAGTTTCATCCGCCTGCGAGCCACCGTGAATAACGACGATAGCTTCAACACGCTGATGGGTTTGTTTAACTGCAAACGCAACGTTTTGACGATCAACCGGCCTTAGTCGTCGACTGTCCCGCCTGCCGACAACGTTGATTTCTGGCTTGAGTTCAGGCAATGCTCTTTCCACGTATTGGGCAGTGAGCGACGGCCCGTCGAGACTTCCATTCTTTTGATCGTCAATGTTCCCTTCTGGGATTCCGCCAACAACTATAATGTGTACTTTTTTCATGTTTCCAATGGTTTCTCCCACTCAATGCCGAGAAAAACTGCAGACACTCGTCTGCAAGACTTTCAACTGTAAAGAGCGGGTTGTTCATTCCTTTGTATCACAAAAAGCCCCGTCAGTCAATGATGAGACTTGAAAATACCACCACCCCTCAATCCCCTCCTTGGAAAGGAGGGGAGGAAATCCTCCGCCCTAACGGGCACCTCCTTTTACAAAGGAGGAATTAAGAAGTTAAAGATCAAAGATAAAGGATTATGGAGCAGCAGCGTAGTAGTCGTAGACTAAGGATTTTTACTCCCCTGCCGGTTCTTTCGGAGCTTCGGCTTTTTTCTCCGAAGCGTGGCCATCTACTTCATACGAAGTATTTTGCGCTTCAAAGAAGTTCACAAGTTCAAAGACGTCGGTCGCGGTGCTCATCCATTTTGCCGGATTCTTCGCGTTGTAGTGTTTCGGAAGGCCGAGCTCTTCAAGCCGGCGGTCAGTGACGTACTGCACATATTGGTTCACGTAGTCGGCATTGAGGCCGAGGATACCGCGCGGGAACAGGTCTTTGTTGTACGCGGCTTCAAGCTCCACACCCTCCACGATAATGTCGCGGATTTCGTTGGCGAATTCCGGAGTGAGCAGTTCCGCGTTTTCTTCAAGCGCGGTGTGGATGAGCGTCATACCGAACTTGAGGTGGAGCGACTCGTCCCGTAGTACCCAGGTAATCATTGAGCCGAAGTTGCGGAGCTGGTTGCGTTGGCGGAACGAGAGCGCGACCATAAAGCCGGAGTAGAACCAGATGCCCTCCATCACGATATTCGTGGCCACCAGATTTCGGATGAAATCTTTCTTCCCTTCCGCCGTTTCAATAGGGAGGACCATTTCGGTCATGCGTTTGAGGTACTTGATAATGTAGGCTTCTTTCGCCTTCATTGAGGGAAGTTCAAGGTGAATGCCAAACACTTTCTCGCGGTCAAGCGGAAAGGTCTGCAAGACATACTCAAATGCGACGCAGTGATTCGCTTCTTCCCACATCTGTTTCGCGAGGTAGAGATGGCATTCGGGCGCTTTGAGATACGGGTACCAGCCGAGCGCGATGGAGCGGTTCACGATAAGCTCGGCGGGATTGAAAAAGGCCATCAGGAATTTCACCGCGTGCCGTTCGTCTTCGGTCATCTTCTGCCAATCGTCCAAGTCTTCTTTCAGCGCGATTTCATGCGGGAACCATGTGTTCCGCACCGCCTGCTGGTACAAATCATACGCCCACTGGTAGCGTATGGGGTGCAGGTTCATGTCTTCAGGTTGTGCTTTGCCAATGAGAGCCATAGAAATTTCTAATTACCTAATTGTCTAATCCCTAAACTGCGTTGGGACAAGTAACACCTAATAAAATAAACGTGAATGAACAGGTAGTGTGGAACTCTTGAGAGCTTATTTAACCAGTTTTTCTAATTGCTTTATACACTCTATCCAAAGTTTCTTGATTCGCAGAAAGAGGCATTTCTCCTTGATTTGTAAGAATGGTAATCTGCATTTTCGGTTTCTTTTTATATGGGTCAGGAGCAATCGTAGCGGGAAACCAAACCGTCAGATTCCATACCTTTCCGTCCCGCATTTTGACCTCATAAAGGTAAGCTCGTCCTTGCCATTTCCCTTCAAAGGTGTCCCGAGTATCTAGAGAATCGCTAAGAAATCTTATTTCCGAATTTCCCTCTAAGATCTGCTCAATTGTGCCTTTGGGAGGATTGTCCAACTTTGGGTCAGATGTATATTTCTCTGTCATATTCACTTAAGGTAATGGTAAAAACTGGCTTTTGGAATTTTATTAGAAATTAGGTGAATTAGAAATTAGAAATTGCGCTCGTGCCTACTGGCATGAGTCGCAGATGAACTGGTCCTGCGGGTCTTCGGGTCCTGCCGAGGTGGGACCAAGAGCGACTCCACCGAAACCACGGCCACTCCGCCCCGCCATAGCTTTTTCCATTTCATTCGCGCGCGCAAGGACTTGTTCAACGGTAAGCGTAGGACGGGTACCTTCTGTCTTAGTTTGAGACGAAACCCCAACGTCCTCTGAAACAGCGTCTTCTGACACAGTCATTGCTGAAGCGACAACCGCGACGGCTTCCCGTACTTCCACCCGCACCGGAGATGGCATTTCCGCCTGCATCGGCGAGAAACTTCTCGCCATCGGGAAATCTCCCTTAGTAAAGGGAGCACTGCCGTCTTCGGCAGGAGGGTTGTCAACAACCCCCGCCCTCGCCGCATCGGGCCTTCCGTACCGGAGCTGTACACCTTTCGCGTCCGAAGACGGTCGCTCAAGGTCTTGCGACGCTCCAAGTATTCGCGTCTCACCCTTTGGTAAGGGGGATGGAGTCAAAAGCGGCGGCTGGAGTTTGGTAATCCCTCCAGACGAAGCGGGCGCTGCTTCCGGCTTCCTCATAAATGCCGCCGCGAAGCCGAGCTTGCCCATTTTCTCCGCTTTGTTGACGTGTACCGTGGATTGCTCCGCCGTGTGTCTCGGCTTCATGTGGAGATAGTAGGTGGTCTTCACTCCCTTCTCCCACGCCGTTTGGTAAATCTTCATCGTCTCTTCAATATCACGCGTCTCCAGATACATATTGCGGGACAGTGCTTGGTCTACCCATTTCTGCGCGCGCGCAGCGACTTCAATAAACGCGAGTGGTGAAGTCGTAAAGGACGTCTTGTAGATTTTCTTGATGTGCTCGGGGATATCGGAAATATGCTCAATATCGCCCTGCGCTTCTATGATTTCATCGCGCACTTTTTCCCACAGTCCCATATTCTTGAGGTCCAAGACGAGATTGTGGTTGATATCCAAATACTTGCCGGAAATCTTGTTGCGTGAAAACACCTGCGCGAAGCGTGGGTCAATCCCCGGCGTCGTACCGGCGACAAGCCCGATGTTCGCGTTGGGGGCGACGGCCATCAGTGTCGCGTTACGCATACCTTTTTTCACCTTCTCGCGGAGCACGTCCCAATTGAGTCCCCTATGACGGCTCTCTTTCATAACGGTGAGCGGAAGTCCTCGGTCACGCTCAAGTCGCAGGAGCGTGTCAATCGGCACCTTCCCTCGTGACCAGCCTGACCCTTGGAAGTGACTGTAGGAACCGCGCTCCTGCGCGAGACTCGCGCTCTCATCAATCGCCATATAGCTGATGAATTCAAAAATCCGGTCGGCAAAGTCGGCCGCGAAGTCGCTATCGTACGCGATACCGAGCTTCTCAAGCGTATCGGTAAAGCCCATGACACCGAGACCGATGGCGCGGTTCTCTTTGTCCCCCGCTTCCGCCTCTTTCACGGGGAGCACGTTGATATCAATGAGGTTATCCAGCTGACGGACAGCGAAGCGGACGGAGGATTCAAGCCGGCTCCAGCTGATTTCCTTGTTGTGGACGTGGGTGGCGAGGTTGATGGAGGCGAGATTGCAGACCGCGATATTGTCCTTGTCCTGCGGCAAGCAAATCTCGGTGCAGAGGTTACTCATATGAATCGTGCCGGTATTGTTGTTGAGGGCGCGGAGATTAATCGCGTCTTTCCACGTGAGCCACGGGTGCGACGTCGTCTGGAGCGAAACCAACATCTGGCGGAACTGCTCGCGCGCGGGCACTTTCTTGAAAATACGAAGTTTCCCCGCTTCAGCCAGAGCGACATACTCGTTATACCGCTTCACGAAGCGGTCACCATAGAGCTCGTTAAGGTCGGCGACTTCTTTCGGGTCAAACATATACCAATCCGAATTTGACGCGACACGGCGCATAAATTCATCGGAAAGAAAGACAGCGGTGTTCGCGGTACGCATACGCAGGTAGTCGTCTCCGGCGTTGTGCTTCCAGTCCAAAAATTCGGGAAAATCGTAGTGCCAATTCTCCATATAGAAACAGAGAGCACCTTTTTTCTTCCCGCCACGCTGGACGGCGCGGATGGCGGTGTCAATAATCTTGGCGAACGGCGTGGGACCGCTAGAGGTCGTATTGTTTGAGGAAAGCGGTGAGCCGGCGGCGCGAAGTTTCGTGATGGACGCTCCGATACCGCCCGATGCTTTGGAAAGCTTAATCACATCCGCGACTGATTTCGCGATATGCTCAATGTCATCGTGGATTTCAAGGAGGAAGCAGTTGGAGAGCGCGGGACGCGGCGTGCCGGCGTGAATGTTGGTGGAACCTCCGGCCACGTATTCAAGACGCGACATCTTGTCGTAGAATTTCTTCGCCCACGCGTTCGGGTCCTGCTCGTTGTACGCGAGTCCCATCGCGATACGCATAAAGAAATACTGCGGCGTTTCCCGCGGTTGCTGTTCTTTGTCCTTCACCGCGTACCGGTTAAGAAGCGAGGAGAGTCCGGCGTATTCAAAAAGTTCGTCGCGCTCCAAATCAAGGCAGTCGGCCAACCGTTCAAGATTGTACTTCTCCTTCATACGCGCGTCCAAGAGCCCCTCCGCGACACCCTCGGTCACAAAGCGGATGAAGCCGTCGCGATGCATCTTCTCCAGTGTTTCTTCTTTGTTCTCAAACTCACCCACCACCCTCCTATAGACCGTCTTCAAGAGAAGACGTGTGGCGACGCGGTCGTATTCAATATCCTCTTTAATGTTTTGTACCGCCGCGTTGATGGTCGCTTGGTCCATCTCTTCGGTCGTGATGCCGTCATAGAGTGTGAGTCTGGTTTCCGTCGCGATTTGCGTCACCATTGAGATAGGGTCGGAGAGTCCGTGGCAGGCGCGTTCAATAGACCGGTTAATCCGGTCAGCGTTATACGGCTCGCGCGTCCCATCTCGTTTTTTGATGTAAATCTCCATAAAAACCACGGAACTGACACTGAACGCCGCCAACACGGAACTGAATCGGAACTGTTCCGTGTCGGTTCTGTGTTCTTCGTCCGTGTCGCTCCCGTGTTCACACATTCTAGCACTCAAAAACAATTTACAAGTGGAAAAAAGGCTGGGGAAAAAGGTTAGACCACGGCAGTGACACTTCCCGCAAGAGCGTACAAAGAAAAAGCCTGTGGCAATGCACAGAGTTGTTGTCCAACTCCTAAAGCCACCGGCAAGTTACCGCCAAGAACGCCTATGGAAAGGCCCCGAACTCCTGCTTGTCGGACACTGTACTTCAGATACGTCAAAAAGACAACAAAGCATTTTGCCACGCCTGTGCGCAATCTCTAGAGGTTGAGATTCCGCACCACTTCCGCGTCCACGATGAGCGAGTCGGAAAGCGTTTTCTCTTCTTCCCGCACCCCACCGTAGAAACGCACCGTGTCTTTGACGACGAAACGCGCGAGTTGCGCGGAGGTGCGGTTTTTCTTCATAATAAGCGTTTTGTCCGAAATCTTGACGGTATAATCGGAGCCGGCAACCGTCACGATAAGCGTCGCGGGGATAGTTCCCGACACGATTTGTTTAAGCGTTCCTTCAAAATTACGCGGGAGGAAATCGGTTTTGGTCTGATAGATGTTGACGGTGTCGGCGGTGAGCGTATTGCGCGAATAGTCATACACACCCGAGATGAACGGTACGGCGTCGCCTTTCCGCAGACGTTCAAAAGGTATAGTTATGACTCCCTTTTTAATGTCTGCACTCGCGCTAAGCTTCACGGTGATAAGCTGGCGGGCGGTCGTACGAAGCGTAAACGTTTGATTTGCGTTTACTTCGGTAATGACTCCGGCGAACGTGCCAGACTCTTCCTGAAGCAGCCAGTCTTTGATTTTAATAGCGTCCACGCCGAAGAAATCAGACCCGACGAAAAACTGCCCTTCCACGTCTATATAATCACCTTGTTTCATCGCTGTAACAGCCGCGCTCCCGCCATAGCGCTTGGTAACGGATGTTCTCTCGTCGGTCTTCATCGTAAAACTGAAAGGAAGCGACCCCCATTTGGCGACAATATAAAAGGTGGTGCCCGCAATCTGTTCTATCCTCGCGCTTTTGATGGTAATGGAACCGTCGGGTTTGATATGGAGTTCCGGATTCCCCGCCCCCGCGCTTTGCGGGTTATATTCCCCCAGTCCCGAGGTGACGAACGGGATGACCAAGAGGAGCAATCCGAGTATGAGTACTTTTTTCATTATCTGAAAAGCGTATCGCATCACCCGCAAAAAAGCAAAGAAAAAGGGACAGGAACCCGTGTTCCTGTCCGTACCCGCGCAGCGTTGGAAATTACGCGGCTGCGTCAACCAATTCCGGCCCGTGCTCATCCATCCAGTTCGCGATGGCAAGGTCATACTCGGACGTCTTCCGAAACACCTTCCGAGCAAGTCGTACACGAAGGGCGGGCGTAGTTGCGCCGTTATTGCTATCAAGTTCTTCGGCAACCGCTTCGTAATCAGCGGGGTCCACCACGACTGTCACCGATTCGTGATTTTTCGCCGCCGCGCGGAGTCCGGACGGTCCACCGATATCAATGTTTCCAACCGCGTCGGGGACCGTGCAATGCGGATTCGCGACGGTTTGTTCAAACGGATAAAGGTTGCCGATGACGAAATCTATCGGCCCGATGCCGTGTTCCGCCACCACCGTCTGGTGCGCGTCATTTCCTCGGATATAGAGAATGCCGCCGAAAATCTTTGGGTGCAGGATCTTCACCCGTCCATCCAGCATCTCGGGGAAGCCAGTGTGGGCGCCGACGTCGGTAACAGCAATACCCATTTCCCGCAGGGCTTTGGCAGTCCCACCGGTTGAGAGCAGAATGTAGCCCCATCTAAGCAGTGCGAGCGCGATGAGTTTCAGGTTGGTTTTGTCCGAAACCGAGAGAAGTGCGTATTTATTCATTAGTCATCTTTCGTTGTGGAAAGCGGTTGTGCTTGCCTATCCGTACACTAACGTACGAGAAGCAAGATGTCTATTCTTTTCCTCTCCCCCTTTCCAAGGGGGAGATTGAGAGGGGGTAGTCTTAATTCCTCCTTTTTTAAAGGAGGGGACCAGCCGTAGTTTGCCGCAAACTACGGCTGGTCGGAGGATTTTCTTCTCAAAAACCTCTGCACCGCAAACCCTACCACAATACCGAGTACCGCTCCGCCGATGATATCAGTAAGGTAATGCACTCCCGCCATTATGCGCGCGAAGCCGATAACCGTACTCGCAATGAAAAACCACACACCCCAACGCTTGTTATATACATAGACAACAGTGGAAAGCGCGAAGAAGAAGGTAGCGTGGCCGGATGGAAACGAATAGCTGGTTTCGTTAAGGAGCGAGATGATCGCGGGTTCGGCGACGAACGGCCGCGGGCGGTGCATAAAGAATCGGAATACTTCCACAAACCCCCGCGCGATAAGCGCCGCCCCGATTCCTTCAGCGATGAGTCTTACTCTTCCTCCTCCCCTCTTATTCTCCCTATCTCCCCTAGCAAGGGGAGTCCTGGAATAGTCGTAGACTGCGCCGTCTCCGACGGGGAGGGGTGTTCGGGGGGTGTTCTCTTTCTGGGAAACAAGTGCAACAAAAACAGCAAACGAGAGTACCACCACATACGGAAAATACTGCGCGAAAAAGACAACGACGGGGTCAATCCACGTGGCAAGTCCTCCTATTTGATTTGCATAAAACACAATCCACTGGTCTAGGTTCATAGGTTGGTGCTTAATTCCTCCTTTTTTAAAGGAGGTGGCCGAAGGCCGGAGGATTTTTTCTCTCTATTTCAACGGCTACACTCGTTTAGCCGTTGCAAACGGCCCAGAATAGCTCTGTATGTTACTGCAACACGCTGGTATGTACCTTTATTACTTTATCGTGCTACAGCCGGTCAAAAACCTTTCCCAATCCCTCTTTGGGTTTTGCCGCTTCTTTCTTCCGGCTCTCTTCCTCTTGCTTGTGCCGTTCAGCCGTATGCTCTTCTTGCTGTGCCTCCTCAACCTTTCGCTCGCCACTCGCAATGGCACTTTCTCGCGCCTTAACTTCTCTCTCTTTGGCCTCTAGTTGGTGTTTCAGTTGCTCGGCCTCGCGCTCAAGTTCGCCGAGTCGTTGCTTATCGTGCTGGAGCACCCTTTTCGCTTCATCAGTTTTGCTTGACATAGAAATTGAGTAATAAAATAATTCCTGTAAGTATAGCAAAATTGAGCCTGCTTTTATATTTCCCACCGCACGACTACTTCTCTTGCGATTCGTCTGCCCTCTTCCGAAGAAGTATCCCCGCACGTCCGGCCGCATCAAATTTCGTGAGCTCATACTGGCCGCTCGCGTCAAGACGCTTTATTGCTTCCATTAAGGCCTTCTTCCGTAACTGGATATCCTCTTCGCTCCCATTACTCACTTCGAGCGGCCAAATTCTGGCAGAGCCATTTTCAGCGAGAAGGGCGGCAATGTTTTGAAAAAGTGACGTAATTTCCGCGGGATTTTTTAAGTATGCGGGAACGGAATACTCCGCCCAGATTTCATCGGCCTTCTCTACCCCTCTTTCCCGTACTGTTTCCGGTAGTCTCTCGTCGGTGGCACTCATCGGCACAACCGGGTCGGCACCTGCTTCCGGTGTACTGACGAATGGGTCAACATTAAGCACCTCCTTCGGCGTAATTCCGTGTGTACTCATTTCTTCTTTCAGCCGTGCCTGACCACCCCCTAAGAGTACGATAGTCTTGTTGGTAAACATCTCTCTTGCAAGCGCCCGAGTGTCTTCGGTATTGTAGGGAAAAAACAACGTATTCCAATACGTCTCACGCTTTGCGGAAGAACCCTTGTCGGGTTGAATCTCAAATAACTTCCGCCCACGCTCCGTCCGTTCAAATTCTCCTTCGGTTGTAGCCTCCTTTATATTGACACCGATGGATTGTTCTATGGAACGTAGCGTCCCGCTATTATCAATCTGCCTCTCCGCAGTGGCGTGTTTACGGGCTTCCACCGTCACCTGCGCGATTATTTCCTTTGCCTTGGGCGATAAATCCCGTTCAGTTATACGTTGAGCGTCAAAGGTTAGATCTCCACCTCGTTCCGCCCGAATTGCCTCCGTTACTGCCGAGGCGGAACGAAACAGAAATGAGGATTGGGATTCATCCGGGTGACGAATCAACTCCGGACGTGGAGTATTCTCTGACATTTCTTGCTGGCGTTCTTCTAGATTAGAAGGCACTGCGGGTTGAAGGGAGATGCCAAGTTCTGTTCTGATCTTTTCTAACGCATTTTTATCCTGCTTCGCTCTTGTTTCTTTTGCCGCGGCGAGTTCCTCCTTAGTAGGAGGTAGCGGCATATCCGGACCTTGCGCTGTAACCGCTTCTACAGTAGCCTCCTTTTGTTTCAGGGGTACATCGAAGGTTTCTTCCGGAGCAAATGAGATGTCTATTCTTTCTTTCATAAAATCTGTAGGAGTTTGACTCCTACAAAATGAACGACGTCAAAATATCAACATTCTTTTTGTCCGGACCCGTATCGTCAAAGCCGGGGACTTCAAGGAGAAACGGAAAATGCTTCAGTTTCGGGTGGTTCAGCACGAGTTTGAAAACCGATTTTGGCACTTTCCCCTCCCCGATATTGTCGTGGCGGTCCCGCAGACTGCCGAACTCATCACGGCTGTCATTGATATGAAAGACTTCAAGCCGTTCCAAACCGATAGTCTTGTCAAACATCGCGAGAAAATCATCCAGTTTTTCTTTGGAACTTAAATCGTACCCCGCGACATGCAAATGACAGGTATCCAAACAGACTTTCACCCGAGGGTCGTCCACATCTTTCACAATCTGTGCGATTTCATCAAGACTTCTGCCAATCTTCCACATCCCCATATCTTCAATAATAAAGGAAACGTCCTTCGGAGCCGATTTCAAAACCGTTTTGATATTTTTGATAAGCAACGGATATCGCTCATGTTTGACGTAAGACGGCGTTTCGGATTCTCCCTTTCCTAAAGGGAGCACCGCCGTCTTCGGCGTGGAGGGATTTTGCTTTTCCTTCGGTCTCCCCTCCTTAAACGACCCCAAATGGATAATACTTCCCTTCACGCCGAGCGCTTCCGCCACGGTAAGCTCCGCAATCAGCGCATCAACCGAATGTTTTCCGTTCGGCCCATCATCGGCAAGATTGACGAGATATGATGCGTGAAAATAGGCGGCAATGATGCCGAGTTTCTTTGCGGTTTCTTTATAGACCCCCGCCTCCTCGGGAGTTACCTTCGGTAGATTCCACCCACGCGGAGAGCCAGAAAACATCTGTAACGCGTTCCCTCCAATCGCCGCCGCCCGCGCCGGCGCTTCCTTAAACCCGCCCGCAATAGAAACATGTCCGCCGATAATGCGTGAATTGTTTTTCATATCCATTAGAACCTATGTATGTGGCGTTTAATTCCTCCTTTTCTAAAGGAGGTGGCGAATCTTCGAGCCGGAGGATTTAAATCCCTCCCCCTAACGGGTACTCCCTTTAGTAAGGGAGAATTAAGATGAAATGCACTGGTCATATTTTACCCCAGCGGGGTGACATCTGAGACAAACATCTGGTCGGGGTACTCTTTTCGCAAAAGCTCCACGTCCCCTTCGGTGAGATACCAGCCGATAGCTCCGAGATTTTCTTTGAGGTGCGCGGGGTCGCTCGTCTTCGCGAGCGTCACGACGTCCTTTTGCGAGATGAGCCAGTTAATCGCGATTTGCGCGGGAGTTTTCTGATACTTCACACAGAGCTCTTCTATAATCTTTGGAACGTCTTCAAGGAGCTTGCCTTTGCCGACGGGACGGTACGCGACGAGGAGGACATCATTCTTCTGGCAGTATTTCAAGAGTCCTTTTTGCTCTATTTCGCGCACCTGCAGATTGTAGTGAACCTGATTGCAGACAATGCGGTGCTTGGTATAGCTTTGCGCCTCTTTCAAATGCTCGACGCCGAAGTTGGACACGCCGATATGCTTCACCAGTCCATCGTCCATCAGCTTATCAAGCGCCCGCACCGCGTGCTGAAGCGGGTAGTCCGGCGGGAATTGATGCAAAAGGTAAAGGTCCAAGTAGTCCGTCTGTAAATGTTTAAGACTGGTCTTACATGATTGCAATACCTTCTCGTGCTCCTGATTCCAACCCGACACTTTTGATGTAATAAAAAGTTTTTTTCGGTTCATTCCCTGTATCGCCTCCCCCACCAGTTCTTCCGCGTGTCCTTCGGCGTACGATTCAGCGGTATCTATATGCGTGATACCCGCCTCAATCGCCGCGCGAATTCCCGCGATATCTTTTTCGTCGTTTTTGCTGTCTGCCTCCTCACGCCCGCCCATCTGCCACGTCCCCAATCCGAATTCGGGAAGCGAAAAGCCGTTCTTCAGTTTTTTGATGGGTATGTTCATTCCACTATTGTACTTCTCCCTGAAGAGAGCGCAACGTTTGACTTTTCGCATATATGAGGGTTTACTTACGAGGATGAAAAAAGACTACTTCGCTCCTCCACATCAGCCGCGCGAGCTGCTGACCACCGTAAAACGCCCGATGTTCCTCACCAGTGTGCCGGGAAGTATGACGCGGGTGTACCCGCCCACCCAGCCTGGCGGCGCGGCGGCGAGCAGTCAACCGCCTAAACGCCTCCGCCGAAAAAACGGTAGCCGCCGCGAGAAACGGCCACGCGAACGCGCGACACGTAGCTAAAGAGCGACTGTCGCGCGCTCTTTTTTTATCTCCCGCATAAAAGTAAACAGCTCCCACATCACTATGCGCTTG
>LCQF01000004.1:0-787 GCA_001004005.1 Parcubacteria group bacterium GW2011_GWA2_49_9
TTCTACAACATTGCCAGTAACGTCTCCTGTATCGGTACGGATGCCGAGCAATATTTCCGCCTCGTACGTCTTATCCAACTTCAAAAACTCATGAAGCTTCTTCGTACCATCGCCGACTCCGATTATCATCAGCCCTGTCGCCATCGGGTCAAGCGTCCCCGCGTGTCCCATCTTTCGGATACCAAGCTCTTTGCGCAAGATTCGGATGCAATCAAAAGAAGTGATACCTTTTGGTTTGTCTATAAGTAATACGTTTGCCATTAACCGTTAACTCTTAACCGTTAACAGTTAACAGTCAAGGGTTATTAGTTTATACTGTTAGTATGTCCCGCATAGACCGACTTGAGTTCAAAAAGGTGTTGTACAAACTCCGCGAAAGCGGTTCGTTTTCCAACCACGAAATAGATGAGATTGAGAATGTCTTTTACGGCAGTCTGCACGAAAGTGGCCCGTCAGCAGGTATCAGCTCCTCGGAGATGGAGAAGGGCATAGACTATCTCAAGAGGCGCCCGGAAAATCATCATCTGTCTCACGACGAAATCAAAAAGCTGGAGGAGGTGTTAAGACACTACCTTTAGTAACTAACTGTTTACCATTAACCTTTAACTGTTAACAGTTAAAAGTCAACGGTTAAAAGTCTCGGGTGATGTCTTTTTCTCGCGTATCACCCTCACTGCCCGTACCGCTTTCTTAAGGTGCCGAATGCCGAAAAAGCCGGCAATGCCGAGCGAGAGGAGCATCAGTTTGGTTTGCAGTTTCGTACCCGACACCGCGGCGACTGAAAACT
>LCQF01000004.1:941-22704 GCA_001004005.1 Parcubacteria group bacterium GW2011_GWA2_49_9
ACGCGCGCGCGAACGGCTCCTTCGGAAATACCCATGATGTTCGCGACATCCGCGTGTGGCTTCCCTTCTATGAAGTGCAGACGCATAGGTTCCGCAAGTCCCTCGGAGAGTTCTCGGAGAAGTGATTCAACTTCATCGCGATTGAGCTCTTGTTCGCGGCGCTCTTTAGCTCCGCGGTCTGCAACTAATTCCTGAAATTCGGGGTCAAGGTCGGCAAGAAAGTTCGCGTCGCCTTTCGTTTTTTTGTACGCGGTGTAGCAGGTATTCACGAGAATGCGGTACCCCCACGACTTAAATCCGGCACCGGGCTGTGGCTGGAACCGTCGCGCGTTTTTATATATCTTCACGAACGCGTCTTGCACGGCGTCTTGCGCCGCTTCTTTGGTACCCAAAATATAGTACGCCTTGCGCAAAAAGGCCACTTCATACCGTTCCAGAAGCTTTTCAAAAAGGTGAGGATTGTTGAATGAGCGCTCCAAGAGCTCTTCATCCGACATACTCGCGATAAGGTCCTTCTTCGTTTTTTCGTCATCCAGAAGCATACAAAATGAGGCGTTTAGTCTTTGCCTTACGCTCAATAGTACCCACCTTTTCCTTCTACTGCAACCGCATCTGTGACGACTTTGTCACAGATGCGCCCCGCACCGGAGCAGTAGTGAAATAGTCGTAGACTGCGGAGAAGTCGTAGACTTGATGCGGGGTCCGGAATTTCTTTCTTCTGGGTCCCCGCTTTCGTGGGGACGCTCAAAACTGGGTCCTCACTTTCGTGAGGACGACTTGCTACGCAAGTCGCTTGTCCACACCACACGCTTTGCTACGCGCATAGCGCATGCGATAATAAAGCAAATACACCGAAACCTTGCTACGGCAAGGGAACGGTACACCCCCACACCAATTCGCAACGGATTGGTGTGGGGGTCAAAAGGTCGAGTTCATTGCGCCACCTTTAACTATAGATCACTATATATATGCGAAATGTCTCATCGGGATTCCGCCATCTTGTGCCGATTCTCATCATTCTCCTCGCCCTCACGTTCTTACTCAAGTCCATGAATATGCTATCTGCTCCGGTTGTGAGTGTCCTCTGGCCGATACTCCTCGGACTCATTGGTATCGTGAAGTTGGAAGAAGTGAGCTAACTACTCAAAAGAAAAACATCCGCCTCTCCGGCGGATGTTTTTCTTTTTCTGAAGCGAACCCCAGCACTGATTTTGCGTAGTTGTCTTACGGCATAGCGCTTCGCCCATCAAGGGAAGGCCTATTCGGCCACGCGCTATGCTTTGCTTTCGTGAGATAGTGCACTTTGCAGAATTTACACGGAAACAGGGGCAAAATCAGTGCGGGGTTTAATTTTCGCAACCACGGATTACCGTGGGCGAAAACTAAAAGCTTCTTCGGTCGTCGCTACCGCGGTCAGAACCGCCGCTTCGGCTGTCGAAACGACGAGGAGGGCGCTCGGCCATCGGCCGTGCCTCGTTGACGCGAAGTTTCCTTCCGTCAAGGTCTTTGCCGTTCCACATTTCAATTGCTTTGGCCGCATCGGCCTCTTCCATTTCCACGAAACCGAAACCGCGTGAGCGGCCGCTCATCCTGTCGGTGAGCACGGTTGCGGATACGACTACTCCAGCCTGAGCAAAGGCGTCCTTCAAACTGTCGTTCGTTGTGTTGTACGACAGGTTGCCGACGTAAAGCTTGGTTGCCATGTATTGAGAAATACTATCCTTATAAGAGTCTTCCGACCTTGCCACGCCGTCGTTCGCGGTGCGAACGAAGGCGGGACCCACTTCTCAATCCGGCTACACCTTCCGGTTCACCCGTTTCCGCCTCAGGCGGATTCGGGCAAGCCTCCTTGAGAAAAAAGACGTAGGTACTATAACAAATCGGTAAGGATTCGCAACCCCGGAGCTTCTTGTGGAAGCTTCAGTTTTCCCTTAGAATGAACGCATGTCAGACACTGAACGAAAGAGGGTCTCCACCGAACCCTATAAAGGCGTACGGGATTTCTATCCCGAAGACTGGGCGGTACAGAATCATATCTGGAAGGCGTGCCGCGTTGCCGTGGAACGTTTTGGGTTTGAAGAATATAACGCTTCCCCGCTTGAACCGTCGGAGCTGTATAAGAGCAAAACCAGCGAAGAAATAGTGAATGAGCAGACCTACACCTTCACGGACCGCGGCGAACGTGAGGTAACACTCCGACCTGAAATGACGCCTACCGTCGCGCGCATGATTGCCGCGAAGCGAAAGACGCTGTACTTCCCCGTCCGCTGGTATTCCATCGGAAATATGTTCCGGTACGAACGCCCGCAGAAAGGACGCCTGCGAGAACACTATCAACTTAACGTGGATATCTTCGGTATCGCCGGTATAGAGGGGGAAACGGAAGCCATCACGGTCGCGTATGAAATTATGCGCGGGTTTGGGATGGATGATAAGAGTTTTGAAATCCGAATAAACAGCCGGAAAGTAATGAACTACATTATCGGCACGCTTCTTGGGCAATCCGGCGAAGCTGCGAGAAAAACCGCGGGGCTCATTGACCGCCGCGCCAAGATGGAAAAGGAGGCGTTTTCCGCTGTCCTCTCTGAACACCTCGGTGAAAAAGACGCGCTCCTCCTTACCTTGCTTGATTCAAAAAACTTTGAGGAATTTATTTCCCATCTTCCGAAAGAAAAGGAGCTTGAGACGGCACTTGCCGAACTCAAGGTATTGACGGAGGCGCTGAGTGCCCTTGGTATCACCAATGTTGTTTTTGACCAGACGCTGATGCGCGGGTTTGATTATTACACCGGCATCGTCTTTGAAGTGTTTGACAAGCATCCCGGCAATATCCGCTCGCTCTTCGGAGGAGGGCGCTATGACAATCTCTTGGATACCTTCGGGGTGGAACGAGTCCCGACGGTGGGCTTCGCGATGGGCGACGTTACCATCCGTGATGTGCTCCAGACGTACGACCTTCTCCCCAAAGTACTCCCGCCTCCGGCAGAACTGTATCTTTCCGCGATGGAAAGAGAATACACAGAATACGTGAACGACCTTGCCCAGATACTGCGCCGAGACGGCACGCGAGTTGTCGTGGATTACAGCGACGGGAAAATCGCCACCAAAATCAAAAATGCCGACCGTGCTCGCATCCCTTTCTTCGCCGTCATCGGCGAGATTGAAAAGACGTCTGGGCAAATCAAAGTAAAAAACCTAGGCACGGGTAAAGAAGCGGTACTGACGGAAGGCAACATCGCTCAATTCATTCATAATGCGAATGCCGCGAATTGATATGCGAATGCCGCGAATTACCGAGTCTTATTTGCAGCATTTGCATTCTTCATTTGCAGTATTCGCATTATAGTTATGCATAAAATAACCTTTGACATAGAAACCCAAAACTTCTTCACTGACACGGGGTCAAACGACCCTGCGTCACTCACCATAGCGTGCGTGTGTATTCACGACTCCGAAACCGACAAGTACAGTAGCTACTTTGAGGAAGACCTCTCAAAGCTGTGGCCGATTCTGGAAAAGGCCGATATGCTTATCGGCTACAACAGCGACCATTTTGATATACCGCTTTTGAATAAATACTATTCGGGCGACCTCACGAAAATCAAAAGTCTTGATTTGATGAAAGAGATACAGAAGGTCTTGGGACGGCGCATTAAACTTGACCACGTCGCCAGCGCGACTGTGGGAGACCACAAGATAGCAAACGGAGCGATGGCGAACGTGTGGTGGCGGCAGGGAGAAAAGCAGAAAGTGGTGGAATACTGTCTTGATGATGTACGGATTACGAAAGCGATTTACGACCACGCGCTCAAACACGGTAAGGTGAAATATCCCGACGGCAAGATGCTCCGTGAACTCCCGCTTGATACGTCAACATGGGAGATGAAAAACGAGACGGTTCTGACGCATACCCTGCCATTTTAGACAGTTGTAAGTTGTAAGATTTAAGATTAAAGTAAGTCGGTTGCCCTACTTACATCTTTAATCCTAAATCTTTAATCTATGGACTCCAAAAACAACCACTTAAACCTCCCGATGGCCATCGTTATCGCCGGCATTCTCATAGCCGGCGCGATATTTCTCCGCGGGAGTGGAAAGACGGACTCACAACCGGATAAGCCGGTGGCGGTTCAGCCGCCTCCCGCTCTTAATGCCATCACGCTTCGGCCTGTTGACGCGGCGCGCGACCATATCCGCGGCAATCCCGACGCGGATATTATGTTTGTGGAATTTTCCGACACTGAATGTCCTTTCTGCAAACGTTTTCACACCGTGATGCAGCAGCTCATCAGTGAGTATGGCAAATCGGGAAAAGTGGCGTGGGTATACCGACAGTATCCGATTGTGCAACTCCACTCAAAAGCGCCGAAAGAAGCCGAAGCCCTTGAATGCGCAGCGGAGCTTGGTGGTAACGAGAAATTCTGGGAGTACACCGACCGACTGTACACGCTTACCAATTCAAATGACAGCCTTGACTCGTCAAATCTCCCACGTATGGCGACCGATGTCGGGCTGAATGAAAAGCTCTTTATGGACTGCCTCTCAAGTGGACGACAACAAGCGCGCGTGAAGAGCGACTTTGATGACGGAATCGCCGCAGGCGTGCAAGGTACCCCCCACAGCGTCTTGGTGCTTAAGACTCCGATATCAGCCAAGAGGCGAGAGGCGATTCTTGCCCATATGGAGCAGTTCAGAGACCAAAATGGCGACCTTCCCGTAAACTTCTCGCTTGATGGCCTTCGCGTCGGCCTCAACGGCGCCCTCCCGTATCAAAGTATCAAAGCGACGGTGGACGCACTTTTGAAATAGACCTCTGTCGTGTTATTTTTTCTCCCTTCTTCTGCTTTTTAGTAAATAACTACGATCGTAGTTATTTACTAAATTAAGCTTAGTTTAATCAAGCTTAAAAAAACGCTTGATATGGTCTTCATTATCGATATGCTCTGCAATTATGAGACGCGTATATTTCTTGATGGCAAGCGATTCGACAATAAAATCAATCTCATTCTTGCAATTAAAGGGGTGCACCCATACTGATTTTTGAAGACAGAAAAATCCCATATACGCTAAATGATCCCGTAGGGCATCCCGAGCCTCTCTTTCGTCTTCAGGAATATCAAAAAGGACAATCCACCATTTCTTATCCCATATGTTTGATCTGGGAATTTTCATATTCCTGGTTTGATATGTTAGTGCTCTCTTTCTACCGTTTTCACTCAGCACCAAGGTAAGCGTACCATCGTCATTTTCTTTTTGCTCTAATAAATTAGATTCATATAATGCTTGAATAGCCCGATCGGCCACCTGTTTATCTATATCTTTCCATGTTTCGTGCATTCCGCGGATAATCTGCAACGTCTTACTTGGAGAGCGGGAGCATGACAAAGCAAACCCTCCCAGGAGGAGCAGGAGTATTTTTTGCTGAATTGCTCCGAGTTTCTTTTTCCTCCTTCGAAATAACCTCTTTCTAGCAATTGTCTCTCTCATTCCTTTAGTTTAGCAAATAACTACGATCGTAGCTATTTGCTAAAGAAAAGAGAAAGGTGCGCTAGGGTTCAAAAGATTACGACATTGTAAGATTCTTCAGCTTGCACCATTCGCACTCCGGCTCGGCGCAAAGCTCGGTCACAATGCGGCCCGACCAGACGGCATCAACGAGCGATTGAATTTCTTTTTTCACCTTCTCCTCGTCCTCTCTTAGTATGGGAAGCGAAATAATCGGGCATCTTCCTTTTGAGTCCGGTTTGATAAAAACGAGGGCTGGTTCTATCACTTTGTTTTTATACCCGGGGGCCCCTTCAAGCAGAATCTTATAGAAAACAAGCTGGCGAAAATAATTTCCATCATCATTCTTTGTCTCACCTTTTATCGCATTCACACTCATAGCTTCCTTGGTCTTATAGTCAAAAACGAGCGTTTTACCCTCCCCATCCACCACTGCATCCAGTGTGCCATGAAGAGGCAGGACAATGTCGTGTTTCTCGTATCTCCCTGTATACACGGTTTTGATCGATATTTCTGTGGCCACCTTGCCCTGTATTGAAAAGAGTGGAAGAAGTGCTCTAGCAACCTTTGGCGCGTTTACACAAAGCTCTTCCACTGCAACCTCCTTTTCGGAAAGAGGGAGGAGTGACCGATTAAAGTACGCTTTTACAGAGCTTTCTATATTCTTGATAATCGCTTCCTCACTCTTGCTTTCCAGACGCCAAACATATGAAAGTGCTTCGTGCATCGCATTTCCCTTTTCAGAGTTGGGATTCGGCGCTTCCGGAAGTTTTAAAATACTTTTATAAAAAAATCTGCTCGGGCACTCTACAAAGTGATTAAGCGCGGTTACCGAAAGCCCGGATTTGAGGAGGAGACTCTTGGTATAATTCAAAATCTCCGTCTCCTGCGCCTTTTCACTATCACCAGCAATCTTTGCCGAAACATTTTCGTAAACGGCCGGCACGTCTATATGTGCGACCGATTCCGCGTTAAGTTCCTCTATAAAACGAAGCGGGGAAAATTCTTTCTTTACATTATCCTTCAAACCGACAAGAATAGTCACATGCTTTCTTGCCCTGGTAAGTGCTACATAGAAAAGCCGTCTCGCATCGCGGATTTCGTCCTCATCGCCTTTTTCTCTCGGTAAGACAAAAGAAGTACCGCGCCGATGAGAAAGCCACGCTTCTTTTGTTGCGTAAGGCAAAAAAACATAATCATATTCAAGCCCTTTTGAGCCATGAGCGGTCATAACATGAATCCGCGAATCCGGTTGTCCTATAGAAATCTTAAGGCTTTTCTTTTCTGCCGATTTCCGGTGCGCAAGGAGTACTTCTATAAGTTCAGTTGGGGATTGAATCTCACTCTGCTCCGCCAAATCTTGCGCCAAGGAAATGATTGACCGCCACACCTCAGCCGAAAGAGGATTTCTCGCTGCAATGTTGTCAAGCCCCGACAGTTTCCCCGCAAGCACAAGAAAGGTAATTGCTCCGGCTTTGGTAATGTCCCTCTGTAATTTCCCGATGTTCGTACTTTCCTCCGTAATATCTCTGACATTCCCGCTTCGTATCGCGCGAATGAGTAAGGTCTTTTGAGCAAAACTAAGATTCCAAAGCCCTCCCGCAATCGTCTTGGCCAACGCTTCAACCTTTTCGGGGTGCGACAAATAGTCAATTAAGTCAAAATAAAGTAAACCGAGCGGGTGCGAAAACATATCAACTCCTCTTTCTGCCTGCGCCGATATGCCGTTTGCCCCAAGAAGCGAAAGAATGTGCTCTACGTCTTTGTTTTTCCGGAGGATAATCGCCACCGTTTCTTTTGGATGTCCCACTACGATTTCCCGAAGTTTCTCCACAAGGTACTTATCTGATGCTTCGGTATTCCCTGCCGTTACGACATCAATCGGTCTCTGTTTCTCGTTACCCTTCGCCAAAAGTTTTACCCGCAGGTTTTTATGTTCACCTTCCGCATAATTATTTTCTATCATTGAGAAACTTGCATCCAAAATGTCTTGGTGTGAACGGAAGTTCTCTTCAAGTCTCACTTCTTTCATTTTTGGCCAAATGCTCCGAAAATTCAGAAAGTTCTGTACCGATGCACCTTGAAACCTAAATATAGCCTGCTTCTCGTCGCCAACTACAAAAAGATTCGGACTATCATAAAAGTCCGCAATGGTACGAATAAGGATATTTTGCGAATCATTGGTATCCTGATGTTCGTCAACAAGAATATAGAGAAACCTCTCCTGAAGTATCTGAAGAAGAGTTTTGTCCTTGAGAAAAGCTCTCAAAAGCTCACTAATAAGGTCGTCAAAGTCCATTTTCTTCTCTTCCTTTTTCTTCGCCTCGTAAGCTTCGTAGACATCCGAAAAAAGAATTGTTCGTTCGCATTTTTCAATACGCTCCAGCGCGGTTCCTTTGAGCATCCCTTTGGTCTTACCACGCGAAGAAAGTGAACTCTCGTCATTCTTTATCCGTTCGCTTTCTTTTTTTGCAAACTCCCGCATAGCCTTGGGGGTCCATGCTTCCCTCTTGGCCTCTTTGATGGTGTTGAGAATTTTCCCAACATAAAAATCCGGTTCTCCTGCGGGACGCAGTTTGCTGAATTTCTTTTCCTTGAGCAACATCCGGACAATAGTTTCCGCCTCAATTTCAGTTATCTGTTTCGTGCGTGAAAGATGCGGAAAATGCTCGGGGAACTCCGCGATAATGGAACCCGCAAATCCATGGTAGGTATGGACATGGATTTCTTCTGCTGTCACGCCAATAATTTCTCGGAGTCTTCTCTTCATCTCATCCGCTCCCGCTTCCGTAAACGTCAAACACAAGATTCCCGATGCGGGAGTTCCATTCCCGCTAAGTAAGATTTTTGCTATACGCAAGACCAGGATGCGGGTCTTTCCGGTACCAGGACCGGCAATAACCATTACAGGGTCATCAATAGCGTCCACCGCCTCCTTTTGTTTAGCGTTGAGCTTCTTATATTCCTCCTGAAATTTTTCGGAATTCATATACTAATTGTGATATTGAAATCGGACAGGGAAAATGCCGATTAAACACTGCCTGTACTGATTTACATAATGTAAAACTAATTTATTTTTTTGAATAAAAACTCCATAATGCATAATCCAGTTGTTTTGCTTGCAGATTCATATATGTTGCAGTTTCCTCAATAACTTCTACAATCTCTTCTAACGGTCTATTCTTCCCGACTGCTTCCAAGAATGCCCTTTTGATATGGATATCGGGTTTGATAGTATTACCACCACATAATATGCGTAAATATTGAAACGTGGTAAAAGCAATTCCTTTTACCCCAAACATTACCCATTCTTTTGGTTTCGCTTCCTTCCCCCACTTATGCAACGTTTCTAAATCATCACTTAATCCGTACTGCTCTTTTAATTTCAGAAATCTTTGTGTGAGCTTTAGCAGAATTTCTACCCGTTTAGGATCACTATAGTTCCATACATGGGCAAATGACTCAATGCCACCTTGTGTAATGATAGTATTCAATTGATTCAGGGAAACAATATTGGACTTTTCTATGTGCTTAATACGCGGAACAACAAATGCCTCGTATTTTCTGTTCATTGAGAGTACCGCATCAGCAAGTATCAAGACAGGATTGGTGTAGTTAAATTCAGATGCCTTCTTATCTAAATTTAACGGGAGTGTTTTCACAAAGCCTAGGAACTGCTGGGTATATGTATTCTTCATATGCTTTATATAAATTAAACAGTGAACTGAAGTCTTAAGTATCAGGTCTGTACTATCTCACCACATACATTTCCTGATTATACTCCCCTACGCCAAGATACTCCGCTTCGCCCCGAAGGATTTTCTCAAATGGCAGACAGGCATAGCAGCCTTTTTCACCTTTTGGACAAGGAAACTCTTTTTTCTCGCGCGCCTCTTTTACCTTGCGAGCTATTGAGAGGACATCAGAATGTGCTTTTTCGTATTCAGGTAGAGTAACCTCTTTGGGTGCATCGTCCTTGTCCAAATACCAATACGAGGCTCCTGTTACCTTTCGTTTCTGAAGGTTGTTCATAAGAAGCAGGTAAATGGGAAGCTGAAGCGAATCCTCTTTTTCTTCACTCCTCCCAGTCTTGAAATCAAGTAGACGTACGCTGTCATCTTCAGGAATATACTCAATCCAGTCTATCTTTCCGCATACAATGATGTTATCCGGCTCGGACAGATAAAAGTTCGGGGGCATTTCGCGTTCCTTTAGTCTAACCGTCTTATTTTTAAGCGGTCCGGGATTGTTCACCACTCTCTGAATCATAGCGAGTCCGCGCGCTCTTGCTTCTCCTTCTTCTGCTTCATCTTTGAAACCTCCGCGCTTTCCCGAAACTTTTCCCCACGCCTCCTCAAACGCTTCCTCAAGCGGCCGCGTAAAACGTTCCTCTGCCTTGAAATTCCCTAAGCCCTCCACCGCCTCATGCACCGCTTGTCCAAGCGAGAGAGCGGGGTTTACGATATTTACTTTCCTTCCCTGACTATTTTTATAGACGTTACGCAGAAAATACGCTCGGGGACATTTTAAGAAATCCCCTATGGAGGAGTGGGAAACCCATACTGCCTTGTATTTATCTGGGAGCATGAAGAATATCTTACACTTTTCTACAAACGGCAAAACAGATCATCCGGGGGTGCGTCGGTCTTGCGGAGTATCTGCGCGATGCGGAGCGTGAGAATCGTCGTCTTTCCCGTCCCCGGCCCCGCGATAACCATCACCGGCCCCTCTATCGTATCCACCGCTTCCTTTTGCTTTGGATTTAACCTGCCATACGCCTCTTTGAAGACTTCTTCAGACATGCGGAGAGTATACCCCAGCAAGCTCTTAGCTTCTAGCTCATAGCTTTTAGTAGGCCACAGACATTGACACCAGAACCTGAAAGTGGTTGAATGGTTTCGTATTTTAGCAAATCGCTCTCTAATATGAAGAAAAACACTACCGGAGACCCAAACTTTTTCACGGAAGCACGCAGTTCGGAGAGAAGGAAAGCGATAAAGCCTGTTTCAAGACGGCGGTACCGCTTCCTACTCTTACGGAGAGTTACACTCCATTAGTCTCACCCGCTCCTGCCTCACCGGTCGGAGCGGACTTTTTTATATCACCCCGAAAAAACCGGCTCTCGCCGGTTGGAACAAAGTTGGTGTGGGGGTATACCTGTGGATAACTGCTCGTGTTTTGCTCGAGGTACAATGGGCGTATCACTCCAAGTGACGAGATGCAGGTATGTTTCCGTAATAGTAACTCCCCGAAAATAATGAAAAACAGACGAAATATAACGCAAGGAATAGGTTCCTTTCAAAAAACAAATCGTCTAAAGAAATGTGTGGAACATATTACACTAATTATGCCGATACAATACTCAAATACAAAGTGTTTCTTCTGCGAACAAAAGCAAGACCTTGACGGCAGATGTCCCTGTGTCAATAAAGACGCGTGGTAGGTTTTAATCCTCAAGAAAATAGTCCGAGTCAACTTTTTTTACGTCATAGCTTGTGATTTTTGATACGCCGATATCATTATCAATCAGAAATTGAGACAATAATTCCCCGTCAATAAGAATGACTCTGTGTGGGATTTGAGTTACATAATCCTTTGCCTCTGTCGTAAAACGCGATGTCGTGAGAATTACACCTTTATTTGCGTGTTTCCGCACTAAACTACCGACAAAATTCCTGATAATTGGTTCTCCAACTACACCTTCCCATCTTTTCGCCTGAATATAAATCACATCAAGACCAAGCTTATCTTCCTTGATGACTCCATCAATACCGCCATCACCGTTTTGTCCGACAACTTCACCTGCGCCATCCGCAAATCCCCCATAACCCATTTTAAGTAACAACTCCACAACAAGTTTTTCAAAGAAGTATGGCGAGCATTTTTTGACTATTTCCAGAATATCCTGGGCAAGGCTTCGCCGAATGCTTTGGTAACCATACTCAAGCAGTTCAGAAGGATTCTGGTTATCAATTTCATTTCCCGCTTCCTTTTCTTTCACTGACGAGTTGGGTAAGACTTCAGGCAATTGATTTAAGAAATCTGTATCAATCTTAGAAGGACTACTCTTCAATGCTGTCAGTCCTGTTTCTGAGATTTTAATATAACCCCTTCTGGGATGCTCTAACAGACCAGCGCGAGCAAGACGAGCGCGAGCAAACCGAACCCTGTTCCGAAAGATATTATCATTTCCACTTGGATATTGTAGACTCTGTTCTTCTTTTGAAAGACTGAAGTGGTTTATAAGCACATCAACGATTTCATTAATGTGGTGTTCCGCTCTGTCCTTCACTGAATTCAGCAAGGGTAGCAATATTTCTTCTTGAATAGGAATACTCATACTTTTAGTTTACAGAAGATAAGGATATTTTACATCTTTCTTGCACAATAAGAAATCATTGCACATTAAACAAGGTTTTACCATAGAGTCGTGGGGTTTAGTGTATCTACGGCTTCACTTTGCGATACCTTTTCCAAATATCACGAATCATCATCTTTGTTATCAAAACGCTTTTCTTACCAAATCTAGGCACTTGGACATTTTCTTTAGAATCAAATGTCATCCGATAATGCCCTATAGGCGTTGTGAGAGTGCAAAATCTGAGAAAGTCTTCTAAAGAAAATAACTTAAAAAGCCATTTTCCAGAATTTCCTCCGCGACAAACAAGAAAATAATACCTGTCCTCATTTGTAACCGCCTGAAATAACTCGGTAAACATAACCGTTCCAAAAAATCCGAAACCTGACCGTTTGGAGGAATATTTTATCTCAAACATATAAGTAAGCCCGTTCTTTTCTGCTAGTAAATCACAACTTTGACCTTTTGGCCGAGCAATGTTTTTATAGCCTAAACCACGTAAATAGAGAGCGCAGCGTTGTTTTGCTAACGAATCTGAAATAGTAACTCTACCCATTTCCCCATACTATCTAAATTTTAGACTTCTGTCGATAACTTCAGCTAGATATAGTGTTAGTATAGAAATATGAGAAAAACGAAATTTAAAAGTAAAAATAAGTATGTTTTAACCAGACACGAAACCATGACGAGAACCGAAAAAGTTCAGTATGAAATTGACATACCAACACATATTACGCGCAAAAGAGAATACGCTGAAGGACAGTTTTCTGATGGCAACTACTCCGCCAGTAACGTAATTGGCGTGTTAGATAGTCAAATGATTGACGAGGAAAATATAAGTCTCAGACGAAAAAAATAAGAAACACTCACTTCTTTTTTCACAACACGAGTTCTACTATACTCTGTAGTATAGTAGAACTCGTCAGAGAAGTATCTCCCTCTTCCCTATAAGCTAACAGCTATCAGCTATAAGCTTCTTGCTAATATCCCTGCAGTTTCTTGGACTTCTCGTGCTGGCGGATTTTTTCGTGCGCTTTCGCTTCAATCTGGCGGATGCGCTCGCGGGTGACGCCGAATTTCTGCCCTACTTCTTCAAGCGTATGGGTGACGCCATCAAGAAGCCCGTGGCGGAGTTCCAAAATCTTGCGCTCTTTTTCCGAAAGGTCGCCGAGTATTTCTTTCACTTGGTCGCCTAAGATTCGGCGGGATGATTCCTGGTCGGGCGACAATATTTTGTCGTCATGTAAAAAATCTCCGAGTGTGGACTTGCCGTCATCACCTTCATCACCGACGGGCGATTCAAGCGAAACGGTATCTTGGTCAATCTTCTCTATCTGATAGACTTTGTCGGTCTCTATCCCCATCTCAATCCCGATTTCTTCCGGAAGCGGGTCGCGGCCGAGGTCTTGAGAAAGACGGCGGACGACCTGTTTGTACTTCGCGATAGTTTCCACCATATGAACGGGCACGCGGATGGTGCGGGACTGGTCGGCAAGCGCACGGGTAATCGCTTGGCGAATCCACCACGTCGCGTAGGTTGAAAACTTATACCCCTTCGTCCAGTCAAATTTGTCAACCGCCTTGAAGAGACCGAGGTTTCCTTCCTGAATGAGGTCGAGAAGTGTGAGGTCGGGCGAACGGCCGACGTATTTCTTGGCGATGGAAACGACAAGGCGCAGGTTCGCGCGAGCGAGAAGGTTCTTCGCTTCCATATCTCCAGCCTGAATGCGTTTCGCAAGTTCCTTTTCGTCTTTTGCGTTAATCAGCGGATACTGGCCGATTTCCTTGAGGTACATCTGAATGGAATCGTAGGACGCATCGCTACTTTTCCCGAGATAGATATTTTTCTTTCCCTGTGGTTCCGCCACTTCTTTTTCAAGCATTCCACCACCTTCAAGCACATCAATGCCCGCCGTCTGGAATTTCGCGTACAGCTCGTCAAGGAACATAATGTCCTCCTCAATCGTGGGAAATTCCTTCAAAATATCGTTGTAGGTAATGAATCCGCGATTTTTGCCTTTAGCTACGAGGCGGTCGGCCTTAAGGTCGCGTTCCTTACCCCTCGCCATCTTCGGACTAGCGGGAGCTACTTTACGCGCGACGGCACTCTTTTTTGAAGGTTTCTTAGCGGAAACTTTCTTCTTCTTCCCCGCTTTGACGGGCTTCTTTGAGGGAGTTTTCTTGGATTTAGACATGGCCGTAAGTATAGCTAAAATCTCCATAACTGCAATGTCTTAACTGGCGAGCCGGAGGATTTATCCCCCTTAACAAAGAGGGAAAGGGGGTTGTTGACATCCCTCCTGCCGAAGACGGCAGTGCTCCCTTTATTAAGGGAGAATAAGCTCTATGCGTCAGTGGGAAAACCGTGCTGATTTGAGTCCGGCTAGTTTCTGTGTCAGCTCTTTGCACTTTTGAAGCAGTGCTTGTGTCTCTTCCTTTTTTCCGTCCTTTTCCGCTTTCGCTAGCGTGTCCATTGTTTCCGACAAACGAGTCGTCAGATATTCTTCTTCAAGGTGGCGGAGGAGTTCAGCTTCTTCCTGTGCGGAGGGAGTGCCTTCTCCAAACGATGTCTCGGCTTCAAGTAAGAGTACGTCTTGAAGCGCCGCGTACTCCGCTTTCTTCGCATCAAATCGCTCCTGCCCCAGCATCAAGAGAAGCGCGAAGTGCACGCGGTCAAAAAGGGTTTGAAGTTTCCGAAACTCGGCGAAGAAATAGATACCGAAGACTCTCCGCTCCAGCGCGTTTGAACGTCCCAATGCCGATGTTGAGGCTGCGCCTGTGGCATTTATCCCTGCCGAAGTTGCAACGTCGGCAAGGCGAGGCTTAACGCGCCGTTCAATATCGGCACTGTGACGCTTGAACTCGTCCCAGAGTGCTTCTTCTCGGAGACCACTCTTTTCTGCAATAACCTTCATAAAGTGAGACTGCTCCACACTGGAGGGAAGAAGCTGAAGAAGTGGGAGGAGTGTTTTCTGAATCGTCAATGCTCGTTCCCGTCCGTCCTTCGCCGAGATGAGAAGAGCATCAAGCAGGAAATCAATGACATGCTTCGCTCCGTGCACCGCGCGTTCCCATTCGCCTTTGTTATGTAAAATAAGGTCGGCTGGGTCCTTCTCGTTAAGCGCGATAACTTTCACATTCATCCCGAGCGCGAGCGCGAGCCGAATGGCACGCTCCGACGCTTTTTGCCCCGCGGGGTCGGAATCAAACGCGATAAGCAGATTTTCCGAAAGCCGCTTGATACGAGTGAGCTGCTCTATGGTAAGCGCGGTTCCGGAAGAAGCGACGGCGTTCTCGTATCCCGCCTGATGCACCATAAGAAGGTCCATCTGGCCTTCAACAAGAATAGCCGCGTCCTGCTGACGAATGATGAGCTTCGCGCGGTCAAAACCATAGAGCGTATCGGATTTACTGAACAAGATTGTTTCGGGACTGTTGATATACTTGCCGGTTTTACCATCATCAAGCTTCGGCAGAATCCGGCCCGAAAAAGCGATGACGCGTCCGGCGCTGTCACGAATGGGAAACATAATACGGCCACGGAAGGAGTCGTAGCGTCCCGATGCCGATGTTGAGGCGACGCCTGTGGCATTCGTCCCTGCCGATGTTGCAATATCGGAAGTTCCGGATGCTGTAGGCACCACGCCAATGTCGGCACTGGGACGCTTAATCAAGCCAACCTTCCCCATTTCCTCGGGCGTAAATCCTTCTTTTGTAAGATGGTCAAAAAGCTGTCGCCAATCGGCGGGAGCAAAGCCAACCCTCCAGTCCTGCAGTGTTTTCTGTGTGAGTCCCCTCCCCTCTATATACGCTTTTGCCTCCGGTGTATTCCGTAATGTTTCCTCATAAAACCTTGTGGCCTTTTCAAGACAGAGATACAACCGCGCGTACTGACTGCGCACCTTCGGGTCTATGTGAGTCAAGGTCACTCCCGCGCGCTGCGCGAGGACGCGGAGCGCGCCAATAAAGTCCAACCCTTCAAACTCCTGCACGAACGTAAAGATATCGCCTTTCGCCTGACAACCGAAACAGTAGTAGGAATTACGCGCGGGCGAAACAAAGAACGACGGCGTCTTTTCGTTGTGGAACGGACACTTACCCTTCAGCGAACTTCCAGCGCGGATGAGCTGCATATAGGAACCCACGACATCCGCGATGCCTAGCCGCTCTTTGATTTGTTCTACTGGTGTGGACATTTTTTTAATATCTGATATACTTTAGTTACAGTTGGCTTCGGCCTCACCCCCGCCGCAAGGCGGGGGAAAACTATTTTAGCCCTCGACCTTCCTGTCTCCAATCTTCTTCTGTTTCGACTTCTTTAGTCTCGTCTGCGCCTTTCCGATAGCGTCAGGAGTCGGAAGTTCCTCCGGCATAGTACCGCCGAGACTGGCGATGGTATTGCGAACCTTTTGGCCCACTTCATAGTGAGCAAAATTTGCATTTCCTTGACCTTTTATAGCTTCTCGTCTTATCTTTGCATCAGTTTGAGTTGCGCGGAATAAATTTGCCGCTAACTCCTCACTATTCATATGGTCAAGAATTTTTTGCGACTTTTTCAACCTTTTCTTTGCATGAATATCTTGCATCGTCCGTCCGCCATACAAACCTTTATATCCCGCGTTTTGGAAGATGGCAAAACTCTCAACACCAGCTGTTGATGCGGTATGCATCAAGTTCGTATTATGCTTCTTCATCTCTTCGCGCAAGTAAACACGATTGTGGTCTTCAATCAGAGTATCGGCTTTCTCTTGTCGCCTAGTCTGAATTGCAAAGTAGGTTTGGCCTTTTGCCACCACAACTTTAGTCGGGTCAGAGTTCTGCACTATTAAGTAACAGGCATAACGCGAAAGAAATATGGTTTCTACGGGTTTTTCTGCTCCAGAACCGATTGGAACCATCTCGTTGGTATCAACGAAATGGCTGTGGATAACTTCACCACTATTCTCGCAAGCCGTTTTGGCCTTATTTACGGCCGTTAAAAAGTTACGGTAATCAGTGTATTCTAGAACCTTGGCAAGCTCCCGAGATGACCAGTATTCCTTGCCGTTGTCATCTCTCTTCTTGATTGTCTCAAATATATTCTCGGTCATATCAATATCCTACATGATTCGGCTCCAATTTGAATTTTCGTAGTCAACTTGGTTTATTATTATATAGTATGCAAAGGATAGTCGGATTCACTATTCTCGTGATGACAAACTGGACACTTACTTAGTTGGTTAGTAAGCGCGTTATATTGAAGAGCGTATGGAGAAGCGTTGGAATCAAATTTGATTTTATATTGTACTCCGCATTTTTCGCAAGTTTTAGTTGGAGAATACGAAAATGGCACGGTGCCACCATAAAACTCGGCTGAAGTGATTAGCTCTGGCAAAACTGGAGACGTAGAAACTACGCCCTCTTGAAACGCAATTTTTTCATTTAAGCTGTCAATTCTTCTCTCTAAATCTTCCCATTTCTTGAGTTTTTCCTTCGGAAGGTCGGAAACATCCTTCATCTCTTTCCCTATTTTTTCTTTTTCGGTTTCAACCCAATTCTTATTTTGTATAAACAAAGTCTGTAAATTTTCCGTGATTGTACTCGCCGTCTGTTTCTCTACCTGGATTTCTTTCTTATACTTTTCAATTTCTTTATCTACTTTGATATGCCTTACTGTTACAAAGAAAAGAACAATAACGATTATAACCCCGAAAATAGCCGCAATCATAGAGATTGTTCCTATCAAAGAATCATATCTATCTATAACCTGCTGATTTACTTGCAACAGAAATGAGGAAATCTCAATGGGTGAGGTGATATTCATAAAAAAAATAATACCATTTTCTTCAAAAAAATCAAACAGTAGAGCCGTAAAAGGGGCAGCCGACTAGTACGCTCGCCACAAAACTCCTCGCCAACGGCGGGGAGTCTTGTTATTCAGTCATTCAGTTATGAGTTATTCGTTATTCAGTTCTTCAGGGGCCATCTCCGGATAGAGTTCCGCTTGCATCTTCTCAATCATAGCGGCCTTCGGTCCTCCTTTGAAACCGGTGCCGGCCGGAATGAGGCGTCCGATAATGACGTTTTCCATAAGACCTTGAAGCGTGTCCTTGCTTCCGCGAACGGCGGAGTTAATGAGTACACGAGTCGTGTGTTGGAAGGAAGCAGCCGAAAGGAAGCTCCGGCGCGAGAGCGAGACTTCGGAAATACCCATAACGAGTGATTCCACTTTCGCTTCTTCACCTCCGCGCTCTTTCGCGCCTTCGTTCTCGCGGGAAATGGTGAGCGGGTCAACGACATCGCCGACCGAAAGCGTGGTCCCTCCTTGGTCTTTCACCTTACGGCGGAAGAACATTTGACGAACGATGGTCTCAATGTGTTTACGGGCAACCGTTTCTCCTTGAAGTTCGTAGGGTTTCGTGACTTCAGTGATGATGTAGTCCTGCGCGCGTTCCTTGCCTCCATACTTGAAGAGCTCATCAATATCGGCGGCACCGTCGGTAAGAAGGTCACCTTTTTTCACCCGGTCTCCCACCTTGACGAGTGGAATGCGGTTGTAGCTCGTCACGTATTCGGACTCGCTCTTCTTCTTGGTCGTCTTTGTCTTGTCGGCGATATCCGGAAGTACGGTGATGATTTTCTCTTTGCCGAGGTCCTTGATTTCAGTAATCACCCCGTCAACACGGGCCACGACGGCTGGATTCTTCGGCGCTCGTTTCTCAAAGAGTTCTTCAACGCGCGGGAGACCTTGTGTGATGTCGCCACCGAGCGTGGACACACCTCCGGTATGGAACGTACGCATCGTCAGCTGTGTTCCGGGTTCACCGATAGCCTGCGCGGCAACCGTTCCGACCGCTTCGCCTAAGCCCACAACTTCATGTTTACCGAGGTCAAGTCCGTAGCATTTCTGACAGATACCCGACACGCTCTTGCAGGTAAGTGGCGAACGAACCCAGATTTCTCCGCCACCCACTTCCTGAATCTTGAGCGCGTCAAGTTTATAGAGAAGGTCGCCTTTCTTGAACATAACCTTTCCTTCTTTGTCCAGGACATCGGCCGCGAGGAATCGTCCGCGGATATTTTTCCAAAGGTTCGCGTCAATGCCGGATGCGGATGTCCGTGAGATTTTAATACCCTCCTTCACGCCGCATTCCTCTTCGGCTACCATCACGTCCTGTGCCACGACGAAGAGTTTTCTCGTGAGATAACCGGCCTTCGCGGTGTTAAGGGCGGTGTCGGTAAGACCTTTACGCGAGCCGTGCGTCGTAATGAAGTATTCAATCGGCGTGAGACCTTCTTTCATACAGGAAAGAATCGGGAATTCAATGGTTTCGCCGGCAGTGTTCTGAATGAGACCCTTCATACCGGCCATCTGCGTGATTTGTGAGAACGAACCTCTCGCTCCGGAGTACACCATGTCAAACACGGACCCATTCTTATCAAGCGATTCGGGAATAAGCTTCTCCACCTGCGCTTTGGCGGCATGCCAGATTTCAACATTCTTCCGGAGACGTTCGTCCTCGGAGAGAAGTCCTTCGCGCCACTCGCTATAGGCGGTTTCCGATTTCGCTTTGGCACGGTCAATAACCTCCGCTTTACCCGGTGGAACTTTCACGTCATCAATACCCCACGTAATACCGGAGTAGGTCGCGTATTTGAATCCGAACGCTTTAATCCTGTCCATAATGGGCGGGATTTCGGCAATACCATAGCGGTTGATGAGGTCGTCCACGAGCGCGGCCATTGATTTGCGTTCCATCTCTTTGTTGATGTACGCGTAATCATTCGGGAGAACAGAATTGAAAAGTAAGCGCCCCACCGTCGTCTCAAATACTTTGCCGTCAAAAGCTTTATATTTCTCCTGTTCGGTGGCGAGTACTTTGATTTTCGCGCGAAAATCAACCACACCAAAGTCCCACGCCGTGATGGCGTTGTTGGGACGGGCGAACATCTTGCCTTCGCCTTTCGCACCCGGAAATACCTTGGTCATCCACCAGCATCCGAGCACGATATCAAGCATTTTTCCTGAAACAATCGGGTCGCCCGAACCAGGTTTCAAAATATTCTTGTGTGCCGCCATAATCTCGCTCGCTTCAAGCTGGGCTTCCTCGGAAAGCGGAACGTGTACGGCCATCTGGTCACCGTCGAAGTCGGCGTTGAACGCGGTACAGACGAGCGGGTGCACCTGAATGGCGTTACCTTCAATGAGTACCGGCTGGAACGCTTGAATACCGAGGCGGTGGAGCGTAGGCGCGCGGGTCAACAGTACGTATTTGTTTTTGATGACGTCTTCCAAAATTGCCCAGACTTCCGGCACGCCTTCTTCAATGAGGCGTCCCGCGCCACGGATGTTGAACGCGAGTTCTTTCTGTAAGAGTTTTGAAATAACGAACGGGCGGAACAGTTCAAGCGCCATATGTTTCGGAAGACCGCACTGATGGAGCTTAAGTTCCGGACCGACGACGATAACGGAACGGCCTGAATAGTCCACGCGTTTTCCGAGGAGGTTCTGACGGAAGAGACCGCGCTTCCCTTTCAAGTTGTCCGAAAGCGATTTGAGCGGACGGCGCTGGGAAGCAGTGAGCGCTCCCGCGGCACCCGCGCCATGACGAATGGAATTGTCTATGAGTGAGTCAACGGCTTCCTGCAAAATACGCTTTTCGTTGCGTAAGATGACGTCCGGCGCACTGATTTCTTTGAGCTTTCGGAGACGGTTGTTGCGGTTGATGACGCGGCGGTAGAGGTCGTTCACGTCCGACGTGGCATAGCGTCCTCCATCAAGCGGAACCATCGGGCGGAGTGCCGGGGGAATAACGGGGATGCGGGTAAGAAACATCCATTCGGGACGGATATTCGCGGAAATCATAGAGCGCAGGAGCGAGAGCCTCTTGTTCATGGCCTCAAACAACGTTCCGTATTTGAGGGAGAACGAGTGGTACTGGACTTCGTCAAGCACCGCGCCTTGCACGACGCCTTCAATTTCTTTTTTGGCGGCAAGATATCGCTCCTTCAGTGCGTCACGGTCTTTTTCGGTCGTAAGCGCCTTGACCTTCGTCTTGTATTCGTTTTCAAGGTCACGGAGGAGTCTCGCGCGTTCCTCCGGCATCACCTTCGTAATGAGGTACCCCGCGAAGTAGATAACTTTCTCAAGGTCGCCGGAAGACATCCCGAGCAGAAGTCCGAGACGTGACGGCATACTCCGGAGGAACCAGATGTGTGATACGGGAGTGGAGAGTTCAATGTGACCCATCCGCTCGCGGCGCACGATGGACCGCGTCAGCTCCACGCCACATTTTTCGCAGACGATACCCTTATAGCGGACACCGCGGTATTTTCCGCAGTAACATTCATAGTCGCGGTCCGGACCGAAGATGCGTTCGTCAAAAAGACCGTTCTTCTCGCTCCGCTGTGTGCGGTAGTTGATGGTTTCGGGCTTCGTCACTTCGCCGAATGACCACTCCTTGATGTCGTCGGGTGACGCAAGCTTCAAGAAGACAGAGTCGAAGTCGTTGATGTTTGATATGGTTTTGGATTTCATAGAAATGTAATGCTAATGCTACGAATGAAGAATGCGAATTCTGCGAATTAAGATTTCTTATTTGCGGTATTCGCATTCGGTATTAGCGGTATTCGCATTATCTAGTTCGCTCGCGTCTTCGCTCATATGTGGTCGACCTTTTTGAGGGTACTTCAATACCCGTCTCTCCTTCTTTTTTCAATTCAATATCAAGCGCGAGTCCTCGGAGTGTATTCAAGAGAACACTAAACGAGGCCGGCGCATTCATGGCTCCGATACGTTCACCTTTCACAATCGCGTCAAAAGCGGCACTGCGTCCCAAAATGTCGTCGGACTTGATGGTGAGCATTTCACGAAGCGTGTACGCCGCGCCATGACCGAGGAGCGCCCAGACTTCCATTTCA
>LCQF01000005.1 GCA_001004005.1 Parcubacteria group bacterium GW2011_GWA2_49_9
CTTGAAAAGTACGCGCGGGTCCACCACGTGACGGAGCGAAAGAAGCGAGCACTCCGTGCAAAATTGAACCGAAAGTGGGAAACGCGGTTCTTTCCGGCCAAGTTCACTTCGTTTTAGAAAACTATTCGCAGGAGGTTGCGCACCCAAATCAAGCACAGGGGTGAGGCGTGTATTTCCGCAGATACGGCAGACGTTGTGAATCGTGACGGACTTCATGATTAACTATGATTACCATTCGGTCTTTAAATACTCCGATAATGCCTCCTGCCACGAACGAAGGTGAACGGTCTTTGAGACAAGGGCTTCATTTCTAAGCGGGGGCGGAACAAGTTCAAAATCTTTCAGGCGAACCGGAGTGAGGCGTCCACGATAGCCGAAAAAATCGGCAATATACTTTGCCTGAAGAAAACGGGAAGCAATGCCGCTGTTCGTTACGTGGACAATTCCTGTTCTCCCTTCCTTCATCAATTCAGAAATCTCTTGCGCAACATCTTTCCCATAAGTTGGTGTATCAAGACAATCGTCAATTGCCCGTATCTCCGGCTCCTGTAACTGGCTGATGATTTTACCGACGAACCGCTTATCTCCCTTTTTCCCTCCTCCAAATACACGGGAAGTGCGCACAACGAGCCAGTCGCCCGCATATTTTTTGACGGCCGTTTCTCCGGCAAACTTACTCTTTCCATACACAGTACTGGGTGAAGGAACATCGTCTTCATCATAGGGGGTCGCCTTGGAGCCGTCAAAGACCGCGTTGGTGGATACATACACAAATTTCGCGTTGACCTCCTTGGCGGCCTTCGCGAGAGTCTCGGTGCTTTCGGCATTCACCCGCATTGCCTCATCGGGGTGTTCCTCGCAATAGCGCATATCGGTAAGCGCCGCGAGATGCAGAATCGCACACGGCCTCACCTTTTTCACAAATGTGAAAACAGCGGGACCATTCGTGATATCAAGCTCTTCCCGAGAAGGCTGCATACCAAAATTCACGTACCGCCCAATCATGCTACTCGTACCGGTAATAAGAACCTTGTCCAGAGAAAGGGTCATTGCTTTTTGCCTTTTGCCGCTTTGGCCAACTCCATACTTGCGGCAAGGAGTGAGTCAAATGTACCGGTGTCATACCATTTCCCTTTGATAATAGAGTAGGTAAGCTCACCTCGTATAAGATACATTGAGTTCGCATCGGTGATTTCAAGTTCTCCACGCCTGGACGGCTTCAACTTCTTTATATACGAAAAGATATTGAAATCATAGAGATACAAACCAGTCTGCGCGTATTCTGACTTTGGCTTTGCGGGCTTTTCCTCAATGGCAATAAGTTTTGTGCCACTCTTATCAAACACCGCCACGCCGAATCGCTCCGGGTCTGGCACTTTCTTGAAAAAAACCATTGCCCCGCTCGTAAACGCGGATATCTCCTTGGAAAAATCGTTCTCGAAGATATTGTCTCCTAATATCACCGCGATGCTATCTCGGTCAGCAAAGTCTTCGGCGTACAAAAGGGCATCAGAAATGCCACCGTCATTTTTATCTTGAAGCGCGTACGAAAGTTTGACCCCGTACTCTTTCCCCGACCCGAGGAAATGCATAAAGTGCCCCGCGTGCTCGCGTCCGCAGACGACCATAATTTCGCCGATGCCCGAGCGTTTCAGCGTATCAAGCGCGTACAAAATCATCGGTTTGTCATACACCGGTAGCAAGTGCTTATTGGTGATTTTAGTGAGCGGGTACAATCTCGTCCCGAGTCCTCCCGCCAGAACAACTCCTTTCATCTTTTTGAGAATTGATAATTGATAATTGGTTACTTACTTGTGTGCGCCTTCCACAAATCAATGTGTGGATTAAAGACACCCGTCTTCTCCCGCACTCGGTTAATCCACGTGAGATGATGCGTATACCAATCTACCGTGAGGTCAAACGCTTTCCGAAAGTCATATACCGGCTTCCATCCGAGTTCTTTTTTAATCTTATTCGCGTCAATGGCATATCGCCGGTCGTGTCCGGGACGGTCGGCGACAAATTCAATCCACGACTCGTCTTTATTGAACCGCTTCAGAATGAGCCGCGCTATCGTAAGATTACTCATCTCATTGTCCGCTCCGATATTATATACCTCCCCTGCCTTACCCGAGAGCAGGCAACGTTCAAGTGCTCTGCAGTGGTCCAGTACGTAAATCCAATCGCGGACATTTTTCCCGTCCCCGTAAAGCGGGACTTTCTTCCCTTCCATAATACGGGTAATGAAAAACGGAATGAGTTTCTCCGGATACTGAAAAGGGCCGTAATTATTGGAACAGTGCGTCACCACGACCGGAACCTTCCACGTTGAATGATAGGCACGGCAGAGCAAGTCACCCCCCGCTTTTGTCGCGGCATACGGAACATTCGGCGCGAACGCCGTGTCTTCCCTGAATTTTCTCCTGGAATTAAGGGGTATGCTGCCAAATGTCTCGTCGGTTGAGACCTGCACATACTTCTTTACGCGCGGAGATTGCTTTACCGCTTCCAAGAGATTAAACACCCCCTCCACGTTCGTACGTACGAATTCAAGCGCCCCGACATGGATACTGCGGTCCACATGCGTTTCGGCGCAAAAATTGATGACAAAATCCGGCGTATATTTCGAGAAAATGAACGTTATCTTTTTCCGGTCCGCCACATCCCCCTTTACAAACACATACCGTTTTTCTTTTTCTATGTCCCGAAGATTATCCAGATTCCCCGAGTAGGTAAGTTTATCAACGTTAACAATACGGGCGTCCGGATACGTAGAAAAAAGAGAGCGGATAAAATTGGAGCCGATAAACCCCGCACCTCCCATCACCAAAATCGTCTTGTTGTTTAAACCTGCTTCCATATTGCATATCCCTCTATTTGAGGCATGAGCGACTGAATGCGAAATCCGATATGGGCATGCTCCATCTTCACATGCGCGTCTCGAAAGTCAAGGACAAATCATCTGATGCCTCCAGATATCCAGCGAACCCAAAACGAAAGGATAAACACAAGAAGTTTCACCCCCCATTTCGTGATATTAAAAAAATTCTCGGTTACCGATGATACGCCGATCCGTTTCTTAAATGCCACAGGAATTTCCACAAATAGGATCTTGCGTGCCGCCACCTGAAGCGTAACTTCGGTGATAAAATGGGAATCGCCGGTCTGCCACTTGGTATCCAATCTCTCTACTACCTCTCTGCGTAAGAGCTTGTAGGTACACCCGATGTCAGTGAGCCGGTTTGTGAAAAATAGCATCTCTATAAGCCGCCCCTCGAGCTCGTCAGCGATTCTCCGCAAGAGAAACATTCCCGAGTCAGGACCAATTAAACTGGTGTTGGTGCGCGTCCCCAAGACCACTGGGAAATCCTCACCGTAGGCAAGAAATTTGGAAATATCATACGGATCATATGTGCCGTCCCCTTCACTCAAAATGACGTACTGTCCTTTGGCTTCGCGCATTCCCGCGCGTAGTCCGAACCCTTGTCCTTGTCTTTCTTCGGTAATAAGACGCGCTCGTGTTTGCTGTATCTCTCCATTGCTTCCGGCCTCTGCATTGTTGTCCACTGCGATGACTTCATCAACTACTCCCGTGGCAAAATAGCCATCAATGACTTCGCGTATTGAATTTCGTTCCCGATAGCTTGAAATCACCACGGATACTGTTTTTCCTTTCCACATAATGTTTTCAGCTAAGGTTGCCTTTTAGTATAAACCGAAAACCCTTCCGTAAAAATGACGTCTTTTTCATAACGGAGAATGAGGAGGGTGCGCTCTTCTCGGGAGAGAACATTCGTTTCGGATTCGGTTACAATCACGTCGGGTAATTTCTCGGGAGAGAGGTACAGCATATGCGTCCCGAAATCGGAAAGTCCGTATGTTGAAAGATACTGGTATTTTTGGAATGAGGGAATAAAACTCGCGACCTGCGGCACATTAATGACACCGATGGTCTTTGCCGTCGGATACGTCGTATACATATGGAGAATTGTTTTTTGCGCCTTCTCCGACGAATATAAGTCAGCGGAGGTGAAGAGGTGAACGGTCTGGATAGAAATCATAACGGCCATTGTCATTCCCATGAAGATGGGAATCAAGTTCTTCCGAACTGTATCATTTTCTGGATTCCCCTCCCCTCCTGCCTGAGGAGGGGTGCCGAGTCCGCGAGGTGGGGTGGTGGGGGCGCGGGAATGACGGAGAGACAAAACGAATCGCACCAGCGCCGGAAGCGCAATGAGAAACAAAATGAATACTAAAAACTCTGCGGTAATAAGATAGCGGAGATAACCGAAACTTTTAAGGTATTGGAGGAGTGCCAGTGGAAGATAGGTTGCGGAGAGAATAAAGAAATCTTTATGATTCTTAAGCAAGGTTCGTTCAAGAAGCACTGCGATGACTACGCCAGCCAGCATCACCCACATATAGAGAAGTGTCGTTGAAGTGAATAGTGTCGGCAAATTGGTACTTATGTTAGCAACCGCGCTCACACCGACCTCCGCGTACGGATTCTTGAAGTGGGCGAGGATGTTTTGCGCGATTCCTCCTCTAGAAAGTTCACCCAGATAAATGACGACCCACGGCACAAGCGCGAGCACAGCCCCAGTGCCCAAAATACAGAGGTCTGTCAATTTCCTCGTCCACGTTTCGCTTCTAGAGAGCAGTACGAGCGTATAGGCCGGAATAAGAAACACAAAAACGGAGGGTTTGGAAATCACCGAGAGACCGAGGAGTAATCCCGACCACAACCAGCGCTTGCGCTCAAAAAGATAGAAAGAGCACAGGAAAAATAAAAAACCCGGTATCTCCCCCATCACGCTTCGCCCATTGCCGTAGAACGGGGCGAAGGTAGCTATGAGCAGAGTGCCTCCATAAGCGGTAAGTGGTCCCCATAGCTTTTTCGCGATGTAAAAGAGCGCAATGAGCAATGCTCCCATCCACAGAAGCATATAGGCGCGAGCCTGTGCGAGTCCGAATCCGAATATCCTAAAAAATCCCGCGAGTGGGACCGTGACCGGATAGCCGGTGGAGCCAACAGTTGCACCTTGCCTTGAAAACGTGTTGGGAGCGACAGCAAGGTCAAGTTTTCCGAATTCGGAAAAATTACGGGCGAGTTCCACGTTAATGGCCTCGTCGTACCAATATGCGGGCTTGGTCGTCAGCGTTGAAAGTGAATAGAGCCCGACGAACAACAAAATGCCTAGCAAAAAGACCCACTGAAGCTTTGGGTTTGATTGAAGAGGTGCTTGAGAATTGATCATTGAAAATTGAAAATTACTTTCAGAAGTTTATCTGTTCGTCCACGATGTAATGCGGGCGCTTTTTTACCTCGTCAAAAATCGCACCTATGTATTCGCCGATGACACCGAGAAAGAGAAGCTGAAATCCGCCAAGTACCGAAAGCAAGACAACAAGTGTCGCGTAACCGGACGGGAGCGCCTCAAGGAATAAGTACTGGATAACGGTAAAGAGTGCGTAGCAAAACCCGAAAAGCGCGAAGAAAAGACCGACGAGCGTCGCTACTCGAAGCGGCTTGCGGCTGAACGAAACTACACCGGATAACCCAAACGTAATCAGTCGTGAAAGCGGATATTTGCTTTTCCCAGCCTTGCGGGGACTCGCGGTAAAGCGGATTGCCGCCTGATTGAAACCTATCCACGGCATAATTCCCCGCAAGAAGAGATTGCGTTCACGTATTTCTCCACGAAGTACGTCCGCGACTTTACGCGAGATGAGTCTGAAGTCGGCGGCATTGCCGCTGATACGCACATCGGAAATCCTGTTTAAAAACCAATAGAACATATCCGAGCACCATTTCCGAAGCAGACTTTGGTCGGAAACTTTTTCACGAATGGTGTAGACCACCTCATTTCCTTTTTCAAACTCGGCGAGAAGTTTCGATATAAGCGCCGGCGGATGCTGGAGGTCGGAATCCATCATAACGAGAACATCGGAATTGGCGTGGTCTATTCCCGCGAGAAGCTGCATTTGATGTCCGAACCGAGAAGAAAGCCAAAGGACGCGGAGGTCCTTGTCCTTCGTGGCAAGTTCCTTAAGAATCGGAAGCGTACGGTCGGTCCCGCGTCCCACGACGAACAGCATCGTTGCGCGATATCCCGAGAGAGTGCTAAGCGCAGTTTTAAGTTCCCGATAAAAATCGGCGATGACTTCCTCTTCATTGTACACCGGCGCGATGACGGTAAGGGTACGCATAAAAGGATTAGAGTTTTGTTACTTTACTGATATCGGCAAAAATCTCGGGAACGACTATCTTCCCCGGTACTCCGTATTTCCCTTCACGCACAACAGCGAACGATAGTCCTTTCTTCTTGAGCATTCCACGCAACAATTCACGGCAGGAAGTACTTTTTCCACTACCGACGTTGTATATCTCGCCTGCTTTCCCCCGTTCCATAACGTTCCGATAGTACCTGATTGCCTCGGTAATATCAATATAATCACGCCGGATGGAGAGTTTGCCCGTAGTAATCTCCCGTAGTTCACCCTGCATATATCTTCTTATTTCTTGCGCCATCTTGCCGGCAAACAATGTCGCGGAGACTCCTTCCCCAAGAAGATTAAACGGTCGAACGCTGACAATATTGAGTCTGTACAAACGAATATATGCCTGCATAAGTTCGGTTTGAAAGAGTTTAACAAGCCCATAAATTGAAACGGGCTTGCAGGGCTGGTCTTCGGTGACCGGAAGTTTAGCGGAAATCGGAAATCCGTACTCCGCGGAACTACCTACGAGGAGCACGCGGCACCCCCCTTCCAACTCGCGAACCGCATCCAGAATATTCTTCGTGGTGAGCACGTTTGAGGAATAATCGGTGTTGAATTCGTTGGTGTAGCTGCCAATGAGATGATACACCTTGTCGGGACGAACCTTCTGCATCAGGCGCGCAACCGCGTTCATGTCGGAAAAATCACATACGGAAAAACGCGGGCTGGGGGTGTTCGGCGCGTTTCGGTCGGCGAGAAAGAGCTCGCAAGTCTTGTCCAAAGCAAGTTCAGCCGCAAGATGCCTTCCCGTAAATCCACTCGCGCCGGTTATAAGGGTTCTTTTCCGCATAGGTGTGTAATATACGCTAACACATTCTTCGCTCGCTTGTCCCAAGTAAACTCTTGAGCTCTTTTCTTAACCTCTGTGGCCTCTTTTGAGACCCAGACCGCCAACCATTCGGACGACAAGGCTTTCTTGATTGCCTGTGTAAGACTTTTGGGATTGTCGGGAATGAATTTTAGTATCTGCGTTGGCTCAACGACTTCTGTTATAGAAGGCGTATTCGCAACGACCAAGGCGGTGCCAGATGCCATATGAGCAAAAAGTTTGATGGGGGAAGTAAAAGCGCTTCCGAGTTTTGTCTCCATGGAGTTGGGAACGACGAGTACATCCGCCGCACACTGATTAAATGGCAGGTCACGGTACGGTTTCGCACCCAAGAAACGGACATGGGGGTATTTTGACTGGAGTTTTTCTAGTTCCGCATCCGTTCCTCCGATTATCACGGTTAGGATATTATCTTTTATCAAAAACTTTGCCGCTTCACACAGTATCTGTGCCCCTTTCCATGTCTCTAACCCACCGATGTACATAGCAACTTTCTTGTCCTGCGGGAGCCCTAACCGTGACCGCGCTTCCGCTTTTGAGATACGTTCCGCGAATTGTTTCTCGTCATATCCGTCGTGCGCCACAAGTATCTTCCCTTCCGGCAGTCCCGTTCCAACAAGTGCGTCTTTGAGTCCCTGTGAAATAGAAACGATTCCCTTTGCGCGCAAAATAAGTCTGCGAAAGAAGAAACTCTTGCGTAATTGATGTGCTTCGTAAAAAGCGCTTTGGTTGGGCAAAAAAAAGAATGGCAACTCCTCCCGAGTGTAAACGATGGTCTTCCCTCCTCCCCTCGTTAGAGGGGAGGACTGAGGTGGGGTGCTATTTTCGTTTTGCGCTCGCCTAACCGCCCGCCGTGCGAACAAAAGCGACTCAATAAAAAAACCAATTTTACCGAACCCCACGACATCGGGAACCGGAATGCCCCGTAGTGAAGCGAGTCAGCGAGCTTCTACTACTGGGGTCGCTTCCGTGTTCTTGGTCCGTGTTGGTTCCGTGTACTCGCGCGAAGGCTTCGCACATCTTCGCGACTTGAATGCCATGCGCGCGCTCGGTCGGGAAACGTATGTTTGCAATATAAAAGAGTTTGGTCATATCGATGTAAAGAGTAGCTCGGCATAGGGACTCTGTTCACGGTCAAAGACAACAGAGAAAAAACGGTCAAGGCGTAAATAGTCATCATATACGACCCGGGCGTTGCCCTCCATTGCAGCGATAGGCTCGGCAGGATGCGTTTTAGTCCACGCCTGTACGATACCGGCAATATTTGCGAGTTTGCCGGAAGGTACGCGAACAATACAGTTTTCGTAACAGAGCGCGAGGTCGCAATCGCGAAGATTTTCAACGTATTCACGGCGGATGTCGTTCGCGTCAAGAGTAATGGACATACGATGACCCGAATAAAACGGCCGTACGACAAAGCGGCACAAGACACTGCTCGACTGAAGCAGTCGCATCGCCCGTTGCCGCCAAAATATCCCTCGGGTATGAACGGTTGGAACACGGTCAAATCGGGATAATAGTGCCAGCTGTTGCAAGATGTGTTTGCCATATGCCCGCCATTTCTTCACTGAATTCTTGAATTGGGAATAACCGCAATACCCGACGGCAATGGCGCGGTCGCCGGTCCTTGGCGTAATGCCATATCGCAGGCCGAAATGTTCAACGAAATACGGCATGACAATTTCGTTTGGCTGTTTATGGTGACGGTACACCGAAACTCGGAAGAGTACGGCGTGCGGCGGAAGTGTGGGTACGCGGTCCACATAATCGGTGTAGTCAAACAGAAGTACTTTCTTCCCGTTCGCCTTTGCCAACGCAAAAACAGTTTGCAAATACGTAGCATCGTAGTCGTATACGTAGAAAAATTCAAATGGAATAGCGAAAAAATCCGCCTCTTCGGGAGTCTTTACAACGGTAAAAAACGGCGTCTGGTATTGCTCCATAATCTCGCGCAAAAATAGCCGCTTTGACGGAATCTCAAATCTGAAATTGGGCCAGAAGACGAGGGCGAACGGGAGTTCCGGAATACCGAGTTGTTCAATATAGACCTTAGTCATGAGTGCTAACTATAACCCTCCCCAACCCTTTTTAATAACTAAGGACTATCCTCTGTAGACATATAGGATAGCCCTTGGTTTTTGTTCTGAGCCCGAACCTACCTCAAACTGGCGAAGTGCCTAGAACACTTGCTCGTCTGAATCTTTGCCGAGAGGAAGAATGTTGAAACCTACTTACACCAGAATTAGGCTATTTTTCTTCCAGTCTAATTTGCAGGCAATCCATAGCATCATCCGAATCAACAAGAAATTCCCGTTGTCTATAACCTGTATAGAGTGGATAGTAATCGGCGACCTTAATGGCTACACGTACATGCCCAGTGGCATCTCTGTGGACAATTGCTCTTTTGAATAGCGGATCATCAAGCCTGCCTTCAAACTTAACTTCGGGGTCTCTCACAGTAACTTCACTTCCCTCCATGGTACCGAGGATTTCAAAAGCTAATCGCTTTGCCTTTTCCGAAGTAGCAGGGGGAATGGCGGCTCCACCTTTTTTGCTTGGTCTTTCTATTTTTACTTCCTGCATTCTCAGTAGATCTTTTCTACTTGAATCTGAACCATGAGGAAGTTCTCTTTCTGCCCTCTCTTTTGGAGAGCCACTTGGCTCTATTTCTATGTTCATATTGAAAATGCTACACCAAGTCTCATAGTAAATAAAGGGTGTGTACATAGGCTAGTCCTTTGTGATATCAAATCTTTTCGCCCATACCTGCAATCCTATGAGGGCGAGAAGAATGGTCGCGTGATACTCGCCGGAAATGTGCGCTTCAAGCCGTTTCCCGACCGCATCCCAGTCAAAGAGGTCTTTGGTAGCGGGAGAATAGTCTTTTGAGAGAATCTTGCGAGCGGCATCCGCAACCTGCGGATACCGAAGCCATTTTGCCCCCGGTGAAAACCAGCCGCGTTTTGGCTGCCGCAGTAGCGTGTCCGGCAGGCTGCCTCGGAACGCTTCTTTGAGCATAATCTTAGTCCGCCGAAGCGAGACTTTATAGTGAAGCGGAATCGTGCCGGCGAAGTCTATAAGTGGAAGGTCCAGAAGCGGAACCCGCGCTTCAAGTCCGGCGGCCATTGAAAGTTTATCACTCCGCAGGAGCGACTCGTCCACAAGCCAGCTGTGGCGGTCAGTTTCCAAGAACTGCGTTTCAAACGGTTCTCGGACCGGTGTGAAAAAATGTTCAATGAAGAAATCGTGCGCCGTATGCGGATGATACGCTTTCTTTGAAATGAGTGGTAAGAGTTCGTGTTCTTTTAAGAAATGGAACTGGGCAAATCGCTCTATGCCGGGGGCTGTATCAAGCTTGCGAAGCGGGGGGAGGATGCCATCGCAGAGCGAGCGGAGAGCCGCTGGAAAGCGGCGGTAGAGGGAAGAAAGAAGTGAAAGCTGGTAGCGCTCGTACCCGCCGAAAAGCTCGTCGCCCCCGTCGCCTCCAAGCACGACGGCAACCTTCTCTTTGGCAAACCGCGCAAGTTTCAACATCGGAATAATCGTCGCGTTCGCGCTGGGCTCATCAAGGTGATAGATGGCTTCTTCAAAGAGTTGCATGGCTTCGTCGGGCCCCACAAGCACTTCGTGGTGCTTTGTTCCAAACCGCTTCGCCGTTTCGCGGGCAAGCAGGAAATCGGCGTTGAATTTCTCCTGCTGTTCTCCCTCCTTGAGTTCAAAGCCGACGGAAAATGTCTCTACCTTTCCTGAAACGCGAGCCATACTTTCAAGTACCGCGCTTGAATCAATACCTCCCGACAGATACAAGCCGACGGGGCGGTCCGACATAAGTTGCCGCTTCACACTTTCGTGCGTCTTATCACGCAGTTCGCGGGCAAGTTCCTTCCGTGATTTTTGAGAGAGCGATTTTGGTTTGCGCTTGGCGAAAGTGGCGACCGAATAGGAACCGTTTTTGAACGAAAGCACGGCCCCCGGCAAAAGTTTCCGTATTCCCTCAAACATCGTGAGCGGGGCGGGCGTGTAGAGCACCCGAAGATAGAGGTCGAGCGAGAGAGGGTCAATGCGCCGCGGAATATGCGTATGTTCAAGTATCGCTTTAATTTCCGAAGAAAAGACAAGCCGAGTGCCATCAAAGTGATAGTAGAGTGGTTTAACGCCTGCGGGGTCACGAACCAGGAGAAGTTTTTGTTCACGTGTATCCCAAAGCGCGAACGCGAAAATGCCTTCAAGCCGCGCGAACGCACTTTCACCCCAGGCTTCGTATGCCGCTAAAATCACTTCGGTATCACTTTCACTCTTCCACGGAACGTTTCCAAGTTCTTTCTTTAACTCCCGATAATTGTATATCTCACCGTTGAAGGAGATAACGAAGCGCTCGTCTCTACCCTTCATCGGTTGAGTTCCCGCGGAAGAAAGGTCAATAATCGCAAGCCGGTTGTGCCCAAGTGAAATACCGGATTCAACGAACATACCCGTGCCATCGGGCCCGCGGTGCGCGGTAACCCTATTCATCCGCTTTATGAGATCCTCATCGCCCCATGTAAAACCGTTGATACTGCACATATTACTTAAACCCGTTTCTCAACGATGAAGTTGTAGGCAAGCGGAAACTGTGCTTTGAAGTCACGGCTCGGTTTTACCCGCTGAATGAGGCCGTCCAGACACCAGACAATCGGCAGAAAGACGAGGTGAAGAGGACTCCAGATAAGCATGTCCAGTTGTTCATATCCGGCGAGAAACGGACCTCTGCCTATCGGCTCAATCACGCGGACGGTAAAACCGTGCTGCAAGAAAAGAGATTCCAGTGCTTCTCTGGTGAAGCGAACATAGTCGTGCGGGTCAGGATGCACATTTATCAAAAAAGGTATGGTGCCGATAAAAAGTCCTCCGGGAACAAGCAGCCTTTTCACTTCCTCAAGCACTCGGTCGTGCTTGAATAAGTGCTCCAAAATATTGAACATAAGTACGATATTCTGCGAACCAGCGGGAAGTGGAACTTGTTGCTCCTCAATATTCAAGACAAAATCCGTGCCGGCACGCGGAATAATATCGGCAACTTTAAGCGAAAGTGTTTCGTCTTTCTTCAAGAACCGGTAATGGCTTCCCTGGCTTCCGCCTCCGATATCAAGCACCTGTCCCGAAAGAACAACCCGCCCACGCCAAAAGAGGTTGGTGAGTGTCCGGCTAACAGCCTTTCCGCGAAGAGCTTCACGGAGTACCGCTCCGAGCGTTGGTTTGTATGGAGGCATGGCTAGCTGAACAAATTAAAGCAAATAGAAAGAAATGATGCGGCGACTAAGCCGTTCCAAACTGTGATTCTCTCTCACCCATTCCCTACCCTTCTCATTATAGCCAATTTCACCGTGTTCAAAAGCAGTGGCGATTTTTTCGGCCAAATCCTTTGGGTTACCCGCTTCAAATTTGGTGACGCCGGGAATAGCTTCCGAAAACGCTTCGCTTGAGGTACACACGGGAAGCCCAGAAGAAAGCGCTTCCAGTACGGCCTTGTCCATACTGCCTGTGCGACTTGCATGGACAAACACGGCATTGTCACTGTATATCATTGGAAGATCAGTATAGGGAGCGGGACCTGAAAATAGTGAACGACTCCCAAGTTCAGCCAGTTCTTCCTCATAGACGCGGTCAGCTTCAGTAATAGTGTCTCCGACCAAAGTCAGCGCCGCATCTGGATGCTTTTCTTTGAGAAGCAAGAAACCCCGAATGATTGTTTCTAAATCTTTTGTAGGAGAAATGCGTCCAATTGAAAGTAATCGTAATTTCGGAGTAGCAAACGGATTACCTGAAAAAAAGTCAGCATCAATGCCGTGCCCTACAACCTCAACTTTTTTGCTTTGGAGTCGGCAGCTCTCCTTTGAGGCGGTATAGATTTTATCCACGAGCCGAGAGGCGATACAGAGCCGTGTTGAAACCTTCTTGTGCGTATACCACAAGACGCTTTTCTTGCCGTAGAGCCTTGGTAAGAAATGTGCGGCAAGAACATATTCGGGACACATATGAAAAAACACGCCATCCACTTCAGGAAGCGTTCGTAAAAGAAATCTCTGATAGCGTAAAAAACGTGTGATACGGGATACCCTCTCTTCCTTACCGAGCGATACGACATGAACGTGTTCCATCTTCTCATGCCAACCCACTTCATTAGCGATAACCACGACTTCAGCTTGTTCGGCGAATTTCTTAATCCAAGAAACAAAAAACCCGAGGTTGCTGTCGGTGGCGTCTACTTTTTGGGTAACAATGAGAAGCTTCATATTTTTTCGCTTCCTCCCGTTCTCCTCCCCTCCCACCCCTCCTTTCCAAGGAGGGGTGTTTCGTCTTCGAAACGGGGTGGTAGTAAGGAGGGGATTGTAGACTAAAGGTTGGGTGATTCGTTATTGACTTTGCTTTTGAACACAATATGACGAGAGATGAAAAAGCTTTCAAACGCAATGAGTCCGGATGCGAGTATCTGCGCGAGGAGATACCAAATATGGAAACGGTCAACAAACAAATACATGAGAAACGTATTAAATGCCAGATTTGCAAGCGCAATACTGAAATACAACGTCATCTGCACGTGCATCCGGCCTGTCTCCCTATTTTGGAACGTCCAGAATTTCTGTAAGAGGAAACTAACGAAAAAAGAAACGACGAACGCCCAAACGGCGGACCAAAGATAGTGAACAAAGAAGACGTCGGTCAATATATAGAGCATTCCAAGGTCAACTGCGGCGGCTGTACCTCCAGCGACGAGGTAGCGCAGAAGCCGTTGATAACGACGGATACACGGCAACGCCGGCGGACAAATGATTCCCGCGAACACCACACACTTTTCTTCCCATTCCTGCAAATGATGAATCATGTGGCTATATCTTTTTCCCTTTCTTCCCATACACACCCTCAAGCAAATCCAAATCCTTTCCACTTGTCCGAAGCAACTCGTTATTCTTGTCACGAAGGGCTTCAAGCACTTTCACGCCCAGCGGGTCCTGAAGCGCCTGCTCATACAGAAGCGAGAACGCAGCGAAATCCTTGATAAAGCAATGCCCGCCGGCCCCTCTTCCTCCTTGATGGACAGGGTCGAGATGCGTCCGTCCAACACGAGGATCTGCTGCCATCGCATCACGAACTAAATTAAAGTCGGCTTCAAGCTTCGTAGTAACATCATAGATTAAATTCATGAAGATGATCTTGAAATAAAACCAGCAATTGCCGCCGTACTTCACAAGCTCCGCTGCGCGTGAAGGGATAATTGCGTGGTATGGTGCTTTTGGAAGTACCGCAAGAACTTTTCTTGCGATAGCGCGCATCGACGGAGTATCTTTGGGTACACCGACGATATTACGGTCGGGATGCGCGGCGTCATATGCCGCGTTCTTTTCGGTCAAAAACTCAGGGGAGTGGAGAACAAAGATATCGGAATAGAACGCTTGGAGTTTTTCGGTCGTGCCGGGAAGTATCGTTGATTTGATGACCGCCGTCTTCCCTTTTCCCACAAGCGCGAGTACCTGCTCCACAATTGAATAATCAAATCCTTTCGGAGTTGACGGTGTAGGCACGGCGATAAATACGATATCGCACTCTTGTATCTTCTCCTTGTTTCGCCGGTACGGTTCTTCCATCGCGTAGCGCACAACCGTGTATCCGCGGTTCTCAAAATCATCAGCATAGTTTTTGCCGATGAATCCCTGCCCGATAAATCCAATAAGCGGTCTTTTCCCCTTCTTAATTCCTCCTTTCCTAAAGGAGGTGTCCCCTACTTTTTCGGAAAAGTGGGGGACGGAGGATTTTATTTCTCTGCGTATCTTCGTCATAATGGCTCATATTGTAACCCAAAAAGGCGGCATTCTAGGCGTTGACGTAGTAGTGAATCTATGCTATTCTGACTTTTAGTTTCCACCAGCACCCCCAACCTCAACAGCACAAAAAAAAATGAAAACTAAACTCTGGACTTCATTGAAAATTTTAACGATTTTCAGTCTTATCGTGGTGTTAATACTGGCCGTACTGACCCTATTCAAAACGAGTCAGCTCCCTGATGAGAAAATAAAGGGAGTAGTTCGGGTACTGATGCACGACACATCACACTATACGCTCCTCATCCAACGGAAGAATTCCGCGGAGTTGCAAATGCGAAGTATCTACCTGCGAAATACTACCCCGCGATTTATCGCGGACGTTCCTGCCGGACAGCCAATGTGGGTGTTTCTCAAAGGAGAAAGGAGAGAAGGGGGGAGTATTTCACTGCGGACATCCACATTCACTCCCCTCAATCGGTTGAGGGAGCAGGCTGGGACCACGGCAAATCCGGGCGTGGGATAACCCAGGTCATAGAGTAGGAATTTTGCTTTCGGATACACGGCGGGCCACCTTTCGGCCCGCTTTTTTCTTGTTTGGAGTCCGTCCAGTATTCGTTTAGCAATAGTGTACGAACGTATACTATTGCTAAACTGGCACAACAAGAAAATAGGTACGATCGTATCTATTTTCTGTTTACAAGCGCTTGCCACTCGGTAACTTGTTCCTGTATATATTCTTCCTGCCTCGGAAGAGCCTTAAACACCTTGTAGGCCCCTTCCCCGAGCCGAGAGCGAAGTTCCGGACTACCTATAAACTCCTGCATTGCGAGAGTAAGCTCCCGCTCGTCTCCCACGGGAATAATAAACCCACTCTCGTTGTTTGTAATCACCTCTTGGGCGAGCCCGACGTTCGTCATAATAATCGGCAAACTATGCGCCGCGGCCTCAAGGACGACGCGCCCCCACCCTTCCGAGTCCGAGGTAAGCAGAAATGCATCCGCTTCCGCATAGTATTTACTCAAATCTTTTTGATACCCTTCGAAAAATACTTTGCCTTGAAGTTGTAGGTTGTTAGTTGTCTGTTGTAGGTTAGCCATTTCCGGCCCGTCTCCCACGACGCGAAGTCGGACGTGCGGGATTTTTTCCGCAATCTTCGCGAGTGCGCTAATTTGCAAACCGATATTTTTTACGGGGACAAGCCGCCCAACCGTAAGAAACGTGAACGGGACGGGAACAGTGTTTCTCTTATTCATCTTTTGTGGCAGGTCTATCTGCGTATACACCGGCAATATGTAGATTTTCTTACTTACATCATACATCTTAAATTTTAAATCAAGTTCCTTCTTCAGTCGCTCGCTCACCACGCGTATCTTTTTCGCCTTTCCGAACACGAAACGCGCAAGTCGCGCACGTCCCCCCTCCATCTTTTCAAACCCATGTATCTGTACTTCAAGTGGAACGGCATATTTTTCGGCGAGTTGCGCAGCGAGGAATCCGAGAAAATGCGCGTCCTGTACGGTAATGAGGTCATACTTCTTCCGTGTAAGTTCCTGCCGCGCACGGAGCCAAAGTCCGAAAAATTGGAATGGTTTTGGTCCGCCTACCGAATGAACCAACAGATGTGGCGAGAGCTGTTTACGTTCCGTCCGTTCACCCGGCACACACACCGTTAAATCCCCCTTAGTAAAGGGGGTGGCCAAGTCTCCGAGGCCGGGGGTTGTCTCCCCAAGTGCCTCCGCAAGCAGAAGAAGCCGTTTTTGCACGGCGGAATCCGGCTCCAGTATTGTTTTGTCCAAACTAAGGTTTAATACGCGCATAAAAAAATAAAGAATTAGGAACGACGTATGTCTCTATAGACAACAAGGATTTCATCTCCAATTTGCTCATAACTATGCGTAAACATAAATGCCGCCACTTTCTTGCACTGCTCCTCGTAATTCTTTCCATCCGCGAGCCATTCTATCTTTGCCGCAATATCATGTACGTCTTCAGGGTCTACAAAGAGGCCAACGTCTTTCAGCTTGTCGTACAGTCCTGTTTCCCGCGTGAGAATAAACGGCTTATTGAATTGAATCGCCTCTAGAATCGTATTGGGCGAGATATCCCCGAGTGACGCGATAATCACCGCGTAACTCGCCTCTATATCCAGTAAAAATTGTCCACGGCTTCCCGTTTCCCACCGAAGAGATACCGGCAAGCCTTTTTGTTTCGCCAACGCAAACGCTTCTTTGACCCTCGACATATTTTTCCACTTCAGCTCTCGCGTTCCTCCCACAAATACCTTATCTGTGCTGTTATCCTCAAGAATATCAGTACAGATAAGGTGTTCACGCGGAGCATAGTAATTCTCCACGATAACACATTTCCTCACATCAAGTCCGTATGGTTTTTCAAAAATATCTTTCTGCCATTTCGTGCTGAAGATAGTAGCGTCACCGTGACGAAACAAAAAGCGAAGCAATTTAAAAATCGTTTGCTCTTTGCTGTTTAGCTTCTCTAGCCGAGTTGTGTAAAAATCTTTCAAAAGCACCAACTCCCCCGTTCGCTCCACATACTGCTCCCACAGAAAGTCCCCGCCGGTACGGATGATGAGTTCTTTACCTAAAAGTTTACAGGCGAGAAGTGTCGGTAGTGCCGCACTGAACGTGTCGGGTGAAAATACGAAATCGGTTCCCGGAAGCGAGAAGAGTACACGTAGAAAATAATAGAAATGCCGTATGACGGTCGGCAATGTTCGCTCAAACCGAAATGCAAGCACTTTCACTTCGTGCCCTTCTTTTCTCCATGCTTCCTCAACCCCGCGCGCGTACTGCGCCGGTCCGCCAATATCGGGTGGGTAGATGCCTGTGGCTATTAAAATCTTCATAGCTCTATGATAACAAAGAAATAGGGCTATCCGTTAGGATAGCCTTTAGAGGAACGAGGTGGACCAAACCCTATACCAGTCCGTCAATTACCTTGTTGAAGAGGTGGTAGTTTTTTTCCACATACCCGACACCGGGAACAAAGACTCGGATATATCCACCCCCTTTTACCCTCATAAACTCTTGAAGGCACCAAGAACAATTGGGGTGAATGATGATTGAGTGCTGCGCGGTGATATCTAGGTTATGGCAGTTACATGCCCCAACAACAAGTGCGTTCGCTAATCCGTCGTGTGCATCAATCCAATCCTGCACAGACTTCACTTTCCGACCGTGAAAGTAGCAATACTTGGTAGTACTGCGGTTGCTACCGTGAGCCCTTAGAAAAATAATTCTCTTGAGCCCGGAGCGGCGGGCATGCACATTCAACAATCGGCGGACAAGTGCTCGATGAAGAAAATAGTGCAGAACCCAGCATAAATGAAAGCGACTAACCTCTTCACCGTCAACTACTTGAAATTCCACATGCCGAAAATATCTCGGACGTAATCGGTCCATGGCTTAACCTTTCTACTAAGACTGTGTCGAAACAACAAAATCTGTGTGGAGCGTACCAAAAAGCGCTTGGTGAATCAACAATGGATATTATTTATCCAGTTCTTTCGCCCGCTTCACTGCGGCCTTGATGCCTTCGGAAAAGACGCGGGAAAGACCGAGTCGTTCAAATTCTTTCATTGCCGCTTCAGTTGTGCCGCCTTTTGACGTCACTCCCACCCGCAGTTCCACAGGCGACTTCGCGCCCTTCAGCATCAAACCACTACCGCGTACCGTTTGCATCGCGAGTGTTTCCGCCACTTCTTTTGTGAGCCCGAGTTCCTGCGCGTTTGCGGCCAAAAGTTCAGTAAGATAGAACACATACGCGGGCCCGCTTCCCGAAATCGCCGTCGCGGCATTAATTAAATTTTCGTCGGTAAGCTCACATGCTTCCCCAATGGATTGGAGTATCTTTTGCGCGGTCTTCCGCTGTCCGGCGGTAACCGCATTATTCGCCGTCCACACCGACATAGACTCGCCTATGTTCGCGCAGAGGTTCGGCATCACACGGACAATGGAGTTCTTTCCGGTAAGTGCCTGCTCAATCTTCGTGAGGGAAATACCCGCGGCGATAGAAATAATAAGCGTATGTGAGCGTACGGAATCACGAATCTCCGCGAGTACGCTAAGAAGCACTTGTGGTTTTACCGCAAGAATGACAACGTCGGCCTCTCGCACTGCTTTCGCGTTGTCGGAAAGAACTGTCACGCCTCGCTTTTTGAGATGCGCGAGCTTTTGTGTTCCCGGATTGGTTATACAAAGTGAAAAAGCCCCCCGTTTTGCTTTCAAAAGACCGAGCGCGAACGCCTGTCCCATATTCCCTCCTCCGATGATTGCAATTGTCTGTTTCATATAGGTGTGATTATTTTCTTAGTTCTCCTTTGCCATACGCGACCCATTTGTAGGTCGTGAGTTCCCGCAGGCCGACGGGGCCTCTCGCATGAAGTTTCCCCGTCGCCACGCCCATCTCCGCCCCGAGGCCAAACACACCTCCGTCGTGAAGCCGTGTTGAGCAGTTCACGAAGATTCCGGCAGCATCAACGCCGTTCACGAATGTTGCAATGTTTTTTTTGTCCTTTGAGATAATTCCTTCGGAATGTTTTTTCCCGTAGGTACGGATAAATGATAGCGCTTCGTGTACATCTTTCACCACTTTCATCACCACGACAAGGTCTAGGAATTCGGTCGCGTAGTCTTTCGCGGTCGCACGCTTCATTGACGCGAATGTTCTCACTGCCGCGTCACCTCGTACTTCTACACCCGCTTTGGAAAGTTCCCGTACCATCGTAGGGATAAATGCACCGGCGACGTTCTCATGCACCAACAGTGCATCGGCGGAATTGCAGGTAGCGGGACGATTCGTCTTCGCGTTAAGCGAGACACGTGTGGCCAAGGCAAGGTCGGCATAGGCATCCACATAGATTCTCGCCCCGCCCGAAGCGTGATACAGCACGGGAATTTTTGACTTACTCACGACTTTCTTCACGAGTTCATAACCACCGCGGGGAATAAGTACATCAATGTAGTCGTTCTGCGTGATGAGCGCATCAACAATACTTCGGTCGCTCGTATCAAGAAAAAGTACAGACGCTTCGGAGACACGGTTTTTGCGTAATGCGCGGCGAACGCACTCCGAGAGTAGCTTGTTGGTCCGTAGCGCATCAGACCCACCTTTCAGTACGCATGCGTTTCCCGACATAATACAGAGCGCCGCGACATCAATCGTGACGTTAGGCCGTGACTCATAGATAATCGCAATAACGCCAAGGGGAACACTGACTTTTTCCAAACGAACACTGTTTCCTACTATTCGCCGTTCCAACACCTTTCCGAGGACATCGGGGGAATCCGCGATATCTTTCACTTGCTTCACCATCTGCGCGAATGACGCGTCGGTAAGCGTGAGGCGGTCTACGAAAGCGGTGTTTTCCATTTTCGCCGCCGCTGTTACATCCTGTCTATTCGCGGACACTATGCGCTTCTTGCCCTGTGTGAGTTCATGAACAAGAGAATGAAGCACAGACCTTCGTGTCGCATGCGAAAGCACCGCAAGCTCTCGCGCCGCGGTCTGTGTTTTCTGTAGTTCTTTCGTTAAGTTGAACATATTAGGCACTAATGAACATATAATTATAATGGATGAGCGGACGGGCGTTCTTCACTCCCATCAGTTCACGTGCTTTTTCTGCTCCGTACTGTGCCACACCGAATCCGAGTTTCTGTTTTTTCTCTCCCACAATGGCGACGATGTCACCTTTCTCAAATGAACCGTCCACACCGATAATACCGACGGGAAGGAGGCTGATGATTGTCTGTTTGGAACGCAGAAGGTTCTCGGCTCCCTGATTCACCCGAACGGTTCCTTTCGTGAGACCTTCCGAATACGCAAGCCGACGCTTTATCGCCGATGCTCCACTCTGGGGCAAGAACTTGGTACCGACAGCCTTCCCTGAAAGTATATCGGAAAGTACGTGCCTCCGTTTTCCATCGGCGATATGCACGGTAATCCCCTGCAGCGCGAGTTTCTTCGCGATGGTAAATTTGGTCAACATTCCTCCTCGTCCAAACGATGTCTTCTCGGGAGCGATGTATTTCTCGCATGTATCATGGCCAGCGCAGTTTATCTCGGCAATGACTTTGGCTTTCTTGTCACTTGGGTCGCCAGCGATAAACCCTTTCGCACTCGTAAGCAAAATAACCGCGTCAGCATTCAACTCCGAAGCGATAAGACCGGCAAGCTCATCGTTGTCCGTGAAGAGAAGTTCGGTTGTCGCGACAACATCATTCTCGTTCGCCACGGGGATAACGCCGCTTGTAAGAAGGTTCTCAAAACAATTCCGCATATTGAGATAGTGCGTCCGGTCCCGGAAATCTTCCTTCGTGACGAGCACTTGGGCGCACAATTCTCCGTGTTTTTTGAAAAGCTCCGCGTAGGTACTCATAAGCTGTACCTGCCCCACGGCGGCAAGTACCTGCTTTCGTGCCGTTTCATCTCTCATCGTGGGAGTAATGAGTCCTCTTCCCGCTCCCATCGCGCCTGAAGTGACAAGGACGACTTCAGTCCCGCTCTTCTTTTGCGCCACCACCTCTTCTACCAAGCGCTTCATAAGGGCAACATCAAGTCTGCCTTCCTTCGTGGAGAGTACTTTTGTGCCTATTTTGATGATAATTCGTTTATACATGCGTGTGGGAATATCTTACTTAAGATGACGTGAATTTCCTAACGAAAAACCGCCCTAATCGGGCGGTTTTCTAAGTTTCAAAGGATACGAAGAAAGGACCAACCCGATTAGAGGGCGGTTGCCGGCGGGACAATCTGTATAAGGTGTTTCTGCATAACAATAGACTACACTTCTTTTAGACTCTTGTCAAAGACATCCCGTCTTTTCACCTTTCCTAATTGCGAGTAATCCCAACCTTAAAGACAATAAGAGAATCACGATTTGTGAAATCTGAATTTTTGAAAAAATTTTCTCTTGTCTTAACTTTAGCAAAAATTTCTGATTATATAAGTCATCATAAAGCTTTTGATACTTTTCAAGAACTTTTACCGAATCTACCTTATTAGCATAATCCTCAAAGCTATTAATTTCTCCCTCAGATAATCTGTCCAAATCTGCTTGAGAGCCTATAAATCCTGTAACAGCGAGAGCATATTGATAAGCTTGACGAACAAAGTCCAATTCCTTAAAAATCGGTTTGATTGTTCTATTTACACCAACAGCAATATTAAGTACGTCGTGTTTTGCAATAAACCTGTCTGCATAACTCGCCCCTTTAACCAACCCCAACTCGATTTCACTGACTCTGTCACCTAGGATATTGGTTTGCAAAGTCCAAAAAATTGACAAAAAACTCAAAGCGAAGATGAGAAGAGTTATAGCTAACTCTTCATATCTAAAATAAATTATAATCCATTCTTCTTTATCTTTAAGAAAATTGTACATAATCTAGATAAATACTTTTTTCATTTTCTCCGCGATACCATCCCACTCATACTTTTCTTGGACCATTTTTGAAGCATTCTCAACAATGCGGTTTCGGAGATTGTTATCGGAGAGAAGAAGCTGTACTTTTTCCGCAATGCTTTTCGGATTTTGAACTTCGCAAAAGAGGCCGGTTTCTCCATCCTTAAGAAAATCGGGAATACCGCCGACGGGAGTCGCGATAACCGGAAGTCCCGCCGCCATCGCTTCCACAAACGAACTTCCCATTCCCTCGGAGAGTGACGGCCGGCAGAAGATGTCAGCAATGTGCAAGTAGCGCGGCAGCTCTTCGTGTGCCACATGCCCCAGAAACTTGACTCGAGCTTCTAGCTTCAAGGTTCTAGCTTCTAGCTTTAACTGTTGTTCAAGCTCCCCTGCTCCGATAATCAAAAGCTTTACGCGCACTGGCAAAAACTGAAGAGACTGAATTAAGTCAGTGATGCCGTTTTTCTTAACTAAGCGAGAGGTAGTTATGGCAACTTTGTCATCATCTTTTAAACCCAACCTTTTTCTTAGGTCTTCTCTTCCCTGAAAGCTAGAACCTAGAAGCTGAAAGCTGTTCACGTTCACTCCATTCGGTATGACGTGAATATCGGCTTTCGCTCCCATCCTTTTCGCCCAATTGGCCAAGTAGTTTGAAATGGCGGTAATGTGGTCGGCACGGGTGAATATCATCTTGAAAAATGGCCAGATGAAAAATGCCCGTTTGTAGATATGGGAAAGCGAGTCACCTTCTTGAAGCGTTAAGATAAATGGAACACGTGAAAAGTGTCGTTTGAACAACAGTCCCGCAAATCCGCCGTAGGAAGCCATAACCGACCATACGTGGTCGTAAGGATTTTCTCGGTGCAATTCCCTCGCCTGCATAAACGCTTGGAACGGAAAGAGTATTTTTGAGCAGGACAGACGGATGATATTGACGTTGCCGATTCGCTCCTTAGGTTTCTGCTTCCCGTCCAGATTCAGCGTAATCAAGTCAAACGAAAACTCGGCCGGTGATAAACGGTCGGTTATCTCTTTAACCGCGAGTTCCGCCCCGCCGATGAACGGAAGGTATGCAGTGCTGAAAATTAAAATTCTCATAAAACTAATCAGCTAATTCTCGAATCTGCTAATACCCGCCAATAACCCCACCTCAATCCTCCCCTTTGAAAAGGGGAGGAGGCAGAGGAGAGGATTCGTATTCGTAGATATTGGTAGATTAGTTCCATTCGCAGATTGGTTTTACTCTAGTATGTCAAATGTCGCTGCTTCTTTCCGAAGTATGTCAGCCGCGCTTATCTCCCGCTTAGGACGAAGCGCCATCATATATCCTCCGACCGATACAACAAGGAGGAGCGCTACGCCGCCGAGCCACGGCATCATACCATTTTCTTCTGCCGCGCCGACAGCGCCGATAAATGCGACATTCGCCAGAGTAGAGGTTGCTTGCCCCGAGGTAACGTCTTCGTTACTTTTCGGGATTTTCTTTTCCACTTCGGCCTTAACCGTTTCGGAAACAAAAGTGGGTTTTTGAGGCTCAACATCCGATACCGCAGCAACAGCCAAGATTTTCGGCTCTTCAACCTTTAGTACCACAGGTTCCGAAACAGCCGCCTTTTCCGCGTAGGCAACCACCGGATTCCCATTCGGGTAGAGAAGAACGGTACTTTGTGCGTCTGCCGGCAAACCGGTAATCGCGGCGGGGAAAGGAATCGTTTTTTTCGCGCCGATAACCGTCCCGCGTGGGAACCTAAACGAACCGGAACCGGCGAGCAACATCCACTCGGAGAGGTCAACTTCGGATTGTCCGCTGTTTTTTACTTCAATGTACCCGTCGCCTCCTTCTTTGATGCCGGTAATGGTTAGTTCGGGAGCGGCAATACTTATCTCTCTTTTATCCAAAGCGCTCCACTCACCGGAGGAGGCATCCACTAGAACCGTATAGGTCGCGGGATAGTGATAGGTGTGCTGGACCTTTTTTCCTTCGGCCACTCCGCCGTCGCCGAAACTCCAGACATACCTCGCATTCGGTAACGGCTCCTTCTTGACACCAACCGCGGCGGCGTCAAAGACTACCGGAGCGCCCGCAACCGCTTTCTGCGGAACGAGTGCGCTCACGAAAATCTGCGGTTTGTAGACCCAGCTACTCCCTCCGGAATTCGCCGATTGATGTGGAGCGGAAGTCTGCGCATCTGCCTCCATATCGGTGCTCGTGGCGACGTTTTGGACATCAGGGTCTTGCGGTGGCGGTGGCGCAAGCTGTGCTGTTTCCGTTCCGGGCGTCGGAGCACTTGCTTGCCACGCATTACTTACAACATGCAAACTGTTCCCGTCTCCCGTTCCACCTGCCGACGAAGCATAGGTCGCCTGTGACATACTCACCCCGTCGAGTTTCAATTCCAGCGTCTCTCCGGTGTTGGAGAGCGAGAAATTACTTGAGAATACCGTCCCGCTGTAACTCGGATTATCCGCGATGAATTTGGTGGGGTCGTCGGCGATGATTGCGAAACCGCTCGCGGAAGTGGTCGCGTTCCCTTGAAAAAGGGTAAGGCTGTGATTGGTGCTCGCCTCAAACAGTTTCCATTTTAGAAGAGAAATGTCGGTACTTCCCGTATTCTGAATCTCTATCCATTCCCTCCCCGTGTCGGTCCCCGGAAGGTCGTACATAATCTCCGTGATACTGACACCGGCGGAAGATACGCAAGGAATCGCGAAGCCGAGCCCGACAAGAAATAGAAAAACTGTCCGGAAACAAGATTTCATGGGCTTTCTGTCATCCCCGTGGAAACGGGGATCCAGGATCTGAAATCGTTCTGGATTCCCGCATCCGCGGGAATGACAAACTAAATAGTTCGGTTTCCATTATCTGATTGGGAATTATTTTATTCCTTCCTGTGTATCAGCGGGATTTTTCACCTCCAGCAGTTTACGAAGCATGTCTTCGGGAACTTCCCGAGGGTACGTTGCTTGTTCGCCACGTTGTTCCGTTGGTTGCGCTTGAGGAGAAACTGAACGAGGAGGCTCCGGTGTCTGTACTCGGGAAGGAGTTGGTGTACTGGGTGCTGAAGAAACGGAAGGGGTGCTTTGTGCCGATTGTTGAAGTACATCGGAAAGCGCTTTCCGTAATTCTGAAAGATGCGCTCCTCCGGGTTGCGCTTTTTTCATTCCCGGCCGAAGGCTTGAAAGCGACACGGGCGGGGGGGCCGGCACAACAGGCGCTCGGGGTATCTCACGCGCCGGCTGCCCTTGTGTGGCATCGTGCCGCGGGAGGGGGCGCCTTTCCACCTGTGGCGCGGGAGGAACATCTCTTCGCTCTTGCCGTGGGAATTCCTGACGGGGTTCACTTGGGCGAACGTCGGCGCGAGTAGCCCGTTCGGATGAGCTGACTCTGCTCTCGCTCTGTCCGTGCGTATCCCGAGGAGCGCTTGCCCGTGGTGCGCTGTCGCGTGGTGGCGCGTCTAGGCGCTCTTTCGGCGCCGGAACTATCGGCATATGCCATTCTTTTATCTCATTTTCAACCACCTCGCGGGGGCGGGCGAACATCGCTCGCGAATTGGCAATCACCTGTTCGCGGAAAGATACGGAACCACGTTCAATCGGCGGAATGGTGACTGCCGAAAACGGCGTGGAGGTGACGCCGTCAATCATCAGTTTGATGTAGATTTGATAGATACCGAGGTTTACCAAATCTTCCGCGAGAAGCGCGGGCGCGAATTCTTTTTCCAAAAATTCGGCGTCAAACGCACCGACGCGGAAGACCGCCATCGTGCCGACGTTGCCGAAGACCGCCGCGCTCACTTCTTCTTCCATTTGCTCAATGTACTGGTGCGCGAGCGTGAGATTCAGTTTGTATTTGCGCGCTTCGGAGAGAATGTCCGCGAAACTCTTGTTCGCGAACGATTGAAATTCGTCTACATAGAGATAGAAGTTGGGAAGTTTCTGAAGCTCCGTCTCGTTCACGTCCGCGCGCGACATCGCCGCGAGGTAAATCTTCGTGATAAACATACTGCCGAGGAGGTTTGCGTTCCCTTCACCCACCTTCCCTTTGGAAAGGTTCACGATGATAATTTTCTTCTCGTCCATAAGCTTCCGGAGGTCAAAGGTGGATTTGGACTGCCCGACGAGATTCCGGATGAGCGGGTTTGCCGTAAACTGACCGACTTTGTTCTGAATGGCCGGCGTCGCCTCTTGCGTGTACCTATCGGTATACTTCGCGAATTCGTCCACCCAAAATGACCTGCAGGAAGGGTCGGTAATGTTATTCACGATGAGCTTTCGGTACTCTTTATCCACAAGCATTCGGTTCACGCCGAGGAGCGTGGAGCCGGGATATTCCAACAGCGCGAGCAGTGTGTTTTGCAAAATGTAGGCCATACGCGCGCTCCACGCGTCCACCCAGATTTTTTCAAAGGTTGCCATCAAGCCGTTCACAACAAGATGTCGTTTGTCGGGACCCACGTCCTCCATAATGTTGAAGGAGACAGGAAAGTCCATATCAAACGGCGCGAGATAGAGCACGTCTTTGACGCGGTTCTCGGGAACGTAATCAAGGAGAAGGTCGGCGGTCTTCCCGTGCGGGTCAATGAAGCAGACACCGTGGCCATTCTGAATATCCTGAATGGCCATATTTTCCAGCAGGGTGGATTTGCCCATACCGGTCTTCCCAATCACGTACATATGCCGCGAGCGGTCTTTTTCTTTAATGCCGAAAGGAGTGCGCCTCCCGCGCGAATCGGTCTGACCGAAATAGGTGATGGGTTCGGGCTTCTGGTGAGGGTGGAGCATAAGCTTTATTATATGCTCTTTGTGGACACAAAAAAAGCGACCCCTCGCACACACTGGTATGCAAGGGGTTCTGTCCAAAATCTCGCTATCGCTGCTGAACTTGCGGAGTTGTCCGCTCCATCCGTTCAGCAAAGGCGGCCGTCTCTCTCGCTGACACAGGGCAATCGTGTTTGAGCAAAAATGCGGCGCGGGTGCGATTTTCTTCAATGAGACGCTGACGCGCATTTATTGCGTCCAGAGACGTAGTTGCCGTCCTCGCTGGTCTCAACGAATTAACGAACTGTATGACTTCGGAGTTGATACGTGCCATAACACTGGCTTTTCTAAAGGGCTCATGTTGCCCCTTTTACCGAGTACTTCACATCACGCAGATTTCACCAACGCCAAGGCGTTACCTGAAATCGTTGTCCCGTGACGTGTTCTGGATAAGCACTATATCACAGCCCCTCTTCTTGTCCATCTTGCCAATCTTGGAAATTTGTGTACGCCGTCCCGGCGGTATTCGCCGTTATGAAATTCTTGCCGTTCCTGACCGACGGCGCAACAGTGTTTATCGGTAGGACGGAGACCTTCAGAGTCAGGTCGTCATAAAAGTTTGTGTTCATTTCTTCCAACAGAAGAAAGAAATTTTCAAAGACCGTTTTTAATACCGGGTCTTTAACAAAGGTCAAGTCAGGAGCTAATATCGCTTTTGGTGTTTTCACTTTACCTGCTTCCTAAAATCTCAAAAGAATCCGTCAAGGGAAATACTCCCAATGCTCTGCCAGCTACTTTCATAATCCCGCTTGATATAAACATCTACGGTCCCGGCATCTTCATTTCTAAAAATGCACCGCATCTTGGTGAGCCGTTTAACGTAATTCATTCCCCTCTTGTTCTCGGTCAAGTCAGTGGCAAGTACGAACATCCGGTCATACGCCGCCCCATCATCAGTTTCGGAAGCAAATAACCGGAACGTGTCGCCGCTGTAATCCGTGCAAAGCTCTCTGGGGGCGCCCTCTGTCCCCGTCCGGGTGTCCCATTTGTCCCAAGTGATCGAATCCCATGTGGTAAACTCCCACGTGTCCCAGGTCACGGAATCTTCGACCTCATAGAACCCGAAAGCCAAAACTTCCATGTCGAACTTTGACCAGTTATCAATCTCGATAGGAGCCTTGAGGTCATAAACCACGACCTGATTATTCCTCCCGGTGCTGGTGGCGTTCGGGATGGCCCACAAAATGACCTCGTGTTCCTCGATGTAAGTCCCGGTAATGCTTTTCTCATATTCAGGGTTGATGTCTTTGATATATTTTTTGAACACATCCGACACTGATTCCCATGTCATCCCGGTGTAACAACGGAAAGTATTATCGGCGGCATAGAAGTAAAGCGCGCTGTTCGTGATAACAACGGAACGCGGCGCCCATGCCCCGCAGTCATCGGTGATCCTTTTGCGGTTAAACACCAAGTCACCACCGACCAGCCAAATTTTTTCTAATGTCCGCTCGGTCAAGAGGATAAGGAACCCGCCCAGCTTCGCGGCTTTGTTGATGACGTAATAATCATCCAGCTCCGCGGAACCGCTGTCCCCGGTAGACCAGTTCGTTTCATCGCCCAAAGCGCACCAGAAGTATGTATAAGGTTCGGAAGATGTCCCGCCGCCGACGATATAGTTTTCATAAACGACGATATGTTTAAGTTTCGGAGGACTGCCGCCAAGGACGGCAAACTGGTTCGTCCCGCCCCATGCCTGCATATTATCGACACCGTTGGTCATAATAAACTGATCGTCGTAAGTGACCGCTTCCCACCAGTCCGTTGCCGTCCCGGTGTAGGTCTTGCGGGCCTGATATGCCACTGCCGCTGTTGTTGTCCCCGCGTAAACAGCCGTTAATTCCAAATGCGTTGCGTCTGTTACTGAAGACACGACATACCAGGTATCAGCCGTCGAATAAGTCGTTCCAATCGTTATAAAATCGCCAGCCTTAAGGTTCGTAAAATCCGCGCCGCCGCTTCCGACAACGGTCGCGTCCCCATTCGTAAATTGTGCCAGCCCGGTATTGTATTTTGGGGTAAGATACTGCATCCGGTTATTCGTGGCGTCACGATAAAATATATCCCGCTTCGTGGCTCCAATCATAAAGAAAGACTGGTCTTTCTTCCAAAACTGTTCCCAAAATAAAATAGGGTCAGGCAAAGTCTGGGCAAACTCCTGTGTGCGTTTGCGCACGGACTGGATCTCTCCATCGACGAACCAGATGTTCTTGATGTCATCCAGGGCGTCAGGGAGATAGGCGTCCTTCAGGAGGATCGAAGGAAAATCCTGTTTAATCCCGTAGGTGGGGCTTAAAATTCCAAATGGTTTATTAGCCATCCATATCCTTGTTGATGTTCACGGTCTGAACGTCGATTAAAGCCAGTTGATTTTCCAGCTCTTTTTTCTTTGCTTCACTCCTGCCGATGTCTTTTGTCACCGTGACGATCTCCTGCTGGATTCTTTTTTTCTCAACCTGTGAATCATCTACAGCTCTTTTCAAAATCTTCTTTGTTTCCGGGTTCATGCCTTTATCTCCCCATGCTGTTTTTCATAAATAGCGATCAAGAGTTTCTGTGTCTGCCTTTGCTCGTTAATTAAAGCCCGCGTCAAATTGGCGTTCTCAATAAGAAGTTGTGGCGTCTGGTTGATGTTGCAACGGTGATAAACAACCTGTTCGCCTTTGTCGTTGATGTTCTTGTATTCCCCAAAAACCTCACAAAGCCCGCCGACGCAAGGCCCGCCCATGTATAGCGGACACGTCCTCGCCCCTTTGATGTTCTCGGCGAAAGCGTCCAATATCGGGCCTCGTTGTTTCAGGATACGGTCTTTAGCGTTCTGTAAACGTTGTGCTTTCCCGTTGTTTCTCCAAATCGCCAATGGGTTTACCATTTTCGATCACGCTAATCCTTCTTCCAAAGACGGACATCAACATATATGAGTCGCTCCTGAACCAGGGGTGCTACCAGCTGAAAATCCACCGTAAACCGAAACATCATGGGTATGCGCCGGCATTTCTGCGATACTTAATGTATGACTTCCTGTCGTCCCTGCCAGAGTCGCGCTCCCGCCTGTTCCCAAAACCGTATCGCCGACCCTGATGTGCTTGCTTGCGTAAGTCGCCGTTACGTTTGTCCATCCGGTATGCGCCGTGGTGACGGAAGATAAAAGCAAGTCGCCTGTGACAAAAGGCGAACCGCCGTTTAAAGCACCAACAGAGGTTAGTTGGATTTCGTTCCCGTCCTCATCCTTATAATGAAGCTCGGCTTTGGCGGCAACGTCTTTGGAATAAAGTATCCCGGCGTCGGCTTTTTGAGTTATCGTAGTCTGGACAAGAAGCGTTACTTTTTTATGAAAACCGCAATCGTCATTATCGTAAGTCGTGCCGGACGCGGGCCAGTAATGGTCTTGACCTTCTCGCTCGACAATGGCGAGTTTCAACTCCCGGATGCGGTCGTCACCTTGGGTCGGGTTTGCACTTCCGGTTGGCGTCGATGTATCCATAGAATTAGTCAAAGTCATATCATTCTCCTTTAGATGTCATTGAAACGAACAACTGAAATCTCCCTTGAGCTTTGATCGCCTAATAATTTATTAAACTCATCGGCGTACAGGGCTATGTGATATTTCGCTTTTTCGGAGATACCGTATTTTTCATAGATTTTTGCGATGACGTATTGCGTTAAACATTCCCGGAACCTGTTGGCAAAAGAAATCGTCGTCGAGTCCGCATGGTATATAGTCCCCGATATTTTCATTGATGGATAAGTCGTGGCGTTGGGTGGCGGCCAGATGTAAATTGTCTCGGCGAACCGGGCATATTCTTTCGGCTTATCGTTGGCAGTCCCCTGCGCCACACGCTCCTTGTACCTCTGCCATGATATTTCCGTCA
>LCQF01000006.1 GCA_001004005.1 Parcubacteria group bacterium GW2011_GWA2_49_9
AGGATTGCGGGCAGATTAGGGGGGGCATTTACTTACGACGGCGATGGTAAGTTGAATTTTTATATTCAAAAAGGAAGTTATCAGCTTTTGGAAAACACATTCGGTTTCGAGAAACTGGACTTTAACAATATAGAAGGACAGATCGGTCTGAAAAACGGAGCGCTCAAAATAAGCAAATTAGCACTGAAAGGCGACAAGATAAGCTATTTTCTGAAAGGCGATATCTGCGCACCACTCAAGATTGATGGACCCGTGGACTATATCATTCATCTCGCGGGTATCGCTTCACCTGTGTATTACATTAAATATCCGCTTGAAACGATTCACACCGCGACTATCGGCACGGAGAATCTCTTGGAACTCGCCCGAAAGAAAAAGGCGAAGAAGTTTCTCTTTTTCAGCTCAAGCGAAATTTACGGAGACCCCGCGCCTGAATTCGTGCCAACTCCCGAAACCTACCGCGGAAACGTATCCTCTACCGGTCCCCGCGCCTGCTATGACGAAAGTAAACGTCTTGGCGAGACACTCTGTATGGTGTACCACACGGTCCATAAGGTGCCTATTGTTATCGTGCGCCCCTTTAATGTCTATGGACCTGGGATGAAGCAGGAAGACCGGCGCGTGGTCCCGCAATTTCTCTCCTGCGCGTTCGCGGGGAAGCCCCTTCCGATTCACGGGAGTGGACTGCAGACACGAAGTTACTGTTACATCACCGACGCGGTTATCGGCTTTTTCAAAACGCTTCTTACGAAACGGAGCGGAGAAGTCTATAACATCGGCAGTCATGAAGGAGAAACGAACTTGGTTGATTTGGCCAAAGCGCTTGAAAAACTCTTGAAGCGTAAACTTGTTGTCGCGAAGATTCCGTATCCTCCCGAGTATCCTGCCGACGAACCAAGCCGGAGATGTCCCGACCTCACCAAGGCGAAAAAGGAACTCGCGTATGTTCCTAAAGTGAACCTTGAAACGGGACTTCGCCGCATCATCAACTGGTATGAGGACACCTATGTAGCGGAAGTTCCGGTTAAACGAAACGCGCAAACACGAAAGAAAAAGTAGGAGAGCGGGACGGGAGTGTTCGTTCGTACGCTCCATTCGGTGAAGTAACTCTCCACACCTGTCGAAGAATGTCTTAATTCCTCCTTTTCTAAAGGAGGTGCCCGAGTCTTCGAGGGCGGGGGATTTAGAAAATCCCTTCTGCATAAGAATGCAGTGCTCCCTTTAGGAAAGGGAGAATAAGAGTGGAGAGGTACTTCGGGGGTGCGTTGACTTCTAACGTCTTCGTGTGAATATAGGTTGTATTCCCATATAAGGTCTTGAATATTTGTATGCAAACTAAAACTAAACTGTCTGTCGTTGTACCTCTCTATAACGAGGCGCAATCTGTCGCGCCGCTCCACGGCCGCATCATTAAAGCTCTACGAGAATTTGATTCTTTTGAGGTACTCTTTGTTGACGACGGTTCAACAGACAGTACCTTCGCTGAAATACAAAAACTTGCGCCCATTGTCGCGCTTAAACTTTCGCGGAACTTCGGGCAAACTGCGGCACTTGCCGCGGGGATTTCCAAAGCAACCGGGGATGTAATAGTGACGCTTGACGGTGATCTTGAAAACGACCCGAGTGATATCCCAAAACTTATTACCAAACTTCAAGAAGGTTTTGATGTAGTCTCGGGATGGAGAAAAAACCGCTGGCAAGGACAGTGGTTTTCAAGGCGCATTCCCTCCGTCATTGCGAATTCTCTCATCTCCCTTGCTACCGGAGCAAGACTCCATGACCACGGCTGTACATTAAAGGCCTATCGGCGGGACACCCTCACACACCTCAAACTCTACGGGGAAATGCATCGTATGATTGCGGCGTACGCGAAACTCTTTTGCCAAGCAAGACTCGCGGAGATTCCGGTTAGCTATACTTCACGCCAGTTTGGGAAGTCAAAGTACGGTATACTTCGGTCCTTTAAAGTAATTCTTGACCTTGTGGCAATACGTTTTTTTGTGAAATACGCGAATCGCCCGATGCACTTCTTCGGGGCCATCGGCTTTTTCTCATGTTTTCTCGGTCTCCTTGCGCTCGCAGGGATGTTCTATTTTAAATACGCTCTCGGCATCACCTTCATAGAAACACCGCTACCGACGCTTTCGGGAGTCTTTACCATCATCGGGGTTCAATTCATTTTAATGGGACTGCTAGCGGAGCTTATCGTGCGTAATTCTGCTGAGGCAAAGACGTTTATTGTTGAAGAAGAAGTTAGGAATACGTGAAAGCGGGAAAGTAACCCAGCCGTAGTTTTGGGGAATAGAGTATATCTTTTTATTAGTGTATAACACTCAAGGGCGGACTGTCAGGTGTTCACGTTGGGTGAAACTACAGCTGGGTGGCGATTTTTATAATTGCTCCGCTCCTTAAAAATCAGCCATGTGTGGTATCGCAGGATTCGTCGGCGAAGGGACACGCGAACATCTCAAGAAGATGACGCGCGCCATTTCGTATAGGGGACCTGACGGAGAGGGTTTTCTTTTTGACGCGAAAGCTGGCGTAGGGCTTGGTCATCGGCGTCTCTCTATTATTGATCTCCAAGGAGGAGGCCAGCCTATCTACAACGAAGATAGGAGCGTGGCGGTCATATTCAACGGAGAGATTTATAATTTTGAGGCATTACGCGCAACGCTTTTGCCGCGCCATACGTTTGCCACTAAGAGCGATACCGAAGTCATCGCGCATCTGTATGAAGAGAAAGGAGAAAAGCTTTTTGAGAACCTTTCTGGGATGTTTGCAATCGCGCTTTATGATTCAAAGAAAGAGCGCCTTCTTCTCGCACGTGACCGGCTGGGAAAGAAGCCTCTCTACTGGGGCATGTTCGGAGGGACGCTCCTGTTCGGTTCAGAGCAAAAAGCGCTTATGCAGCATCCACTTTTTACGCGAGAGCTTGATATAGAATCTTTGGCCTCTTATATGAGCCTCGACTATGTACCGACACCACGCGGCATCTTCAAGGGTGTGTATAAGCTTCCGCCTGCGTCATATCTCGTCTTTGAAAACCGGAAGATCAAGCAGGAGATATTCTGGAAACCACACTTCGAAGAGAGTAAGATCTCTTTCGCTGAAGCGCTTACCGGGCTTGATACCCGACTCGCACACAGTGTGAAGGAACGTCTTGTTGCCGACGTGCCACTTGGCATCTTTCTCTCGGGCGGGATTGATAGTACGACGATCGCCTACTACGCGCAAAAGAACAGTGCCAGGCCTATTGAAACATTTTCCGTAGCATTTAAGGAAAAGAGTTTTGACGAATCGGCGTATGCGAAGCTTGCGGCGAAACATCTCGGGACGAGTCACCATGAAGCTACCTTTACAGCAAAAGATCTTCTTGACTCTGTGCCGACTGTATTCGGCCTTCTTGACGAGCCCCTCGCCGACCCTTCAATCCTCCCTACGTCTCTTCTTTCATCATTCACCCGAAAAAAAGTCACCGTGGCGCTCGGCGGAGACGGGGGAGACGAACTTTTTGCTGGTTATCCGACGTTTCAGGCAGAGCGGTTTGCTACTCTGTTCGCACATCTACCTCGTGCTGTTAAAAGCGCTGCAGCCTTCTTTGCCGACAAGCTCCCCGTGCAGCAGCACAAGGGTCTCGGTATGCAATTCAAAGCGGAGAAATTCATAGAAGGCTTCGGTGTCGAGCCAAAATATCGTCACGCACGCTGGCTCGGGAGCTTTGGCACCGGCGACTATGTGAAGATGTTCACTCCCGATATTCTCCGGTCGCTCAGCTTCTATAATCCATATGAACCCGTAGATCGATATCTTGAAGAGGCACGCATAGCTTCGCCTGAGAATGCGCTTCTGTATGTATATCTCCGGACCTATCTTATGGATCAAGTCCTTGTGAAAGTGGACCGTGCCAGCATGTGGAATGCGCTTGAGGTGCGTGCCCCGTTCCTTGACGAGCATCTGGTTGATTTTGTGCAGTCGTTACCTTATGATTTCAAGTGCAACGGCTGGAGAACAAAATATATCCTGAAAGAGCTTATGCGTGACAAGTTACCGCGCGCAATCGTTGAGCGGCAAAAGAAGGGGTTCGGCGTTCCCGTTGGAGCGTGGCTCAAAGCGGACCTTCGTGATCTCACACATGACGCACTTTCGGAGTCAAGGATACGAAAGGACGGCATCTTCGAACCTAAGTATGTGCAGACGCTCCTTCGGGAGCATGAGAGAGGAACGCGAAACCACCGCAAGCTCCTTTGGTCGCTTCTCGTGTTTCAGTTATGGCAACTGAAGTGGGGAAGATAAGTGAATTTTATGGCATCGACCGAACGTTTTGGATACGAATGGGACAAGTACGCCTCGATGGACGAGCGCTATGAAGCGCAGTTTCGAAACTGGACCTATCCGCTCGCCGAAGATGATTTCAAAGGCAAAAAAATCCTTGACGCGGGGTGCGGAATGGGTAGGAATAGCTTCTGGCCTCTTTCGTGGGGAGCACGGGTGGCGGTCGCATTCGACTTTGACCGACGCTCGGTGGCTCGCGCTAAAGAAACGCTCGCAACTTTTCCAAACGCACGCGTCGAGTACAAAAGTATCTACGAGCTTTCGTGGAAAGATGAATTTGATATCGCCTTCAGCATCGGAGTTATTCATCATCTGAAGGAACCGGAACTCGCTCTTCGCAATCTTGTTACGGCTCTCCGATCTGGCGGAACGCTTCTTGTGTGGGTGTATAGTTATGAAGGAAACGAATGGATAGTGAGTTATGTAAATCCAATTCGGAAACACATAACGTCAAAATTACCCCTTCCCCTGGTACACTTTCTTTCCTACTTCTGTTCCGTTCCGCTCTTTATACTCGTCAAGCTAATGAGAGGACCATCAAAGTATCTGAAACAACTTTCTACGTTCAGATTTCGGCATATACACAGCATTGTCTTTGACCAACTTATTCCCGAAATCGCCAATTATTGGTCAAAAACGGAGGTTGAAGCGCTGGGAAAGGGTATAGGGCTTTCCGGCTTTGACGTTTATGCGCCACCTAATAAACTCGGATGGATACTTTGCGGTAAAAAATAACATGAATGAAACATCTTCCAAGGACCGAGTGGAGAATATACGGGACGCTTTTAAGCGTTGGCCGCGTTTATATTTCTTCATTGCGACCGTCTTCGGTCCGCTTATGTTTTGCGGCTTAAGCGGAAAAGGGTTCCTCAAAAAGTACGGCAGTGAGGGGGTATGTCTCAATCTCGGTTCCGGTCCGAGAGTTATCGGTGAGGAGGTGGTTAATGTCGATATGTATCCATACAAGGGTGTATCGGTCATTGCGGATATTACCGCTCTTCCGTTCAAAGACGGAAGCGTGTCGCGAATCGTATGTGATACGGTGCTTGAGCATGTGCATGACCCCATACAAGCAGTGCGTGAGATGCACAGGGTGCTTATGCAGGGATCGGGCTGGTCCGTTTTCCGCCTTGACCGTGTGGCTTTGTTATTTCTTTGCAAGCGCGTTCTCGTTCGGTAGCAAGAGTCTCTATTGGGTTCTTATCAATATGGCAATGTTTATTTTCTTCCCCATAAAACTTCTTGATATCGTCGGTAATCATTTACCGCAGGCAACAAATATGGCAGCCGTGCTGTATGTGGTCATTAGGAAGAAGTAACATCGTATGAATAAGGATTTTGAAAAAAGGTATCTCACCCAAGGTCCCTCCCACTGGTGGACACGTTCAAGGCGGGATATATTACTCCGAATGGCGCGCGCGTATCCTCAAAGCACGCGAATTCTCGATATAGGTTGTGGCGGCGGGGAGCTCTTGCGAGACCTGCGTCACGCCGGGTTTCAGCATGTTACCGGCATAGATATAAGTGAAGAGTCAATTTCATTTTGCAGGAACCAGAACATATCGGAAGTCTATCGCATGGATGCCGCGAAGCTTAATTTTCCCGACGCTTCTTTCGATCTCGTTATTGCTTCCGATATCTTGGAACACATGAAAGATGACGAGGCAGTATTGCGGGAGTGGCGTCGCGTGCTTGCCGACAAGGGGGTACTCATCCTCTTTGTACCCGCGTTTATGTTTTTGTGGAGCAAACATGATGAAGTGAATCACCATTACCGGAGGTATACAAAGAAGGTTCTTCTCGGGAAGTTTTCAGCGGCAGGTTTTTCAATCGGACACATAGGATATTGGAATTTTTTGCTGTTTCTTCCCATCGCTCTGGTCCGGCTCTTTCAGACCGCCCTTGGTGTTTTATTCGGTAAGAAAGACGCGGGCGACCGGATAAGCGGGCTGGGGACCGGTTTTTTGAACGGGTTGCTATCACGTATCGTACGATGCGAGAACGCTTTTATCGGGGTAGGGTGCTCACTGCCTATCGGGTCAAGTATCTACGTCGTCGCCCGAAAAACACACTAATCATGTTACCGCGATTTTCTTTAATTCTCACCGGACAGGCAAGAGTCCACGTTGTGGCGCTGGTATGCGCTTTGTGTGTAGGCGTACTGTATGTAGCCCCGTACGTTTTCTTCAGAGTTTCGGCAGGTGATGCATATCGGAGAATACCGATGATGCAAAGTACGAATGAGGACGAGTACCTGATGCGCATACAGGAGATTATTGACGGACATCCGTCTCTCGGCTCGCCGGTCTTCTATGAATACAAAAGTGAACCCCCTCTGTCGCCTCCGGTTGGCGAATTTCTGTACGCGCTTCCGACTCTCATGCTCGGGATATCGCCCATTACGACGCTTGTCGCAAGTAAGTTTTTCCTGCCCGCACTCCTGTTTCTTTTAGTGTATCTTCTTGCGTGGCGGCTTTCTGGGGCCGAAAACGGTGTCGTAAGCAAGCTCTCCGCTCTTGCGGCGGCATTCTTCGTAACGCTCGGATACGACCTTATCGATTACAGAACTGTTTGGAATTTTCTCACAGGTGCAGCTTCTCCCGGAAGTTTTTTGCTCTGGTCAAGGCCGGTGAATCCAATTCTCGGCGCACTTTTCCTGTTTTCTTTTTTACTTCCTCTCCACGCTCTTGTTGAAGGAACAAAGTGGCGCAAGACTGTCATAGCTCTCGCCGCCGTGTTCCTCGCCTGTATGTTCGGGAGCTATTTTTTCAGCTGGGGTATTGCGGTTTCAATTCTCGCTATACTAGTGCTCTTTCTTCTTATACGCAAAGAGTATCGAACCGCCGGTACGCTTGCCCTTGTGGTGCCGGCCGGTATGTTGTGCGCCTTGCCGTATTTCATAGCCATATGGCGCGCGGCGCAAAGTCCCTGGTATGAAACTTCAGTTCTCCGAAGCGGGCTATTTCTGACGCACTATCCGCTTTGGAATAAGCTTCTGCTCGTCTCGCTCTTCTTTTTTGCAGTTACAGTCGCGTGTGATTTCTTTCTGAAGAAAAGGAAAAAAATTATATTTCGTCTTGAATCGTGGCATTGGTTCTGTTTCTCGTTGCTTCTTGGCGGACTCTGGGTGTATATACAGCAACTATTTACGGGCAGAACAATTTGGCCGTATCATTTTGTGCAGTATACGATTCCGCTGTCCATAGTGGTCGGAATGACCGTTGTGGAGCGAAGTATCCGGCAGTACAGTCGGTATCTCTACTTCGTACTCATATCGATTATCATCCTTTCCTCCGTTACTTTCGGAATATATACACAGGTGAGCGTCTATGCGCAGTTTCGCCCCTATTACGTCGAGTTACAACGTTATGGAGCGTTATTTACCTTACTGAACGCACAAGAGAGCGACTGTGTCGTCTTGCAGACAAGTATGGAGGAACATACAGGTCTTGACCATCTGATTCCGGCCTTTACGCACTGCAATTTGTATGACTCGTCCTCCGTATACTCGCTTCTTCCCGAAGAGCGTATTTTACACAACTATCTGGTGCGCCTGTATTTTAGAGGCGTTAGTCCGGATACCATAGAGGAGTTTCTTCAAAGTCCCGATTCCGAAGCGCGGGGCTATCTCTCGTCAAACTGGAAAGGAGTGTTCGGGGTTACGGACTTTCCCGATTTTTCCGACCCACTTTTTGAGAAACGATTACAGGAATTCCCAGAGCAGTATAGAGCGTTTGCGCGAAAAGACTTCGAAACGGAACTTCGGAAGTATCGCTTGGACTATATTCTCGTTAAGGGCGAGCCGTCAGCAAACGCGCGGAAGTTACTTCAATTAAAGAAAGTGCTGTATGTGGACAAAGATGTGAGCGTGTATCAATTTTAGACTGCGTGGTAACCTTCCATCTATGACGCCCCGAGAAGTATACAAAACCTATTTCAGTTTTCCACCGCTTGATGGACTCATTAAGATGTTGCTTAACAATGCCGTTACGTTCATTGCGTGGGTGAAAGGGTTTCATTTTCCCGAGAACTATTTCCGTCAGCAGAGATGGGAAATGCTCACTGGACGTTACGAACCCGACAGCGTGGCGGTCTTTCGGAGTTTGATTACGCCCGGTATGGTCGTCGTTGATGTAGGCGCGCACATCGGCTATTTCTCCAGGCTGTTTTCTCTGCTGTCAGGGAGAAAAGGAACAGTTCTTGCGCTTGAAGCCGACCCGTTTATCTTCGAGCTCCTCAAAAAGAATGTCAGCAGACATTCCAACGTAGTGACACGGCACGTGGCGGTGAGTGACCAAAGCGGCATGATTGACTTCTATCATAGCGATGAAAAGAGCGGGTGCGGTTCGGTACTAGGAAAACTTCCCGTCTCATTTAAAAAGACAAGACTTACGGTTCCGGCAAATTCGCTTGATACCATCGTGGCGGAAGCCGGACTTTCACGTGTTGATTTTATCAAAATGGATATTGAAGGTGGGGAGCCGCGTGCGCTTTCCGGTATGCAAAAGACTTTGGCAGAGAACCCTGCTATCATACTTGTGACCGAATTCGCTCCCGAATGGCTCCGTGCGGGAGGTATGGAGCCACTTAGGTTTCTTGAAGCGCTCAAAGATTTCGGTTTCGCCATCCACGCTATTATTGATGGATCACTGCTCCCCTTCAATCCGAAGACGGAAGAAGAAATGAAAGCGGCAATGCCCTCCTATTTTATGAATATTTGTTGCAAACGAGAGGGATAACATATACGGCAGTATAAGGGTTCTATTCGTGTCATTTTTGTTTAACTTTTGGATTTCTCATTTAGAATTTGTTTCGGATTTCGATATTAGAATTTCGAATTTATACAGAAGTTATGGCTCAAAAAGCAATCATCAGTGGTATTACGGGGCAGGACGGTTCCTACCTTGCGGAACTCCTTTTATCGAAAGGCTACGAGGTATACGGTCTGCAGCGGCGGGCGAGCCTTCCCAACACAGGAAGGATTGATCACCTGTACGGCAAAAAGGGGTTCAACATGACCTATGCCGACCTCTCGGACAGTTCAAACCTGCTTCGCGTCATCAAAAAAATAGAGCCGGACGAATTCTACAATCTCGGCGCGCAAAGTCATGTCGGCGTGAGCTTTGATGTACCGGAGTTTACCGTGAACACCAACGCGCTCGGACCACTACGAATCCTTGAAACCATACGCAACCTCGGCATGCCGATAAAGTACTATCAGGCGAGTTCCTCGGAGATGTTCGGCAAAGTTCTGGAAATTCCGCAAAGAGAAACTACCCCGTTCAATCCGCAGTCACCCTATGGGCTTTCGAAAGTCTTCGCATTCCATATCACGAAGATTTACCGCACGGGATACAATATTTTCGCTTCGAACGGTATCCTCTTCAATCACGAGTCTCCCCGCCGCGGCATCAACTTCGTGACCCGCAAGGTGACGATAGGGCTTTCCCGCATTTCACTCGGGCTTCAAAAGACCCTTAAGCTCGGTAATCTTGACGCCAAGCGCGATTGGGGATATTCAAAAGATTATGTGGAAGCTATCTGGAAGATTTTACAGCACAAAGAACCCGATGATTTTCTTATCGCGACCGGGGAAACGCACTCGGTTCGGGAGTGGGTGGAGGAAGTAGGGAAGCACCTCGGTATGAGCATTACATGGAAAGGGAAGGGACTTCTCGAGAAAGGCATTGACCAGAAAACAGGGAAAACGATTATTGAAATAGACCCGATTCATTTTCGTCCGAATGAGGTGGAATTCTTGCAAGGTGACTCTTCCAAGGCACAAAAGATTCTCAATTGGAAGCCCAAGACGACTTTCTCTGGTCTTGCGAAACTTATGACTGAACAAGACCTTGTGTATGTGAAGCGTGAGGCGACGGAAGGGCATCCGGTCGTGACGCAGCAAAAATTTCAAGTGTAGAGCACGAAGTGAAAGCACAAAACACAGTACCCAAAAACCCAGACAAACAGTCCAAAGCACAGTATCCAAAAAACCAAACAAAAGAGATGAGTTTGTGTTTTGTAAAGTCTTAACTACCATGCAGAAAATCTTTTTAGGAAAAAAATTAGTCGCCATTAAAGCCTCGCTCAAAAGCGTGCGAGACGGGACGCACCCGCTTTCTTTACCGGACGACGCGCTTCAGATTATGACTATGAAGCGCCCTAAAAGCTATGTTGCAAAGGCCCACCGGCATATCCCTAAGCGTCGCATCACCGAGCTCTTGCAGGAGTGTCTTATCGTGGTGAAAGGCAAAGTGCGTTTTGACCTCTTTGACTCGCGCGAGAAGCTGTTTAAAAAAGTGCTCGTGAGGGAGGGGGAAGCCATGCTTATCTTGGAAGTGGCGCACGAAGTTCGCTACCTAGAGGATACCCTCGCGTACGAGCTGAAGAACGGGCCGTTTATCGACGATAAGCAGTTCCTCTAGCTCTAGCAATCGGATATTTCAATGACGGATTTTAATACAACACTTACAGTCATGGAAAACGCGGCCATCAATGCCGCGCGCGTACTTGCGAAGATGCAACCGAAAAGCAAGCGGCTTGAATCCCGCAAAGATTTTCTTACGGACGCCGACCTTGCATCCGAAAAGGTCATCCTCTCCGCACTTGCGGCGAAGTTTCCGGATATTCCCGTTCTTTCCGAAGAAAAAGGCGGTGCGGAAACAAAAGAAGGGTATCTTTGGGTCGTCGACCCGATTGACGGGACGATCAATTTCTTCCTGCAAGACGATCATTGGGGGATTTCCATAGCACTTGTTAAGAACGGGCGTACGATAGCCGGAGTCGTGTATCTTCCCGCCAGAGGACAGATGTTTTCGGCTTCTAGCGAGCACGCCGCAACATGCCGTCTCGTCGGCAAAAAACAGAGCGCACAAACGCACATCAAGGTTGCGACCGGAGGCAACTTGCACGACGAACAAATTTGGGTTGAATGGGGAAAAGAGGGGCATGGTGGAACTGACCACGCGAAGGTCTACGACCTCCTCGAGCGATTGGACCGTCACACCCTCTACCCCCAGATACGCAACTCTACCACCGCAACCCTGATGGCGGTCGCGTGCGGAAAGATAGCGGGTGCTGTTATTCCCAAACCCGAACCGTTTGACATCGCCGCGGCAGGACTCATCGTAGAGCGCGCGGGCGGTACGGTTACTGATATGAGCGGAAAGCCGTGGGGACCGTTCTCGCGCTCCCTCGTTGCAAGCAACGGCCTCCTGCGCAACGACTTGCTCCGTATCCTCAAAGCTGATTGAATGAGCAAGGAGAAAATGAACATGAATGTCGAATCACTACAGTCCTTAGAGAATCAGGAACAAATCCCGAATGTTGAGGTTTTGGCGATCATCGGCCACAGCATCGAAGAAGATACAACGAGAGGTTGGGTGCCCACGCGCCTCATCCAAAAGATGGACGAGAGTAAGAAACGGACCGGCGTTCGTGACCGCGGTTTAGGCCCGGATGACGAACGGGCATATGTCGGGGGAGGAAACGCCGTTGCGCTCGCCGCCGCCGAGATGTATGAAACCCTTATCGCGCGCGGGTCACCGCCCAGAGCGGTTTCTGTTGTTCCCGGGCGCCCCCTTTATCTTGAGAAAGCTCCACCCGATGTGAACGAAGGCACCGTGATGTTGGATGCTTTCAAGAAGAAAGTGAAACATCTACCCGATACCTTCATCACTCTTGGAGCGGCGCGTAATACGCAAGGCGAATTGGAGCAGCATTTGAGGATGTGCGTTGAGCGCGGTTACAAAAGTATCGGTTTCGTTCTTCTTGACCTGCGTATCGAACGGGCGGAAGCCATACTCGAACGGCTGAAAGCAGAACACCCGGAGTTTTCATCCCTCGAAACCAAGTGTATTTCGGCCGAGACCCTCTTGCGGCATCGATACCAGGATGAACCGGAGCGTCTTGTCCAAGTGGAGAAAATGCTGAAAGCTTTTTCTGTTTCAGCGGCAGCTACTAAAACAGTAACGGACGAAAAGGGGGGTGCCGAAGCGATACGACAGGGCACTTACAAAGGCAAGGGAAACTATTGAGACGTATCTTTGACTTTCCTTTTCTTTCGGTATCTTCATTCGGCGTCACCGCAAAACGGGGACGCCGAGATTTTTATGCGCGGTAGAATGCCTCTATCGCTTTAATGATGTAGTCTATCTCTTCGTCGGTAAGCTGTGACGAAGAGGGAAGCCAGAGGCCCCGTGCAGCATAATACTCGCTTACGGGGAAACTTCTTCCCGAGTAGTCTTTTTTATAGATTTCCTGCGTGTGTATCGGCGGATAGAAGAAACGCGTATCAATACCCGCTTTTTTCAGATGTGTCGCGAGCGCCTTCGGGTCATCCACGAAGATATCCATAAACCATGGAGTGGTGACACTCACATCGGTTTTGATGAATTCCACCTGCGGAAGAGCAGCAAGACCCTCTTTAATGCGCGTATACATCTCCTTCTTGCGCTTCATACGCCACGGGAGTTTTTTGAATTGTTCCACTCCGATGAGGGCGAGTATTCCCGACATCTTGAAGTTGAAGCCGAAGTGGTCGTGGATATCGGGACCTTTTCCCGTTCGTCCGAAATCTTTAAGCAGTTTTATCTTCTCGTACCAGAGTTGGTTGTTGGTTACGAGCGCCGCTCCTTGCGTTGTTGAGATAATCTTGAATAAGCTGAACGAGAAGCTGCCAATGTCGCCGAAGGTACCCAGATGTCTTTTGAAAAAGTGCTTCCCTTTGTAATATGAACCGAGTGCTTGAGCGGCGTCTTCTATAAGAAAGAGATTGTGCTTTTTGCAGAACGCGACGACGTCGTCCATATTTCCCGAGCGTCCGTTAAGTGGCACATACATCATGGCCTTGGTGCGAGGAGTCACTGCTTTTTCCGCTTGCACGAGGTCAAGACAGAGCGTTTCCTCCTCAATATCTATGAGGATGGGTTTGAGACCGATAATACTGCATGAGTTCGGCGTGGCAATCATCGTGGAGTTAGGGACAAGCACTTCGTCCCCCGGCTGTAGGGAAAGCGCAAGAAGCGCTTGTGTAAGCGAGATGGTGCCATTGAGTGATGAAACGGCGAACGAAGCACCAGTCACATCCCCGACCGCTTTTTCAAACTCCGCGTTCCACGGCCTGCCTTTCAGGTTGCCCTTGAGATAAAGAGAAACGGCTTGCGCCTCTTCTTCGCCGAACCACGCTTCCATTTGAGGTATGTTCATATTGTCTGTAATCTTATCGTCTCCATATTTGTTATAAGCGACGCAGAGAGAGGCGAAACTGCCTCGGGTTTCCATTTCCACCTAGCTCGCTGACGAAGCCGGCCAAGGAGCCTATATGGTTTTTTTCTTAACTCATATAGTATACTACCCCACATGAAGATTTTTTTCATCACGTCAAAACTGAAGAATCAAGATACCGCTTCGGGCTCTGTTATTGAAATTGACTATATGATGCGCGAACTTGTTTCGCTTGGAAACGACGTTACTGCCGTGACGGTTTATTCACGCGACAACGACCTTACCGAAGAAACTCCCTATAAAGTTCTAAATGAACACGTCACCACTCCTCGCCTTATTCCGGCACAACTCGCGGTGTACCGGATACTGAAAAAATACGAAAAGAATGCCGATATTTTTCATATTGACGCGCAGTACATATATGGTGCTGGACTTTACCGTCTGCTCGGGGGGCTTCGGCCGCTTTTCGCGTATCTTATCCGCCCGCCACTCATCAAGGATGAATATGTTTCCTATTTCTTCCAGAAACGTTATCAGAAGAAAACACGGTCCTTTGGCGGGATGGCGCTTGCCGTAAAGAAAGCCATCCGGTATTTCATTGAACGTTTTATCTTCACGCCTGTCCTCGCGAATCGCGTGGACTACGTATCCTGCCTTAACCCGTTACTTCTGAAAGAACATAGGCAATTCGGTCTTACGAAAGCAGACTATGGGCTTATTATCGGAGATACCTATCCGATGGATGCCGTCATGCGGAAAACAGAGATTACCGCAGAGCGTTACCAAGTGCACGCCGGCAGGAACGGAAAAGTGATGTTGTATTGTTCGGGGAGAATGGCACCAGGCAAGGGCTACGACCTGCTTCTTGAGGCGTTTGCGCGTGTACAGCATAAGGACCGTTTCAGAGTCGTACTCGGCGGCACCGGACCGGAGGAGGGAATGGTTCGGCAGGCGATACAGGACTTAGGACTCCCAAAATACGTGGAGCTTACCGGCTGGGTGTCGCGCGAGAAGATGTTTGAGTACCTCAAAATGACCGATATCTACGTTTTTGCGCGCTGGGGGACGACCCTTTCGGCACTCACGCTTATGGAGACAATGGTGTTCGGGATTCCACTCATTGTGCCGCGCGGCACGGGGCTCGCATGGACGGCAGGGAAGAGCGCACTTACCTTCGAGCCTGAAAACCCGGATGACCTCGCGCGGCAGATTGAGCTCCTCGGGGCCGATGTGGAACTTCGCAAGGAACTTTCGCGTCAATGCTATGAGCGCCTCAAAGAAGCCGACATTGACCCACATCAGACGGTCGTGGCGATAAACGTTATCATGAAGAGTCTAATCTTTAGTCCCAAGGACAAGTATCCGCTTAAGAGCTTTCTTCAGGGGTACAGGCATGAACGTGAATAGTCGGTAGATCTTGTGCACAAGCACCAAGGCGTCTCCGTAGCATCGCATGCACAGCGCCTGCAGAGCATCGCGTAGGTGTCGCTCCTTTGTTTTCTCCATGATGGTCGTCGTGTCCACGATGCGTATGTTCCTCCAGCCCCGTTTCCCGAGCACAAACTTTCGGAGTATCTTACGCGGTCCTTTCCACCCGTGGAACGGCTGCTGCTCTTTGATGACGACGCGGAGTGCAGGATAGGTGTTGTGCAGCATGATGGTGCCGCCGTCTATGACGAATCTGCTCCACTTTTACGTCCCATGGATTTTTATATTCTTCTGCACACTCATACAACTCGATCGGGTATTCTGATACCACATCCAGACCAAGCGCTTCGAGGTGGTCGGGGCTTCCCGTATGCGGGTCTATGGCATACACCTTCACGCCCTTCCCCGCCCGCGAACCTAAGCCAAGCGCGACCGTGGATTTTCCTTTCCATGAGCCAATCTCCACGATGACGCCCCTTCCCGTGCACGCTTTTGCAGAGTCAAAAAGCGCGCATAACTCACGCTTTGACGCCCATCCTTGTATTGGGCAAGCAAATCTTTCTATACGCATCCATTCTTCTGCAGTTGACATACTTTTTACTCGCTTACTTTTCAGGGCTTCCCATCTTGCTAAATAAAAATGCGGCGAGGTTATGTATCTGCTCGCTGTATTTCCCAAGATACAGCGCGGATTCAATATCCCACATTGTGATTAAATCAATTGGAACGCTTTCTGCGAAGAGCGCAGTCAAGAAATCAATAAGTTGTTTCTCGTCGTGCCTCGAGTCTTTCAAGAGATCGCTCACCACATACGGCAGTTCGTGTATGTTTTCGCACTTTGTAACCGAAGGAAAGATGTTGTAAAAAGCATCACCGAACGTAATAGCAGGTTTCCCAAACAAGACACCCTCCCAGCCGCATGTTCCGGTGAGCGTTATGATAATCTTAGCATGTTGCACTACCTTTAGACCGGTTTCTGTCGGCGGAATCAGTTTGACATTTGGTATATTCTTGAGTTTTTTGTAAAACGCACGTGTTCGGTAACTATACATTGCCGGGTGTTCTTTCACATAGAGTGTATAGCCGACCGGCAGTGAAGCGGCAGCCTGTGTGGCAAGCCAGAGCTGGTCTGTATAAAATCTTGAAAACAGAGTGGTTGCCATCTCTGGTTCAAGCTGGAGTGGGAAGAACGCATATGGCTCGGAGTAATCCGGTGTATCGTACAAATCGTCAAATCCAATAAGCACACGAAGTTTACGCTTGCAGCGGTCAAAAAGATGGTGCCACGGTTTTACTACGCTCGGGTCATCTTTATGAGTGTTTTTCAGATAATCAATCCATATCTTTAGTAAAAAAGCGAGGGATGCATACATTCTACCGAATCTCAAAAAAGAAAATTGACGTTTCCTGGTAAGGTGTCTGATATCAGGAGTATCTTGAATTGAGTAGGTGGACGGCTTAGAACGGAATTCTTTCAGAAAAGATAGCGCGCTCTCTTTTTCTTTTTGCAAAAAAATCTCTCCTTTTCGGATTTTATTAAACAGTGATCCAATGTAGCTAAAGGTTTCATACTTTTCTGTGGCGGTTAAGAGGTTACGTACACCGGAAGAAGCCATCAGGAATACCTGTATGCCTCTTTTTTTTGCGGCTTGATAGAAAAATAAAGTACTTATATCGGTAATGACAGGAAGCAATAGAACATCGGGTTTTTCCTTATCTAGGAAATTGGTGACGGCTTTTGTTTCTGCCTGAAGAATGCGCAGCATGTCTTCGTAGCTGTAGCGCGGTTTGTCATAGGGGTATTCACGTATATACTGGCCGTGTCTTACGATACGGTCATTTTCAAAATACGGCCAGAGATTGGGCATACCAAAGTCATGCTCAAGTCGCGAGAGGTACGCAAGGTCAAGCGTTTCGTAGCGGTATGCATTAAATACATCTTCGTAGAGCAGAAGAGAGGTGTACGCAATGTCTTTTTGCGATGTAAGAAATGCTAAACTATCGCGGAGTTCAACGAATCCGCAAAATTCCTCAACACCAAGTTTCTTCAGTTCTTTTGCGATTGCGTGGCCTATATACGCGAATCTCCGCTGAAGCATTAAACATACTTTCATAGATGTATCTGGAAACAAGTGCAACTGTGCTAAAGTTACACGTATAGTACACCATCATATAGAATATCAATATTATTCCCTGCGTGGATGTTAAGAGACCACAAGACAAGTTTCTTCCGGCTACGTGTGTCGTTAGTCGTTTGATTTCGTCTAAAACGCTTCGCGAGATTTGCGACCCGATTCCGCGCCACACGACTGGCCTGGCTCTATCTATAAGCTTGTGGACGAGCAAGTTAATGTTATACTGCTGATGCCACGCAATTTCCCAAGCGCTTATGCATGAAATACCCAGCATACAAAAGAACGCTCCAATCTATGTTGCAGGACACCGAGGACTCGTTGGTTCTGCAATTGTACGCGCACTTACATCACAGAGGTATACTAACCTTATCTGTCGTACGCACGGCGAGCTTGACCTGATTGATGCAGTTGCGACAACAGCATTTTTCGAGCGGGAAAGACCCGAATACGTATTTCTTGTAGCCGCGAAAGTCGGTGGCATTATGGCAAATATGACGTACCCTGCTGATTTTATTTACCAAAATTTGGTACTGCAGAGTAATGTCATCCATGCCGCGTATCGTGTACGAGTCCGCAAGCTATTGTTTTTAGCGAGTTCTAGCATTTACTCGCGCCACGCAATTCAGCCGTTCAAGGAAGAATATTTTTTGAACAGTCCTCTTGAAGAGACAACCGAGCCGTATGCCATCGCTAAGATAGCGGGCATCGCAACCTGCCAAGCGTACAACAAACAGTACGGCACGCATTTTTTAAGTGCCATACCAGCAAATTTATACGGTCCGAATGACAAGTTTGACCTTGATAATTCACACGTCATTCCCGGACTTATCCGACGGTTCCACGACGCGAAGATGTCACAGGCGAAGTCCGTGTCGCTGTGGGGAACTGGTGCTGCACGGCGCGAGTTCTTGTACGTTGACGACCTAGCAGAAGCGTGCCTGTTTCTCATGGGCCACTATGACGATTCAGAAATTATCAATGTCGGTACTGGAGAAGATGTTTCTATCCGGGAACTCGCGGAGCTGGTGAAAGAAACAGTCGGTTTTCACGGTTCAATTGTTTGGGATGCGACAAAACCAGACGGTACTCCGAAGAAAGTGATGGATATCACTCGAATAACTAAACTTGGATGGAAGGCGCGTACCAAGCTCCGGGACGGTATCCATCTCTCCTATGAGTGGTACCTAAGAAACTGTCTGAAACACCCGTACACTCCGAAGCATTGAAATAGAAATTGACCAATTTACAACACCATAACTATGAAATACTGCATTGTTACAACTACCATTAATGTTCCGCGACTCCTTTCTGCGTATGTAGAGGACTGTCGTCATTTTGGTCACGACTGTGTATTTGTCGTGGTTGGAGATAAACAGACGCCGCGCGCAGCCGAAACGTATTGCAAAACGCTCGCCAAAAGAACCGGCACAGAAATCGTGTATATGGATGTCTTAGACCAAGAACGTTATCTGGCGAGATTTCCGGAACTTCGACGATATCTTCCGTATCGTTCAGTGCAGCGGCGCAATGTTGGGCTGCTCTACGCGTATGAGCGTGGCGCGGATGTACTCGTGACGATTGACGACGATAATTTTCTTCAGACTAAAAATTTTCTTGGTGCGCATCGGCTCGGGCGCTCAAGCTTAGATGTGGCGAGAGCACGAGACGGTTGGTTTAATGTCTGCTCGTTTCTGCGGGAAAAAAACAAGCGCGAGTTCTTCCATCGTGGCACTCCGCTCGAGGCACGGTTTATGCAGGGTGGCGTGCGGATGCAGAAAAAAGAAGTATATGTAGCCGTGAATGCTGGGCTGTGGCTGGAAGACCCAGACATAGATGCTCTGACGCGCCTCTACTTTCTAGGCAATCCAATTCGTTCAATTGCATACAGCCGAAAGAAAAACTTCGCGCTTGCTCCCCAAACCTGGAGTCCGTTCAACTCCCAAAATACCGCACTCGCGCGCGAAGTTCTGCCGGCATATTTCTTAAGCCCAACAGTTGGTCGCTACGATGATATCTTTGGCTCATATGTGGTGCGGAGAATTGCAGATCACCTCGGACATGCAGTGTCATACGGATTTCCGCTCGTTGCGCAACACAGGAATCCGCATAACCATTGGAAGGACTTCCTTGAATTGGAAGCCACAGGGCACAGATTGGTCGGGGTGTTTACTGTTGCGCTCCGTAGCATCCGTGTCGTAGGTAGAGATTATCACGCTTGCTACAGCGAGATTATTCGTTCACTCCCGAAAGCACTTTTCAGTACTGGTAAAACATTGACCGCAGAGGAACGGGCATATTTCTTGGGGTATGTGAGCGGTATGAAAGTCTGGCACGCAACTTTTGACCGCATTCTTGTATAATACCTGCGTATTGCCGTAACGGCACGTAATGTCCTATGGTTATATTAAAGCTTATTTTGATTAGCTAGCGCCATCTCTTATGGAACAGGAGCCGGAACTTACAGAAGGATATCAATATACGCGAACGCGCTATGACCGCTTCATCGCCAAAACGAAAGCGCACTGGTATGCGGCAGTGGAGCCACGACTTTTGCGGTTGGCACGGTTTTTGCATGAGAGTGAATACCAAGACACATCTGAAAAGCCGCTTATTAGCATCATGATGCCGACGTTTAAACGTGGGCAGCTTCTCATTGACCGTACACTACCTTCAATTCTTGCGCAGACCTACCAGAATTTTGAAGTGATTATTGTCGGCGACCGGCGCATTGACAATACGGAGAAACTAATCCAAAACCTTAATCATCCAAAAGTTCATTTTTATCACCGTGCAGAGTACACGCATTACCCTAAGGATGTGAAAGCGCGTTGGCATGTCGGCGGCGGACCCCAACGTAACCGCGGACTTTCGCTTTCGCGTGGGAAGTGGATTGCCGAGCTTGATGATGACGATATTTTCACCCCAGACCATCTTGAGACGCTTCTATCACATGCGCAGAAGAATAATCTTGAGTTTGTTTCAAGTTCTAATGTTATGCGGAGGCGTGGGGTGGATTATGTCGTAGATTCCGGTTGGGAGACCCCGTTAGTCGGTGGCATCTCAACTTGGCTGTACCGGTCATATCTCACCTTTTTCCGCTATAATATGGATTCTTGGCGAAAGGGATATAATCGACCACAAGATTATGACCGTGCTATGCGAATGTACAAGGCTGGCGCACGTACTGGATTTATCAAAAAAGTACTGGCTTACAGTTATCCGGTGCCTGGCTCTGGTCTCACATCGGTTGGTCTCGACGCAATCGAGGAGCGGACCGGACTTAAACTTCGCTAGACACAAATGCCATGAGGATTGGTTTTTACCTACAACGCCATATGAAAAAATGGTTCGCGTGAATCTTTCAAAAAACATCCGTATTATTCCACGGCTGGATATCAAAGGGCCAAATGTGGTGAAGCCGGTACACACCGAGGCGCTCCGGGTAGTCGGCAACCCGAAAGAGTTGGCGGCGCGCTACTACCGCGAGGGGGCTGACGAGCTTCTCTATCTTGATATCGTCGCGAGTTTGTATCAGCGAAATCTTGATTTCGAGCTGTTGAAACAGGTAACCGACGGCATCTTCATTCCCGTCACGGTCGGCGGCGGTATCCGTTCACTCACCGATATCACCAACGCGCTCCGTGCCGGAGCCGACAAAGTGGCGATTAACACGTACGCGATACATCATCCCGAATTCCTGACGGCAGCGGCGAAAGAATTCGGCTCGCAATGTATCGTCCTGTTTATCGAAGCGAAAAAGCAACCCAGTGGTTCCTATGAGGCGTATACCGATGGCGGACGCGAACACTCCGGTGTTGACGCGATTGACTGGGCGAAGCGGGGCATTGACCTCGGTGTCGGCGAGATTCTGATATCTTCCGTCGACCGTGACGGGACGCGGAAGGGCTTTGACAACGAACTTCTCCGGCGTATCGGCGAGTTTGCGCCGATACCGGTTATCGCGCACGGCGGAGCAGGTAGCATGGAATCATGCGTCACTGCGGTACGGGAAGGAAAGGCCGACGCACTTTCCGCATCGTCGGTATTCCACTACGGTGATTTCACTATCGGGGCGCTCAAAACATTTCTTACTGAGGCCGGCGTTAACGTACGACGAGTATGAGCACAGGTGCAAAAGAACTAGTTATCGTGGATTATGGTGTCGGGAATCTTCAGAGCCTGAAGAGAGCTTTTAACTTTTGTGGCGTAGAGCCGGTTATCTCTGAAGACCCTGACGTCGTCGCCGTTGCCGATATACTGGTTCTTCCTGGAGTCGGCTCGTTTGAGGCCGGCATGCGTGGCCTCAAACTTCGTGGTCTTACCGAAGTTGTGAAACGGGTTATCAAATTTCAGGAGCTTCCCGAAAAAGAAAAAATCCCACAGGTCGGCTGGAACAGTGTGCTTCCTTCAGCATCAGTTTCGTGGAGAGGCACCATCTTCAATGGCCTTGAGAAAAGATGTATTGTGTATTTTGTCCATTCGTATATCTTCAAGCCCGAAGATACGCAAAATGTGCTAGGAGAGACAATCTATGGAGGCCTCACATTTTGCTCGGCGGTGCGCAAGGGAAATGTCTACGGAACACAGTTTCATCCCGAAAAGAGCGGGACCGTCGGGCTTGAGATACTTAAGAATTTTGTTACGCTAGTAAACTAAGTTGTATGGCAAAACGAGAATCAGAATCAAAAGAACTTGAAACAAAGTACGGACTTCCCCGTGATGTCCGGTTTTGCGCTCGGTGCATCATTTCGAACCAACGGCCGAATTCCACCGTGGAATTCACGCACACCCGCGACTCCAAAAAGAAGACTATTCATTTTGATACGCAAGGCGTCTGTGATGCCTGCAGATTTGCGGAAAAGAAGCAAAGCGAAATAGACTGGAAAAAACGCGACGAGGAACTTCGGGAGCTTTGTGACAGGTTTCGCAAAACGAACGGCGAGTACGATTGCATCGTGCCCGGTTCGGGAGGCAAAGACAGCTTTTACGCGGCGCATATGCTGAAGTACGTCTATGGCATGCATCCGCTCACGGTGACATGGGCTCCACATCTGTACACCGACTGGGGTTGGAAGAATTTTCAATCGTGGATTCACGCGGGGTTTGATAACTATCTGCATACGCCAAACGGCCGAGTACACCGACTGCTCACGCGCCTTGCCGTCGAAAATCTATTTCATCCGTTCCAGCCGTTTATCCTCGGCCAGAAGTCTCTCGCCCCCAAGCTCGCGCTCCGTTTCAACATCCCGCTCGTTTTTTATGGGGAAAACGAAGCCGAGTACGGCAACGCGCTCGCGGACCTCGAAAAGGCGGAACGCGACTGGTCGTATTTCACCTCGTCCGACAAAACCAAAGTGTTTCTCGGCGGGGTTTCTGTCTCGGAACTGCAAAAAAAATACGGAGTCGACGCAGCAGACCTGAAGCCGTATTTTCCCGGGAACCCCAAGGATATGTCGAAGCTCGGACTTGAAGTACATTTTCTCGGATACTATCTCAAGTGGCACCCCCAATCCGCGTACTACTACGCGGTGGAACATGGCGGCTTTCAAGCCTCTCCCGAGCGCACACCCGGTACGTATAGTAAGTACAACTCGATTGACGACAAGGTGGACGACCTGCACTATTACACGACGTTCGTGAAATTTGGCATCGGGCGTGCGTCCTATGACGCCTCGCAGGAAATTCGCAATGGGGAGATAACGCGCACGGAAGGTGTCGCTTTGGTGAAGCGATTCGACGGGGAATATCCAACACGATTTGAAAAAGAACTTTTTGAGTACTTGAGCATATCACCCAAAGAATTTCCGCTTGCCCACAAGGAGTTCGCGCATCCCGAGATGACCCGTCAGTATTTTATGAAACTCGCCGATTCGTTCCGCTCGCCACATTTGTGGAAGAAGGAAGGTACAGAATGGAAGCTTAGACATACCTTAGAGCCTGTTCATAATCTAACCGTATTCTATGGCTCAACATAAACACTTGCCTGCCGAACTGTCCAAAATTCTGCTACAAATCGCGTCTTTCTCGTCAGCGTACCTCGATATGCTTGCCTCGAAATCCGCAATTTTCGCAACGAATTTTGAACATTTCGCCTAGGCATTAGATTTTGAACAGGCTCTTACGTTAAACAACCATGAAATTACTCGCCGTCATACCCGCCCGTGCGGGCTCCACACGCCTTCGCAATAAAAACATCCGGAATTTTTGCGGGAAGCCGCTTATCGCCTACGCCATCGAGCAGGCGAAACGACATCCTCGTGTTGATCGGGTCATTGTCGATACCGATTCACAAGCTATCGCCGATGTTGCGATTGCCTACGGAGCGGAAGCGCCGTTCCTGCGGCCGGCGGCACTCGCTACCGCAACCGCTGGTATCAATGATGCGCTTCTGCTCCTGCTTCAAAGACTGCGGGAGAAAGAAAAGTATGTATCGACGCATGTACTGCTTCTCCAAGCGACATCACCGCTTCGTAGTGACGAAGACATTACCGAATGCATACGGGTAATGGAAAAGACCAAGGCGACGACCGCCATAACCGTGGTGAGTACTCACCCCCAGCTTCACAACCTGTCGCCGAACGGAGAAATAGTTCTGGCGAATAAGAGGAAAGTTAATTCGACGAACAGTCAGGCATGGCCCCAAGGATATCTTCAGAACGGCGGCGTATACATCGTGAAGACTTCCGCGTTTCTCCTCGAGAAAGAGATTGAGACTAAACATACGTACGCCGTTATCTCGGAAAAATGGCGCGCCGTCGATATTGATACTCCCGAAGATTTCGTAGTAGCCGAGTATCTGTATACAAAGAAAGACGCGATTAAAAAAGATATTACCGATTTTAACTAACGAATCATGCCAAAGAAAAAAGTCTGTATCACTTGTTTTTTTACGGTGAAAATGAAGCCGGCAGATATAATTCAATCGATGATAAGATAGACGATCTTCATTACTACACTACCTTCAAATTCGGTATCAGGAGAGCGTCACATGATGCTTCTCAAGAGATTCGGAGTGGTGATATGATACGCAGAGGGAGTATTGCTCTTGTCAGACGTTTCGATGGTGAATATCCAATACGATTTGAAGAAGAATTGTTTGGCAGTTTAAACTCCCGGTGACTGAATCACTAAGACAGCACAAACCTTAATTGCAGAAGTCATTCACCCGTGACATAAGCATGTCAGTATGCGAATGATATAAACTATCCGAGTCACCACGAATAAGACAACTCACGCTCGAGTGCAAAGTTGTTCGGATGACTGGGTAGGAGTTTAGCACTTCGCGGCGGCCCACTTAATCTTTCTTTTCTTATCATGGGATTTCTCGTAGGTATTCTGACTGGATTTTTCACTTCGGTCGGCAATAACCAATTAAAGAAACTGGCGGGAGTGCCAGCTTCGTTCATTGTCAGTAACCAATTTGTGATTGGAACTATCATGTTGGCAATAGCCGTTTCCTTGTTTGGAAACTGGGAATTGCCTCCTCTTGCATTTTTTGCACTGCTCGTGATACTCACCACTATCGAATATCTCAACTCGTATATATACGCGAGAGCACTTCAACTTTCTCCCCAATCTCTTGTTGGTCCACTCTATTCTCTTTCGGTTGTCTTTCTCGCCCCTCTTGGAATACTGTTTTTGGGTGAGACGCCAAACATGTCTGGGTGGCTCGGCATCATCCTCTCGGTTGTAGGTTCGCTACTACTTGGTTTTGATACGGGAGACCCTGGAATCCGTCCTGCTGTGCGCGCTCTGCTTAGGGAGCGGGGAAGTTATTTTATGCTCGGCTCGGCGCTGCTTTCCGCCGTCGCCGTCATTCTCACCAAATTCTCATACGTCTCCGTGCCCCCGCTCCTTTCCGGGTTTTGGATTTATGTAGGACTCACGGTCATTTCCACGGGTATAGCGTTTAGGAGAGGTCTTCCCGTGGTTTCAAAAGAGTTGAGCATGCCATTTTTGTACCTTCTTCTTGCCACAGGTTTTGGGGTGGTTTTTCACTATATCGGTCTCGCACTTATCCCCGCGGCTTACTTTATTGCTTGTAAGCGCTCCAGCGTTCTATTTGATGTCGTATTGGGGAGGGTGGTGCATGGCGAAACGCACTTTCGCTCCCGCCTTTTGGGAGCGTTTGTTATGTTTGTGGGGGTATTGCTTGTAATGTTTTCCGGGAGAACTTTTTAGGTTAGGGGGAGTTATACACAAGGCGGGAGCAGAGGACCAACAATTTGCATTGAAAGAATTTTCTTATATTGTATTTATCCATGATTCTTCTTGAAAATTGCCGATGTCTTCCGTCCCCCCACATCTCTAAGGAGAAAAAGAAAGAAATCTTGAAATTAGGACATCACGCCAGTTCGGGATGTATCACAATTCATTAGTTTAGTATACGATTTCTATGTCAAAAACATCTAAGCAAGTATTTATCACCGGCGGTGCCGGATTCATCGGGCAGGCGGCAGCGAAAGCCTTCGCTAAAGCGGGTTACCGTGTAAAGACTTTTGACCTCTCCTCGCCCAAGGAGAGCATAGGGGAGCATGTAACCGGAACCATCATGTTTCCGGAAGAACTCTATAATGCCATGAAGGGTTCTGACTATGTCGTGCATCTTGCGGCCATGCTCGGGGTGAAGCGAACGGAAACAGCACGGCTTCAGTGTCTGACCGTAAATACCATAGGTACCATCAATGTGCTTGATGCGGCGGTTAAGGCGGGCGTGAAGAAAATAGTATTCGCCTCGTCGTCAGAGGTATACGGCGAACCTATCAAGACACCGCTTTCGGAAACCGACATTGTGTTTCCGAAATCCGTCTACGCGGTCTCAAAATTGGCCGGAGAAGAGTACATGCGGGCGTACAAGCAAAGCCACGACCTCGATTTTTCGATTGTCCGTTTTTTTAATGTGTACGGTCCGGGGCAGGTTGCGGAATTTGTGATGCCGAATTTTATCAAAGCCGCGCTTGCGGGAATGCCTATCCCAATAAACGGAGACGGGACGCAGGTGCGCTCATTCTGCTACGTGGATGACGCGGCGCGCGGAGTCCTCCTTTCGCTTGAGAGCAAGAAAGCGAACGGTGAGGTATTCAACATCGGCAACGATGCCGCGGCTATTTCTCTCAATGACCTCGCGCACAAAGTGCTCACACACGCCGGCAAAAACAGGAAACATGTCGTGTATCTCAAAGAACATCAAGCTGACCGTCTTCACTCGCGCGAGATCAAGACCCGTACGGCAGATATTACCAAGGCTCGAAAAGTGCTGAAGTACAAACCCAGTGTACACCTCGATGAAGGTATCAAGCGCATTATCAAAAGCCGGAATATCCCCGACTCGAAAGCGCTTTAATTTCTTCACCCATGAACAACAACATGATTCACTTCGGTTCTGTTTCCGTCGGCGAAGGGAAACCTTGCGTGGTTATCGCGGAGGGGTGTGATAACCACGGCGGGAGTCTCACGAAGGCAAAAGAAATGGCCGCGGCGGCAAAAGAGTCCGGCGCAGACATTATCAAATTCCAGTTGCACCTCCCCGACGAGGAAATGGTGAAAGATGAAATGGATAAAGTTTCTTCCGGCGGTGCGTTTAAGCAGTGGGGGTCACTCTACGGCTTTATCAAAGCTCACCAGCTTTCGGTGGAAGGCCATGCCGACCTTATGGCCTACTGCAAAAAAATCGGCATAGAGTACCTCTGCACGCCGTTTTCACTGAGGGCCGCCGAGCTCCTGCGCGACATGGGCGCGACCGCCTTCAAAATCGGTTCCGGCGAAACCGAGGATTTGCCCATGCTCGAGGAGGTGGCGAAGATGGGGAAACCGATGATGATAGCGACTGGTATGACAACCAAGGAAGAACTCGACGGGACGGTCACAACGATGCGTGCCATCGGCACGCCATTTTGTCTTGCCCATTGTATTTCGGTCTATCCCGTAAAACGCCTGCGAGATTTGCATTTCGGAACCATCGCCGCTTACAGGGAGCGCTACGACGTACCGGTCGGCTGGTCGGACCACACGCCGCCCGAAGGCATCACCGATGAAGAATCGGGCCGACAGTTTTCCGAAAATGAAATTCTCGCGGTGGCGCTCGGATGCGGCGCGAAGTTCATCGAAAAACACTTCACGCTTGACCGCGCCACGAAAGACGCCGACAGCTACTTCTCGCACGATCCGCAGACTCTGAAAAGCCTTGTAGAAAATGTCCGGCTTTGGGAACGTGCGCTCAAGGAACGTGACGGCGTGCTGACGGGAGAAAAAGGCGTCCGTTTGTGGGCGAAGCGAAGTCTTGTCGCTGTAGCGGATATTACCCGCGGTACGCCGCTTACACGGGAGCTTTTTACGTCCAAGCGTCCCGGCGTCGGCGTGCTCTCAAAAGGATATAAAGCCGTTCTTGGCAAGAAAGCCTCGCGCGACATTGCTGCGGGTGAAATAATCTACCCAAAAGATTTGTTGTAGAAGTCTATGCGAACGATATGCGCAATGACGGCCAATCGGGCGGACTTTAGCCGCATCGAAACCATACTCGAAGCGCTACAAAAACGCTCCGACGTAGAGCTTTCGCTTGTCGTGCTCGGTTCGCATATCATGGAGCAGACGGGAAAAACGATCGAAGAGATAGAGCGGAAAGGATTTTCGATCACTGAAGTCGTCAAGAGCGGCCGGACCGGAGATACTCCTGCCGACATGGCCGCGTCGGTCGGCTCGTACATTGCGGAGCTCACGAAAGTTTTAGAGCGCCTCTCGCCCGATATCGCACTCGTGCCGGTTGACCGCTTCGAATCGCTCGCCATGGGGACCGCCGCGGCACTTATGAATATCTGCGTCGCGCACATTCAGGGCGGGGAAGTGACCGGTACCGTCGATGAAAGCATTCGCCACGCGCTTACTAAGCTCTCGCATTTACATTTCGTTTCAACCGAAGAGTGCCGGAAACGCGTCATTAAAATGGGCGAGCCCAAGCAGTTTGTGTTTAACGTCGGCTGTGCGGGCACCGATCTTCTCTTGCGGGTTACGCCACTCTCCCGCGAGGCGACACTACAGGCGCTGAACGAGGGTGTTGCCGAAACGGAAAAGTTGGATCCGAAAAAGCCTTACCTACTCTTTTTGCAGCATCCGGTTACAACCGAATTTGGAGAGAGTGCTGCCCAGATAACCGAGACACTAGAAGCACTTTCCGGCTTTGACGAGCAACTCGTTGTGCTTTGGCCCAACATCGACGCGGGGAGCGACGCGGTGTCCCGTGCTCTCAAAAAATATCAAACCTCTTCCAAACGGCCGTTCGTTATTTTCAAGAATATCCCGTCGGGGCTGTACGCGAACGTGCTCCGAAACGCATCGGCTATGGTTGGAAATTCCTCGAGCGGCATCCGCGAAGCCTGCTACTTCGGCACGCCGGTCGTGAATGTCGGTTCGCGGCAGAACCGCCGTGAGCGGGGACACAATGTAACGGATGCCAGTTATGACCGTTCGGCAATTTCAAAAGCCGTTTCAAATCAGCTCGCGCACGGCACGTACAAACGGGAAGACGTGTACGGAGACGGAAAAAGCGGCGAGCGGGTCGCAGAGCTTCTCGCCACTGCTCCGTTGCCTCCCATTCAGAAGGTGATAACCTATTGAAACCATGACCTGTGTCATTTGCGGCTCAACCAAACAAAGCGTCATCCGCGACACCCTTCGGTATGGGGTGAAGCGCGATGTCCTCCGTTGTTCGAAATGCGGACTCGTCTTTCTTGCCTCGCAGAAAGGGACGGACACCTATTATGCAGGCAAGGAGTACCGCAAACGCCACGGTCCGACTCCCGGCAAGGCATCCTCAATGCGCGAGATTTTCGATGCTTATTTTCCGCACCAGGGTCCGATTGTGAAGGCGCTTAAGAACCACCTGCGACCCGGAATGAGTGTGCTTGATGTCGGATGCTCCACCGGACACTTTCTTGCCGCCCTCAAAGGAAAGGTAAAAACTCGCGTCGGACTCGAACTCGGGCAGGACGAAGCCGCGTTTATCCGCAAGAACCTTGATTTTAAAGTCTATACCGAACCCATCGAATCCGCGCGTATAGACGAAGGTCCGTTCGACCTCGTCACCGCCTTTCAGGTTCTCGAGCATATTCCCGAACCTGTTTCGTTTCTCCGGGGCATCGCGAAGAATCTCAAACCAAACGGACTTCTGTATCTCGAGCTACCAAACATCGATGACGCACTCCTTTCGGTGTTTAAGGTAAAGGGCTACGCCGATTTCTACTACCGGGAGCCGCACGTGTCCTACTATTCGAAAAACACACTTATGGCTTTGCTTCGAAAGACCGGATTCAACGGAGAAGTGAAAACGGTCCAGCGCTACAATTTTACGAATCAGATGCGCTGGATTCTTACCGGCAAACCGCAGACGACCTTCGCGCAGGGAAACGGAACGCCGGTGCTCGTGACCGACGAAAGCGTCCCGTCAAGAATACGAGCTTCACTCAACGTTTTTTTTAAGGACGCCGATATACGCTACCGAAAGCTTATCGAACAAAACGGAGCAGGGGACAATCTAACCTTTTTGGGGCGTAAAACGTTATAGAATGTATGTCAATAAGGACTCACGCGACACTTATGGGTCGGGTTGTTATGAAGAGGATTAGGTTGCAAAACCTATTTTCTTTGTGCTCCCGCGCATTCGGTCCGTATAAGGCGGCGGTTGTTGGTATGGCGATTCTTAGTTTTTTAAGCGGTACCCTTGAAGGCGTCGGCATTACTACCGTTATCCCGCTTTTTTCCGTTATCGTCGGAGGAGAAGCTACCGACGTCATTTCACACGCGATAGCCGGCCTGTTCGCTTTCCTGCACCTCCCCTTTACGGCGAAGTTTCTGCTGGGGTTCATGGTGTGTTTGTTTTTTGCCAAAGCCGTTTTTCTTTTCTTCTCACAGCAACTTACCGCACATGTAACTTCCGACTTTGAAAAAAAGATGCGCAGTTCACTTCTGCGCCTTACCTTTACGGCGAATTGGCCGTTTCTTTCTTCACAGAAAGTTGGGCATCTCGACCAGATGCTCACGACGGAAGTTTCCAACAGCTCAGCGATACTCCTGTATCTTAGCAACGCGATTTTCGTGCTCGTCAACCTGTTCGTCTACAGCTTCCTTGTGTTCAATATTTCTCCTTCAATCGCCGCGCTCACAGTATTTTTCGGAGCCGTTGTCTTTTTCATCTTTATGCCGCTTATGCAGAAAACACGGATGACGTCGGAAAAAATGGTGCGCCGAAATAAGGAACTTGCCCACTACGCGAGCGAGCATATCATCGGTGCGAAAACGCTGAAGGCGATGCGTCTTGAAGAGCCTGTTTTCTTACGTGGGACATTCCTCGCCGAGAAGATGCGCGGACTCTATCTCCGGCTTTCATTCCTGAAAAACATAACCGGTGCACTCGTGCAACTCGCAGGCGTTTTCTTTGTAGTCGGCCTCTTTATTTTCCTCTACAAAACCTCGGTGTTTCAGTTCGCTTCGTTTGCCGTTGCTGTCTATGCGCTGAATAAGGTCTTCAGTAATGTTCAATTTGCCCAATCAAGCGCGCACGCGATCAGCATGCAAATACCGTATCTTGAAAGCCTTCTTCGCCATATCGACGAAGCCACGCTAAGTGGCGAGACGGAAACCGGACACGGGGATTTTTCCTTTACACATGAACTTGCCTTTAACAAAGTGGACTTTGCCTATTCCGGCAAAGATGCGGCGCTTTCCTCCGTCGGTTTTACGGTTAAGAAAGGTGACATGGTTGGGATTGTAGGTCCGTCTGGAGCCGGAAAGACCACATTGGTTGACCTACTGCTTCGCCTCATTGTGCCGCAGGCAGGAAGTATTCTTCTTGACGGAAAAGATATCAGCGATATCAGTCTCTCGAAATGGAGGGGGCATATAGGATATGTTTCGCAGGAAATATTCCTGCTGAACGATACGATTGAAAACAATATACGTTTTTACGATGCGGCCATGACCACGGAACATATCATTGAAGCCGCGAGGCTTGCCAATATCTACGATTTTGTTGATTCGCTTCCCGAAAAATTTAAGACCATCGTCGGTGAGCGGGGAGTCCTCCTTTCGGGCGGACAAAAACAACGCGTCGTGCTTGCGCGTGTGCTTGCTCGGAAGCGTGAAATCCTCGTGCTTGACGAAGCCACCAGCGCGCTTGATAACGAATCAGAAGTCCTGATACAGAAAGCCATTGAAGGACTTCGCGGCAGGATGACCGTACTTGTCATCGCGCATCGCCTCTCCACCGTGAAGGCTTCGGATAAGCTTATCGTGCTTGCCGAAGGGAAGGTCGTGGAAACAGGTTCGCCCGAAGCGCTTCTCAAAGACAAGGATTCGTATTTTTCCAAAGTAAATAATCTTCGAAACTGATATGCGGCTTTTTCTTATACAGTGGAGTGGCAAAGAATTGGGAATGATTGATGTCGTGAAGCGTTTACAGCGCGACTATACGATTGCGTATTGGGTGCTACCCAATATCGAAAAAGAGGTGGATAAGGGAGAGTTCCCCTCGACAATCTTTCATGAACACGCAGATGCTCTTCAGGGGAAGCCAGCACCGGATGTGGACGTATCGGGTTTCGAGCCGCCGAGCGCACAGCTGCTCGAAGAGCTCTCGACCACTGAATCAGTTGTTCTTACCATGATGAATAAGCTTCTCGGTCACCTGTCGGTTACCGAGCGCAAACGTCTCTATTACCGGATACTCGGTTATTGGTCCGGTGTCTTCAAAACACATCGCCCCGATGTGGTTATCTTTCCACTTGTGCCGCACACAGTCTATGACCTCGTTATCTACGACCTAGCCAAGTCTTTGGGAATCCGGACCGTCATGTTTACGGCCACGCAGGACTTTATACGCCTCATGCCGATGACCGATTTTGTTGAAGGTATTTCCAAACTTAACCGCGAGTTTACGGCACGGGAGAATGAACGGGTCACGCTTAGTGATATCGCTGTAGATATACGAGCGTACATCGCCAAACACACTGAAGCAAAGGGCGATCCCACCCCCCCGAATATGCGGAATATGAAGGAAAAGTACGGGACGAAAAAATCAGTCATTCTTGCGCGCGCGGTCAAAGACCTGACCGTATTTCAAAAAAGCTTTCACTATCTGCGCAAGCGGTTTGGCGCCAATCTAGAACGTGAATACCAGAATGTCTCGCGCATTCCCGATCTTTCAAGGAAATTTGTCTACGTTCCGCTCCAGTTTCAGCCCGAAGCCACCACCTCGCCCCTTGGCGGTGTCTTTGTTGACCAGCGGCTTCTCATAGAGACGCTTTCCGCAGCGCTTCCCAAAGACTGGGTTATCTACGTGAAGGAACACCCGCGCCAGTTCATCTTCTACGGCTTGAATTTTTCGCAGTATCGTTATCGGGGATATTATGAGGGTATCGCTAAACTCCCGAATGTTCGTATTGTTCCCACAGGTACGGACACATTCTCGCTCATCCAGGCCTCGCAGGCGGTGGCGCTCAATACCGGCACTGCGGGGCTTGAGGCGGTACTTCGTGGGAAGCCTGTGCTTGCGTTCGGATATGCGTGGTATAGAGGCTGTCCCGGGATATTTTCCGTTTCGGATACGGCCTCTTGCAAGGCGGTATTTGATACTATACTCTCTGGATTCTCAATTAACCGCAACAAGCTCATTACGTTTTTTGCCTGTGTGGACCGTGTGAGCTTTAAGGGGTATGTCGAGCCACATATGCAAAAACTTTGCGGATTGAGTCCTTCGGAAAACGCGGATGCTTTGACAAAAGCACTCATTGCGGAAATAGGTCGATTGGCTTACACTTAATTTCTAACGCTATGATGTTTTTACATCGTTTAAAAGACAAAATAGAAGATTTTAGCTACCGTCGCATTGCCTCCTGTCTAGAAAATGATAACCTATTGAGATAACCTACTAAGGAGCACTATACATCCCAACTACTCAAGGAAAATATGACCAATCAATATACACATAAGTGCGTGTTCGTCACCGGAGGCACGGGCTCGATTGGCTGGCAAATCGTGCTTGAAGCGCTCCGGCACCGCCCAAAGGAGGTTGTCGTCTACAGCCGCGATGAAACGGCGCAGTTCGAGCGCAAGTGGGAACTCCCGTCGGACGCGGCGGTCCGTTTTGTCATCGGCGATATCCGCGACAAAGAGCGTCTGCATGAGGCGATGCGCGGCAGCCACATCGTGTTCCATGCTGCGGCGCTCAAGCACGTGCCGATATGCGAGAGCAACCCTTCCGAGGCGGTGAAGACCAATGTTGTCGGTACGCAGAACGTGATTGATTGCGCCCTTGAACACAATGTGGAAAAAGTGATCGGCATTTCCACCGATAAAGCCGCGAACGCCAGCAACGTGCTCGGCAGCACCAAGTTCCTTGCCGAAAAACTTATGCGGGCTACGAATTTGCAGACAGGCGACCGGCAGACTAAATTCTGTTTCGTGCGGTTCGGTAATGTGCTGGGCAGCCGTGGCTCGGTGGTGCCGCTTTTTGTCGCGCAGGCGAAAGCCGGCGGTCCTCTTACGATTACCGATCCCGCGATGACGCGTTTTTTCATGACCCTTCCGCAGGCGGTAACGCTTATTTTCAAGGCTGCACAGCTTGTACGCAACCGCGAGATTTTCATCTTGAAAATGCCGACAGCCCGAATGGGGGATCTCGCGCAAGCGGTCATTTCGCTTGTCGTTCCGTTGGGAACGAAAAGAAAGAATATCGCGATACGTGTTATCGGCATCCGGGAGGGGGAACGCACTCACGAGGTAATGCTTTCGTATGAGGAATCTCGGGTCGCCCTTGAAACGGACGATATGTTCATTCTTTTGCCCGATTCTCATTCGTCTTCGGAACAGGGGTGGAAACAGTCCTATCCGTCTATGCGTCCGGCCCGCATCGGTGCGTATGAATCGCAAAAAGAGAAGACTCTTTCAGTTGCCGATCTCAAGAAGATGTTGGAACAGGATAACGTACTACGCCATGCAGACCTGTAAGATGTGCGATTCACCACAAAGAGCATACTCGTTCTCGGTAGTAACTCCTCACGCTCTTAACATCCCCCTTATTAAAGGGGGTGGACGCATTCTTATGCGCCGGGGGATGTTACCGAACACCCCTCCTGCCGAAGACGGCAGTGCTCCCCTTGCTTAGGGGAGATACAGACGAGTGTGAGGGGTTACTCTCGATAGAGTGGACACTTTGGCTACTTTGTACTATTTCATTAAACAATAGCGCGGCTCATAACGAGCACACTGTAAAATGACTCGAGAAAAACTGCTTGCAAACTTAGGGGAACACATGCGGGAGCTCTATGTTACCGGAAAGTATTATGTATCGGTACCGCCGATTCCCGACAAGAACTTTGAAGAGGGGTATTGGCACACGATTATAGACCCCGACGGAAAGAAGCGCGACCGCCTTGCCGAGAAGGACCAATGTCTTGCCGATATAGACTATGTGTTTGAGTACCTGAAAACCGTGAAGCACGGTTCGGTGCTTGATGTCGGTTGCGGACTCGGTTGGTTTCTCTCCGCGTTACCCAAGGGTTGGAAAAAATACGGACTTGAGGTCTCGAAAGTAGCCGCCGAGTATGCGGCAAAGTTTGGAGATATTTTCCATGGAACACTCCTTACGAGTCGTTACAAGGAAAATATGTTTGACGTGATTTTTATGCACCACGTCATAGAGCATCTCCCAAAGCCGGAAGATGATTTTAAAGTCATCAAACGGATACTAAAGCCTGGCGGACTGCTGATACTGGGTACCCCCGATTTTGATTCAGGTTGCGCACGTTTGTTCGGAAAAAATTACCGCCTGCTTCATGACGGGACGCATGTCAGCCTATTCTCAAACGACTCTCTTCATCGCTTTTTACGCGACAATGGATTCAGTATAGTGCGTGTTGAATATCCGTTCTGGAAGACACGGTTCTTCACCAAAGAAAATCTGATGCGCCTTTTCAACATCCGTGTTATGTCGCCACCTTTCTACGGCAATTTTATGACTTTCTTCTGCACCAATGAAAAATAAACCACGCATCGTGTCCGTACTGTTGGCCCGCGGCGGAAGCAAGGGAATACCTCGGAAGAACATCATACCTCTTGGAGGGAAGCCGCTCATACAGTATACGATTGACGCCTCAATACATGGAGGAGCTGATGAAACGTGGGTCAGTACGGACAGTGATGAGATTGCCGAAGTCTCTGAACGTCTTGGTGCGAAGATATTGAAACGACCCGCCGAACTTGCGGGCGATACGGCGTCCAGTGAATCCGCGCTCCTGCATTTCGCGGAGAATGTTGATTTTGACTGGCTTATCTTCATCCAGCCGACGTCGCCCCTCCTCCTTCCCGATGATATAAAAAAGGGAATAACGAAGATGAAAGAAGGGAAGTACGATTCGGTTTTCAGTGCCTACGAAGAGCATTGGATGGCGACGTGGGATGAGAAAGGACAGCCGCGGGGGTGGGATATCTTTCATCGTCCCCGTCGGCAGGATGCAGAACCAGTCTTCCGCGAGAACGGCGCGTTTTATATCACCAAAAAAGAGCATCTTCTCAAATCAAGACTTCGTTACAGCGGTATCATTGGTATCGTGGAGATGCCGTTCTATAGAAGCTTTCAGATAGATACGCAAGAGGACCTCGCCTTTGTTGAGAAAATTATATAAAAGCGGTATTGACCCCAGAGCAAGCCCTAGTTTTAAGGAACAAGCAATGCTCGTACTTTGTGGGGACAAGCCTTGCGGTAGTAAACCCTTATATCTGCGTCTAGCTCGGACGCCATGAAAACTAAGAAGTTTTCGCGGCTTTCCCTACGGGAACGGTACACCTTTCGCCTTTGAAGACAAACGCTCAAGGTCTTGCGGAAGCTCCACGTCTTCGCTTCCTCACCTCGCTAGCCGAAATAAACAGACATAGAATTCTCTCTCCCGATTCCGGCATACGTGAGAACTCAAGCGTACCAACTCTTTAATCGGAAAAGGTGTCCTCTACCTCTCCGCATATCGCGTGGATAAGGGCAATCTGTACTTCCTGTATATGCGTCGTACGCGTATCGGTAAGCGCTATCGTGATGTTGGCGCATCCAGCGAGCAACCCCCCGCTATTTCCTAGAAGACACACACTTGTTATACCAAGGGTTTTTGCTTTTTCCACGGCACGGACGATATTTTTGGAGGTACCACTTGTGGAAATACCGAAAAAAATATCCTCCGGTTTTGCGAACGCTTCAAGCTGTCTCGCGAATACATCTTCAAACTTATGGTCATTGCTCCACGCGGTAATGGTTGGAGAAGAAGTGAGAGCGATGGCGGGGCGTGCTCGGCGTTCTTTCATGAATCGTCCGACAAACTCGGTGGCGAAATGCTCTGCGTCTGCCGCGCTTCCACCGTTTCCGGCGATAAGCAGTTTACCGCCTTTGGCGAAGCACTTGGAAATAAGAGTAGCCGCTGCGCTCACATTTCTCATCAATACCGTGTCTTCACGTGCCGCATCAATGGCTGCGGCCGTTTCTTTCAAATGTTGTGTAATAAAGGTTTCCATATAGATTAGGACCTACGCAATCGGTGTCATTCTCCTGAAAAGGGGAATCCAGAACCTCATTAAAGGGCTTTATACTGGATTCCCGCCTCCGCGGGAATGACAGAAAAGTGCGAAATGCGTAAGTCCTACAGATGTTACTTTTTTCTTATAGATGAGTTGTATATACTATAACAATTCTTTATCGTTAAAGTAACACCATGAGTACGGTCATTGTAGGTAAGAAGAAAGTCGGCAACGAGCATCCTTGTTTTTTCGTTGCCGAAATAGGTATCAATCATAACGGCTCACTTGAAACGGCGAAAAAGCTTATTGACGCGGCTTTTGAGGCAGGGTGCGACGCCGTCAAATTTCAGAAACGGACTGTTGAAGTGGTGTATACAGCAGAAGACCTCGCGAAACCCCGTGACAATCCGTTCGGGCCGACGAACGGTCATTTGAAGCGGGGTCTTGAGTTCGGAGAGAAGGAATATGCCGAAATTGATCGTTATGTAAAAGAGAAAGGACTTTTGTGGTTCGCTTCTCCGTGGGATGAGCAGTCGGTGGACTTCCTCCACCGGTTCGACCCCCCTTGCTACAAAATCGCTTCCGCCAGCCTAACCGACGATGGACTCCTCCGTCATATACGTTCTAAAGGGAAGCCAGTGATGCTCTCTACGGGTATGAGCACCATGGAAGAAATTGAGCATGCCGTTAAAGTTTTAGGAAAACAGGATCTTGTGCTCCTGCATACGGTGGCAACCTATCCCGCGAATAATGAAGAGTTGAATCTCAAAATGATTAGAACGTTTCAGGAGAGATTTCCGAATGTGCTCATTGGTTATAGTGGACACGAGAAGGGGGTATCGCCTTCGGTTATGGCGGCTGTACTCGGAGCGTGCGTGATAGAACGTCACATAACGCTTGACCGCACTAGCTGGGGTTCTGATCAGGCAGCAAGCCTAGAGCCGAAAGGTCTTGAGCTTATGGTGCGCGACATTCGCACATGGGAGGTCTCAAGAGGTGACGGGGTGAAGCGAGTACTTGACACTGAAATCCCTGTGAAGAAGAAACTGCGCCGAAAGTGACTCCGCGCAGTCGGAGTCATCCCCACGACGGAACAGCAGTGAAGTAAGCCTGTGTCGTAGTGGAATAGTCGTAGACTGACTATCGTAGACTATGCGGGGATCCAGAGAATAGTGCATAATGGTACTCTCTATGTCCGCCCACGTTATTAGGAAAGGAATGATTGACGAGATGCTCGCGCTCGCTCCGCGGCAGGGGAAGCGATTACTTGAACCGCTTAAAGATATTTCCTCAAAGGAGAAGTTACCGTTTAACCTACTTGAGGAAACGAACGTATCTAATGACGCAGAAGTACACACTCATGAAGCCGACCTTTGGTATTGTTTGTCGGGGGAAGTGACGTTTATCTGTGGTGGTGAACTTGTTCACGGAATTCCGAGGAAATTAAAAGACGGAACCATAGATGAGCGCGAATGGAAGGCGAAGGAGATACGAGGAGGCGAAGCAATTATTCTCAAAGCGGGAGACTGGCTGCATATTCCCGCGGGCGTACCGCATCAACATCGTGCGGTCGGCACCGCGAAACTCATCATAATCAAAGTGCCGTCTGTTTCAGGATGAATGCCTAAAATTATCGCCCGTCTTTTCCGAAGACGGGCGATGGCTCACACGGGACAGGACTCTTTGATAACGTAGTATTTTCCCGCCCCCAAGTGATAGATAATCTTCTCCGGCCGGTCGGCAAAGAACTCATTAATCGCTCTGCTACAGCCCGGCCACTTTTCAGCGCCGTCGTACGGCGGTTCAGGGTGAATTTCGAGATATTCGTCAAAAGCGACGATTCCACCCGATACGACTTTGGGGAACAAGCATGTCAGCGCGTCGTGGTATCCACGATATAGGTCCACATCAAGATGAAGAAAAGCAATCTGCTGTACTTTCGCGCTCGGCAGGCTGTCCGAAAGGAACCCTGCAACGAGACGCAGTTCCAGTTCAGGAAATGAAGTGAATATACTTGCCTCCGCGAGCCGCTGACGTACTTGTTTTTCACTTACCTTCCATTCGCCTCTTTTCGGATTTCGCGGTGACGCATCGCAAACGTCTGGTTCAGGCCAGCCTTCAAATGAATCAAATCCCCATACGTGGCGGGAACAAAATCCTTCCTCGCTTCCAGCAAGGTACGCAAGCATGGAAAAGGTTGAACCTTCCCCGAGTCCGCACTCAACGATGTCGCCGGAAAGCAGATGAATCTTATCAAAGAGAAAGCAGAAATAACGGAATTGACGCATCCACGCCACAGGGACGGCGGGAACGGTGTGCCACTGGGTCGGGAACGGAGTCGGTACGGATGATGTGGTATTCATTTGATTTACTGTTTGGTCTCGTAATATCTAATCACGTCTGAGACATGATGTCAATGATGGGGCGCACGGAAAAGTTTGTTATTATTGTGTGTATGGATATAACTCTTAAAACAAAACTAGAAAATATACGGCTGGTCGCCACCGACTTTGACGGCGTGCATACGAACGGGTGCGTTCATGTTGACGAACACGGCGTTGAAAGCGTCACCTGTAGCCGTAAAGACGGACTGGGCATTGACCTCCTTAAGAAAGCGGGGATAGAGGTGCATGTCATCTCTAAAGAGAGAAATCCTGTTGTTGCGGCGCGCTGTATATGGGTGACGACCTCAACGACAAAGCTCCGCTTGAATATGCCGGAGTCGCGATTACCGTCGCGGACGGCCATTCCACCCTTTTGTCGTTATGCGACTACGTAACCGAAAGGAGGGGAGGAGACCATGCCATACGGGAAGTAGCGGAACTTATTCTTGAAGCACAAGGTCACGCGGTCACTTTTTAGTGTTTCTTTTGACATACTGAAACGGCGCCACAGGCGCCGCTTTTTGTTGATATTGCGGAGAGAACGCATTGTGCTACTATAGCGCGTATGCAAACTATAGATAAAGCACTGTTATGGGTGGCCCGCATCGGGGTCTTTTTCGTGCCGTTTGTGCCGCTAATTATCGCTTCCAGTCTTTTCTTTCCGTTCATTACGGGGAAGGGGTTTGCGTTCAGAATTATCGTTGAAATCATCTTCGCCTGCTATCTCTTGCTCGCGCTCCGGCGGCCGGAATTTCGTCCAAAGCACTCGCTCATTCTGTACGGCGCGCTCGCGTTCATCGCGGTGGTGTTTCTTGCGGACGCGTTCGCGGTAAATCCTTTCAAGGCGTTCTGGAGCAACTTTGAACGTATGGAAGGGTTCGTCACGATGATTCACCTTGTCGCGTACTTTTTGGTTGCCACCGCCGTACTCAACACGGAGAAGTGGTGGCACCGCTTTTTCGCGACCTCGGTCGGCGTCTCGGCGTTTCTTGGTATCTATGGCATTCTTCAGCTGGCGGGGAAGATTGTCATCAATCAGGGCGGTGTCCGTCTGGATGGCACGTTTGGCAACGCGGCCTATTTTGCCGGCTATATGCTTTTTCATATTTTTCTTTCGGTGTTTCTTATTCTCCGACATCGGTTGGATACCGGATGGAAATGGCTGTACGGCGCGGCGATAATACTTCAAGCATTTACTCTTATCTTCACCGCGACGCGCGGAGCGGCACTCGGCCTTGTCGGTGGACTCTCGCTCGCGTTTCTACTTGTTGCACTCTTTGAAAAGAGTAATCGCCGTCTCCGCATGGGTGCAGCGGGCGCGTTTCTCGCCCTCATCCTTCTTGTCGTAGGTTTGTACGCGGCGAGAGATATTTCATTCGTGAAAAACAGCTCCGCGCTCACGCGTTTCGCTTCCGTCTCGGTCAGCGACGCGGGTCCACGTCTTATGGTCTGGGGTATGGCATGGCAGGGTTTTAAGGAAAATCCGGTTCTCGGTTGGGGGCAGGAGGGATTCAACTATGTGTTCAACAAGTACTACAATCCGAATATGTGGTCGCAGGAACAGTGGTTTGACCGTACGCACAATATCTTCTTTGACTGGCTGATTTCCGCGGGACTGCTTGGGTTACTCTCATATCTGTCGCTTTTTGCTTTTCTGCTCTGGTACATTTGGAGGGGGAAGACAGCAGAAGGCGAGCAGTCATTCTCATTCGCCGAGAAAAGCGTACTCTCCGGACTCCTTGCCGCCTATATGATTCATAATTTCTTTGTGTTTGATAACCTAATTAGTTATATTCTCTTCTTCTCGCTCCTCGCCTTCGTGCACACTCGGTTCGGAAAGCCGTTTCCGTCACTCGCGAACAGTGCGCCGGTACGGAGCGAACAGACTGCCTCAATCTTCGGGGCGGTGCTCCTTGTCCTTCTTTGTTTCGGCATCTATTACGTAAATCTCCGCCCGCTCGGAGTTGCCGGCAACCTGATACAAGCGCTTCGGCCTCAACCGAAAGGTCTCACCGAGAACTTAGCGTTCTATAAGCGTGCATTCGCGGTAGAAAGCATCGGCACGCAGGAAGTGGGGGAGCAGGCCATTCAGGCCGCCGCGAATATCGCCGCCGCGCCAAACGCGCCGGAGTCCATGAAAGTAGAATTCGTGTCGTTCGGTCTTTCTGCGATGCAGAGAGAAATTACGAGAGCACCTGATGACGCGAGACTCCGTATGTTCATCGGCGGGTTCTTGAATCAACTCGGACACTACACGGAAGCGCTTCCACATCTTGAAAAAGCCAACGCGCTTTCCCCGAACAAACAGACCATCGCGTTCTCGCTTTCCAATGCATATGTGAGTCTTGGGAAGACGGACGAAGCACTTTCGCTTATGAAGACAGCTTTTGAAAATGCCCCGAACTATACGGGAGCGCGAATCGCTTACGCGGCGACAGCCGTGTACGCGAAACAGTTTTCCGTCGCGGACGAACTTCTTGCCTCCACAACCGATAGTACTATGCTCACCGACGAACGGCTTGTCAAAGCGTATTTCCAAGCGAAGCAACTCAAGAAAGTCATTAGTCTGTTGCAGCTACGGCTATCGGCTAATCCGAATGACGCGCAGACCCATATCTCACTCGCGGCGGCGTACATCGCGAACGGCAATCGCAAGGAATCCATCGCCGAACTGCAAAAGGCGATTGAGCTCAATCCAGACTTCAAACAGCAAGGTGAATTCTATATCGGTGAAATTAAAGCGGGGCGGAATCCGTAAACTCAAAGCAATAGACGAGGCTCAACCTCAACCACGACGAGGTTGAGCCTCGTCAGCGTATCGGAGCCAGTCAGAAATCTCCCGATTAAAAGTTGTCTTCTCTGGAAAGTAACCGGGGAACTCTTTTTGGTTGAGAAGTTTAGAAAATTGCCGACTGATGCCGAGATAATCGAAGTAACTTGAATAAGGATATTCTGCCAGATATTGTTTCGCTCTCCTCCTGTCTCTAATGCCGTTCTCTTTCCATTTCGGTTCAATGATTTTTACAGGATTAAGGTGAATATATGAAAATAGATAGCGCAAATAGGTATCGGTTTTTGCGTGCTTCGCTTTGAACCTTCCTTGAAAAAGCACCCCGTCTCTTTTTCGTCCGATGTTAAAGTACATAGTATACGCGGTGGAAAGGCGGTGCATAAAAGCGCTAATGCCGTTTTCCGTGGTTTCGCGTACTAGGAGGTGGAAGTGATTTGGCATAAGACAATATGCGCCGATGGCTATGATAGGGGAGTCCATCTTTTCACCGAGCGCGGACTTGATAAGCTCAAGCGAAGTCTCATCTTTCCATGCGGGCAGTCGGTCAAAACGAAAAGGAGCTTTTCCGTTGCATAGATACAGTAGAAGCATGAACCGTTTTCGGTCCGAATCATTCTCAAAGACAGGTCTTCTCTCAACCCCGCGATTGTAGAGGTGATAGTACTCTCCTTCGGCAAATTGTATTTTGCGTGACATGGTCTGTTAAGCATAACACAACAACAAAATTGACGAGGCTCAACCTCGTCACAACCTCGTCAAGACGAACCATAGAAACGCCTTGTTAGAGAATGGTGAGCGCGAGGCCGATGACGATAACGGCAAGCGCGAGTAATTTTACGTACAGGCCTTTTTCCCTGAAATACATTTTTCCCGAGAGAATTGCCCACAGAACGGAAAGGCCGCGCTTTGCGGTGGTTATAATTGAGGCGGCGCCATAGAGGTACGCGAAACCCATCAGCACGTTTCCAAGTCCCGCCGAAAGCGACTGTACGAAAAAGTCCGGCCGAAGCAACGACCGCAGCGGATTTTCTTTCGCGACGAACACGGCCATACAAAAAAAGTACAAAACAAGAATCGCCCCAACGATACCTTCCTCGGCCTCCACCGAATTGAAATGGGTAATGTTGTATTTATAAAGTGAGAGCGTGGCCACAGCGAGGAGCGTGGTGGCGATAACGGGCAACACTCCTTTTTTCCCGACGCCGTGGTTTCGGAACAATATGAGCAGGGCGAGGATAATAATGCCGATGCCGAAGAGTGCGGGAAGTGTTATTGAATAGCCCAATATAAGGTCGGTGATGAGCAAGAGGGGAATTGTGCCCACCCGTATGAAGTTGTACGTGCTCCGGTCCGCGCGGGTTATCGCGATCACCGAGACCTGCGCGAGGATTAGTTCAAGCACTACTCGTGTAATGAATGTCGGGAGAGACGCGAGAGAAAACACGAACGTGTGTTTCGTGATGATGATGCACAGGAAAAACACCGTGCTCCAGAGCATGCTTAAGAACCCCATCGTGTAGATGCTTTGTTTTCCCTCTGCGACCTTTTGTTTTCCAAGCGACTCCTGCGCTTCGGTGAAGAATGTCGCGGCGAACGTGAGAAGTAATCCGATCATGGTGTCTATAGTATAACAAAGTTTGCACAAGCGTTTTTTTGTACTAGTATGAAGCGACGAATCTTCTATGCATATTCAGGAACATATTTCTCTTAAAGAACTGACGACGATGAAAATCGGGGGAGACGCCCGCTATTTTTGTTCTGCCTCGACTGCCGAAGCTTTGGCGGAGGCGGTTTTGTTTGCTCGCGAAAAGAATGTGCCCGTTATTGTGCTTGGTGGAGGTTCCAACACGCTTGTCGCGAGTGGTGATATTAACGCGCTGGTTCTGAAAATTGAAATCAAGGGGGTTGAGTGGGAATCTCCCTTAGGAAAGTGGAATAGTCGTAGACGAGGAGCACTCCGACGTGGCGTCGGGGGAGGGTTGTTACAACCCCCGGCGCATCGGAATGCGTCCACCCCCTTTAGTAAGGGGGATTCCGTTCCGGTCGTTGTCGGCGCCGGTGAGAGCTGGGACGGCTTTGTCGCGCAAGCTGTTGAGAAAGGATTGTGGGGTATTGAAAATCTTTCCGGTATTCCCGGCACCGTAGGCGCCGCCCCTATCCAAAATATCGGTGCGTATGGAACGGAAGTCAAAGATACGATTCTGTGGGTAGAGGTGTTTGATATCAAGGCGGGGAAGCTCCGGCGGCTTACAAACGCCGAATGCCGGTTCGCGTACCGCGACAGTATGTTTAAGCATCAGGTGGAAGGACCGTTCATCGTCTGCCGTGTGGCTTTTCTCCTCCGGAAAGATGGCGTTCCTAATTTGGAATATAAAGATTTACAAAAATATTTCGGGAATCTTTCCTCCCCTCCTTTCCAAGGTGAGAAGCGAATACTTGGAGCTTCGCAAGACCTTGAGCGTCCGTCTTCGGACGCGAAAGGTGTACAGCTTCGGTACGAAGGGGATAAGAGGGGTGGTAGTTTTCCTTCTCTCCAGCAAATCCGCAACGCTGTTATTGAAATCCGTTCCGGGAAATTCCCCGACCTGCGGGAATTTGGTACCGCCGGTTCATTCTTCAAAAATCCGATTATCTCAAAGAAACAGTTTGATGAATTGAAAGAGAGATACCCGAATCTTCCAGGATTTCCTCTTAGCCTCTCCCCCTCTTTAGAGGGGGAGATTGAGAGGTGGTGCACCCCACCCACCCTCCCCTCTAAAGAGGGGAGGAGGGAAGAAAAGGTGAAAATCCCGCTTGCGTGGGTACTCGACAATATTTGCAATCTTAAAGGTTTCAAAAAAGGAAATGTCGCCTTGTTTGAGAAACAGCCGATTGTGCTCGTGCACAGCGGAGAGGCGACCTCGGAAGAAATTGAATTGTTCGCGAAAGAAATTGCGGACATCGTAAAAGTAAAAACCGGAATTGAAATTGAGTGGGAGGTGCAAAGAATATTTTAAAAAGATATCCACACATTTACGTCGCGCGCTATTGTATTCATCTACATTGATGCGATAATTAAGTCGGTCGATTCTCATTAATGCTAATCAGAAGAAAAGAAAAATGAACGCACGATGTTCTCGATTCCGGCCGAAAGGATTCTTTTCTTTAACATAATGGCAAAGAAGAAACGAAAAGCGACGAAGAAGCGCAAGACGGCGAAGAAAGGCAAGAAGCGCAAGACCGCAAAGCGACGCCGATAAATCAAAACTCCTCCGACATATGTCGGGGGAGTTTTGTATCCGTGATTGTCACTCGAAAATAAGCAGAGCACGGGTGAAGGGTTAAGGATTAAAGATTAAGGATTTCTATGTTAGTATTGCCCCATGTTTGATGGATTAAAAAAGCTATTCGGGGACGACACGGTGGCCAAGCTAAAGCCTCTTTTGGGGAACGTAGAGAAAATAAACCGCTTGGAAGAAGGCCTCAAAGCGCTGCCTAAAGAGGCGCTTAAAGAAAAGACCGCTGAACTGAAAGCCCGATTACAGAAGGGTGAGACGTTGGATGATATCCTACCCGAAGCGTTCGCGCTCGTGCGCGAATCGTCGCGGCGCACGCTTGGCGAACGGCACTTTGACGTACAACTTCTCGGCGGACAAGTCTTACATAACCGCGGCATCGCGGAGATGCGTACCGGAGAAGGGAAGACACTTGTCGCGACGCTCCCTTCGTATCTTAACGGGGGTTGTTAATCATGATTCTTCTTTTTTGTATGACCCACTGCATAGTTCTAAGTTGGAAGTTGAAAGTTCAGAGTCAGAAAACCTAAAACTTAAAACTGATAACTTAAAACTTGACGAGACAAGGGACACACTTGGCTCGTTCAAGGTCGTGCATGAATTCCTGCGGCCGTGCACCCGGCGTGAAGCGTACGCCGCGGATATCACGTACGGCACCAACAACGAATTCGGGTTTGATTACCTTCGCGACAATCTTGAGTATGACCCTGCGCGGCTCCGTCAGCGCGATTTCAACTATGCGATTGTGGACGAGATTGACTCCATCCTTATTGACGAGGCGCGAACCCCGCTCATTATTTCCGCCCCCACGGGTGATTCGGAAGATTTATACGCGCGGTTCGCGCAGATTGCGGGAGGCCTTGCGGCGGATACGGATTTTACGGTAGACGAAAAACAAAAAGCGATTCAGCTCACGCCCGCGGGTATTGAGAAAGCGGAAAAGGCGCTCGGAATCGGCAATATCTACACCGAGAAAGGCATCAAGTACGTACACCATCTTGAAACCGCCGTACGGGCGAAAGCGCTCTTCCAACTTGATAAAGAGTACGTGGTGAAGAACGGCGAAATCATTATCGTGGACGAATTTACCGGCCGTATGATGCCGGGGAGGCGTTGGAGTGAAGGGTTGCATCAGGCGATTGAAGCGAAAGAAGGCGTGAAGGTGCAGAAAGAATCCCGCACGTTTGCGTCCATCACGTTCCAGAATTATTTCAGAATGTACAAAAAGCTCGCCGGGATGACGGGTACCGCGAAAACCAGCTCCGAAGAGTTTTACAAAGTGTATGGACTTGACGTCGTTTCTATCCCGACTAACAAGCCGATTGCCCGTGCTGACCGGAACGACCAGATTTTTCAGACGGAGACGGGGAAGTACAAGGCCATCGCGAAGAAGGTCGCGGAACTGAACAAAAAAGGCCAGCCCGTTCTCATCGGCACGGTCTCCATTGAGAAAAACGAAGTGCTTTCCGAGTACCTGCGTACGGTCGGCGTCCCTCACGAACTTTTGAATGCCAAAAATCACGAACGGGAAGGAGAAATTATCGCCCAAGCGGGACGGCGTGGAGCGGTGACCGTCGCGACTAATATGGCTGGCCACGGCGCATTGATAACCAGCTTCGCGGACGCAGCGGACGACAGGGAGACCCCGGCGAAACGCAATTCTTCGTTTCAATGGAAGACACATTGATGCGGGTCTTTGCCGCGGATACTATCAAGAGTGTTATGGGGAAATTCGGTATTCCCGAAGACGAGCCGATTGAAAACAGGATGATTACCCGCTCGCTTGAATCGGCACAGACGAAAATTGAAGGCTTCAACTTTGATTCGCGCAAGCACGTACTGGAATACGACAACGTGCTCAATCACCAGCGCACCGTTATTTATGAACGCCGGCGCAAGATGTTGCTCGGCGGCCCCGAAGCGGTGGATGAGTATCTCACTATGCTCTCGGCAGGGGAATCCCCCTTAGAAAAGGGGGTGCCTCCGTCTTCGGAGGCGGGGGTTGTGAATTTCGGCAAGCTCGTTGAGCAGAAAAAGCAGCAGCTCGGTGCGGAGTTCTACCCGGCCATTTCGCGCCTTATCCTCCAGACCATTGACCTCTTCTGGGTGGAGCATCTGGAAGTGATGGATTATTTGCGCGGTTCCGTAAATTTGCGCGCGTATGGCCAGCGCGACCCGCTCGTGGAATATAAGCGGGAAGGACTCAAACTTTTCAAGGATATGGAAGAGAATATCGTGAATCAGGTACTGCACGTCTTTCCACACGTTGGCGGTGCTCCCATACAGGAACAGGTCAAATTACAGGAGGTACACGAGCAGGCCCAGCTTATCGGCTCGGGCGATGAAGAGTCCGATGCGCAGCATCACGGCAATATCCCCCTTAACAAAGGGGGTGGCCTGGGGGGGTTGTCGTCTTCACGTTCGGAACCGAAAAATCCCGACGGTTCGCGCATCGGTCGCAACGACCCCTGCTTCTGCGGAAGCGGCAAGAAGTATAAGAAGTGCCATGGAGTGTAGAGTCAGCGTTTTTCTTGCCCTCTGTAGAAAGAGGCAAAAACCCTTGTTATGAAAGAAACACTCTCGCTTAAACTTGCCAGGGTCTTTCTCGGCAAAGAAGTTGAGGTTGTCTTTGACCGGCCTATCGGGACACGGCACCCGAAATATAATTTTGTGTACAAGCAGAATTATGGGAATATCCAGGGGGTACCAGCTCCTGATGGGGAAGACCTTGACGCCTTTTATCTCGGAGAGACCAAGCCGCTCCAAAAAGCGAGAGGACTATGTATCGCGATTATTCATCGGCGGGACGATGACGACGATAAGCTAGTGGTTGTTCCAAAAGGGTTCAATCCGAGCGATGAAGAAATTATGAAGCTGGTGCATTTTCAGGAACAATTTTTTGATTCGGCTGTTGTTAGGAAATAACATTCTGACATTCTTAAGAATGTGAGAATAAGAAAAAGAGGGTGTAATCAAGAACGGTATGAAATTGGTATTGCCGACAATTGAATACGAACAAAGTTTCCGCGAAGCCGCGGAGGAGTTCCGGAAGGAGGAGAAGAGATTGGATATTGAAAACAGTCTGGTCAAACGTCTTGGCGAAAGCTCGGATTTTTCCGCCTTTGTAGAAAAACTCCACGGCGAGGCGGAAGGGAAATTTCTGCCTGAAGGGTACGTCCCACATACGGTGTTTTGGCTTGTGGATGGTGAGAAATTTATTGGATGGCTGAATATTCGGCATCGGCTGAATGAGCATTTGCGTGAAGTCGGCGGACATATTGGGTATGCGATACGGCCGAGCGAGCGGGGAAAGGGATATGGCAACAAAATTCTTGAGCTTGCTTTGACGAAAGCGCGCGAGCTGGGGATAGAAGATGTGCGAATCACCTGTAATGCCGACAATATCCGTTCGGCGAAAGTGATTGAAAAGAACGGCGGAGTATTTGAGAATACCGCGACAACCGCGGGTGACACCACGCGTCGCCGCTATTGGATTCACCTGCAAAAATAAATGGTATGAAAAAGAAAACCATTATCATTTGCTCCAGCGCGTCGTTTTACCGGCAAGCGCTTGAGGTGGAAAAGCTGCTGCGAAAACGCGGTTTTCGCGCGCTCGTTCCTTTTATCGCGAAGCGTATGAAGCGAAGCGGCAACTTTGAGGTTTCCACGTATAAGACGTGGTATGCGAACAGTAACGATTGGAACAAAAAGACCGCGCTTATGAAGCGGCACTTTAAGAAAGTATTGGAGGGAGACGCGGTTCTCGTGCTTAACTACCGAAAGAATAAGACAGATGGATATATCGGAGGAAATGTGCTTATGGAAATGGCGCTCGCGTTCCACTACAAGAAACCAATCTTCATCCTGCATCCGGTGACCGCGGCACTGCCGCTCTATGAGGAAGTGATGGGGGTGCAACCGATATTTCTGAATGGCGACTTGCGGCATCTCTCATAAACAGGAATAGTTATGCTGTTATTCTTGAGAATAACAGCATAACATGGAAACGATGAAAATTATTTTAGGCTCACAATCGGAGAACAGAAAACACGTGCTTGAACAGGCCGGCTATATGTTTGAGGTGATGGTCTCAAATATAGATGAGAAAGCGATT
>LCQF01000007.1 GCA_001004005.1 Parcubacteria group bacterium GW2011_GWA2_49_9
AAGCGGTACGAAGACTTTCCGAAGTGGCGTAACGCGGGTCCTAAAACGTACGTTGAAATTCGAGAAGCTTTTCACAGAATCGGCATACAGCTCCCATGGCCATTTGAGTGGAGAAACAAGGAGCGAAAAACGCTCAACCAGCTCGAGCGCGAACAAATAAAGACCGCTACCCTGACCGAGGGAGACTGGGAAACTATTCTGAGTGTCGGGTGGCGCTCTTATCAGAAATCGACGATTGAATGGCTCCATGAAAGCCAGAATAAGCCTGCTTCAGCAAGGAGTGTGCTGAAAGAAAATCACGGCGCGAGCAGACTCTACAGCCTCACCACTATCAACGACAAATTCCGAAAAGAAGACCTGCCGTATCGATTGTACGTCGCCTCTCAAGCACAATCGTCCTTGGGCGAAACCGGTCTGGTGCATCTCGGTGATGAGATATGCATCGGCAAATTACCGTAAACCACAACACCTTAAAAAGCGGCACACATCCTGTGCCGCCTTCTTTTTGCAAAAAACCCTGTAATTGCTATCATTTGCCGTATGTCAGACACTGAACACCTCTCTCATATTCGCCACTCACTCGCCCACCTCCTCGCGGCGGCGGTGTTGGAACTCTATCCCGATACGAAGCTCACGCTTGGTCCCGCGATTGAGACTGGGTTTTATTACGATATGGATTTTGGGGAATCTCCCTTAGAAAGTCTAGATAGTCGTAGACTAGGAGCACTCCGACGTGACGTTGGAGGAGGGATGTCAACAACCCCCGCCTCCGAAGACGGAGGCACCCCCTTTATTAAGGGGGATAAAAAACCGCAGATTTCAGACAAAGACTTACCGCGTATAGAGCAGAAGATGCGGGAGATTCTGAAGCACTGGGAGGTTTTCTCAGGCATTCCCGTCAGTGCGGATGAAGCGAGGAAAGTCTTCACCGTCAACCCATATAAGTTAGAGCTACTAGACGAAATCGAAAAACGCGGTGAAAAGATCACCCTCTACTACTCCGGCCCAAAATCTTCTGTTCCTACTCTTTCTGACTTGAAAGCTAAAAGCTATAAGCTAACAGCTAACAGCTTCCTTGACCTTTGCCGAGGTGGTCACACTGACGACGCGAAGGAACTTCGGAGCGTCGGCTGGAAGCTGGACCGTATCGCGGGAGCGTATTGGCGCGGAGATGAGAAGAACAAAATGCTCACCCGTATCTATGGACTTGCGTTTGAGACGAAAGAAGCGCTTGAGGAGTACGAGAAGATGCGCGTGGAAGCGGAAAAGCGCGACCATAAGAAGCTTGGTAAGGAATTAGGTCTATATATGTTCCACGAAACCGCGCCGGGTATGCCGTACTGGCTTCCGAAAGGTCTGTTACTCTACAACGAACTGGTGAATTTCTGGCGTAAAGAGCATAAAGCGCATAATTATCTTGAAATCGCGAGTCCGCTCGTCAATAAAGCGGAACTGTGGAAAATATCCGGCCATTGGGAACACTACAAGGATGATATGTTTATCGCGAATATGGGGGAAAATGAAGTCTACGGCATCAAGCCGATGAACTGCCCCAATGCAATGCTTGTCTTTCAGTCCATGCAGGTAAGCTACAAGGATTTGCCGCTCCGCCTGTCCGACACAGACCGTCTACATCGCTATGAACGAAGTGGCACACTGAACGGCCTCCTTCGGTGCCGTTCGTTCCAACAGGATGACTCTCACAACTACATTTCGGAAGAGATGATTGAATCGGAGTATGCCCATATCTTTGAGGTGTGCAAAAAATTTTATGGGATTTTCGACCTTTCCTATTCATTCCGCCTCGGCACCCGCCCGAAAACATTCCTTGGAGAAAAGGCAACGTGGGACAAAGCAGAAGCCGCGCTCCACGCCATTCTCAAGAAATCAGATGTTGCGTATACCGTTGCCGACGGAGATGGAGCGTTCTACGGACCGAAAGTGGATATTTTGATGAAAGATTCGCTCGGTCGCGACTGGCAGATGGGGACAATGCAACTTGATTTCCAACAGCCACTCCGCTTCGGCCTTGAATACACGGACAAAGATGGCAGGAAAAAAACACCGGTTGTAGTGCATCGTGTCGTGTATGGCTCACTTGAACGATTCATAGGCATTTTGGTTGAACATACCGCCGGTGCGTTCCCGCTCTGGCTCTCGCCCGTGCAGGTGAAGATTTTGCCGGTCGGTGAAAAGTTTATGGAATACGCCAAGACAGTGCACGCACAGCTTCAGGCCGCGGATATCCGCTCGGAATTGGATATTTCAAACGAAACACTTGGCAAGAAAGTCCGCGGAGCGAAAGTGGAGAAAGTCCCCTATTGGATTGTGGTCGGCGAGAAAGAGCAGACCGGTAAAACGGTTACCTTGGAAAGCCGCGGGGGAGCGAAAGATACCTTGCCACTTGAACATCTCGTCACCCGATTAGCAAAAGAAATTCAGGAAAAGAAGTAATTGCAAAGATTCGAATCAACTTGTTAATCCGCTTTCTCCCTTGATTGTCTTCAAGTCTTCTAGACTGCTTCCCGAAATAAACCATCCTTTGGCGGTTTCAATTTTCTGACCATGGTCGTCAACTAGCGGATGTTCTTGTTCTTGCCGATATTTATCATCAAGCTCTCTAAAATCATTTGCACTCATAAATCCCTTTACGAAAATGAATCGTGGCGTATCGGTTTCCATGCCCTCATAGACAGCTTCTTCCGTCATGTCAACATTGCGAGCCGTTATGAGCTCTATAATTTTATTGAGTAGCAGATTGTGAATGGTGCGCCCTTCTCCATAGTAACCTTCATGCTTCAAGGCATCGAAAACAACGGAAAAACAGCGAATTGCTCGTTGTTTTACTGACGAGTCAAAACTGCCCCGATGAGCGTCAAACATAAAGGTATGCTCCGAATCACTGGGAACAGCAAAGGCCTCACAAATGTCTCTTCTTATAGGCTCAAACTCAACAACCTCTTTTCGAGCATCAACGAGCTTTTTTTTATGTACGGTTGCAAATAATTCAGTATTAGAAGGAATAGTTGTTACACGTATCCTTCTTTCTAAGGCATTGATAATGCTCAATATCTGAGTCCTGTAATTATTTTCAGGATTAGTGGCGTTTTCCAAAGAAAATTTTTTCTCCATACTCTTGAAATACTTTTACCTAAATATCCAAATTCGCCTTCGTGGCGTTAGATTGAATAAACGATTTGCGGGACGGTACGTCCTCGCCCATCAAGATATCAAATACCTTGTCCGCGTCCTGCGCGTCTTGGACATTCACCTGCTTCAGCACGCGTTTCTCGGGGTCCATCGTCGTCTCCCAAAGTTCCTCTGGATTCATTTCTCCGAGACCTTTATAGCGCTGAATGCTGACTTTGGGTGATTTCTTTGCTCCTTTGGCAACTTCCTTTTCCTCTGCCGGTTCGGTTTCCTCTTCCTCTCCGCCGTCGGCCTCATCGCCTTCCTTCACCTCGATCCCCTCTTTCTTCAAAAAGGCGTCCCGTGTTTCGTCGGTGTAGAAATAGTAAAACTCTTTGCCACGTTTGACCTTGTAGAGCGGGGGCTGGGCGATGTAAATAAATCCTCCATCTATGAGCGGTTTGAAATAACGGTAAAACAGCGTAAGGAGGAGCGTCCTGATATGCGCGCCGTCCACGTCGGCATCGGTCGCGATAATCACTTTGTGGTAGCGGAGTTTGGAGACATCAAACGAATCGGCGATACCGGTACCGAGCGCGATAACAAGCGCCTTAATTTCGGTAAAGGCCAAAATCTTATCAAGTCGCGCGCGTTCTACGTTCAAGACCTTCCCTCTAAGCGGCAAAATAGCCTGTGTACGGCGGTCGCGCCCTTGCTTGGCACTACCCCCTGCGGAATCTCCCTCCACAATGAACACTTCAGCCTCTTCCGCGCTCTTGGTTTCGCAGTCGGCAAGTTTCCCCGGAAGTGTCATCCCTTCAAGCGCGCCCTTGCGGAGCACCGAGTCCTTCGCGGCCTTTGCCGCCTTACGCGCCTTCAGCGCCAAAATAACTTTATTCACCATTGCCCGCGCGTCATCGGGATTCTCCTCAAGGAACGCCGAAAAGGCTTCACCGAACACGGTGGCAACCGTAGACTGCGCTTCCATACTGCCGAGTTTTGACTTGGTTTGGCCTTCAAACTGGATTTCGCGGAGCTTCACCGAGATAACGACCGTGAGTCCTTCCAGCACATCTTCGCCGGTAAAATTCTCTTCGCTTTCTTTGATGTATTCGTTTTTGCGCGCGTAGGTATTGAGTGTTCTCGTCAGTGCCGTTTTAAAGCCGGTAAGGTGAGTACCTCCTTCAGAGTTGTAAATATTGTTCGCGAACGGCATGATGCGCGAGGAAATATCATCCACGTACTGGAGCGCGATTTCCGCGCCTTCCACGCCATCGGTTTTCCGTTCAACATAGAAAATATTCTTATGGATGGGTTTGAAATGCTCGTTGTAGTGCTTCACGAGTGAGTAGAGCCCGCCTTCAAAACAGAACGTCTGCGACGGCGCTTCCAATCCGAGTTCGCGCAAATAGAAAATGTCCGCGGTGTCCACTTCCGGAATCGCGCGGGCGTCAATCACGCTGATGCGGAGACCTTTCACAAGATACGCCTGCTGGCGCATATGTGTAACCACTCTTTCAAAGTTAAACTCAACTCCCTCCTTGAAAATCTCTTTGTCCGGTTCAAAGGTGGAAATCGTGCCGTGCAAGTCGGACTTGCCGATTTTCTTCACGAGCGCCTTGCGCTTGCCTTGCTTGTACTCCTGAATAAAGATGCCGCCGTCGCGATGAACGACTACTTCCATATAAATGGAAAGTGCGTTCACGACCGACGCGCCGACACCATGGAGGCCTCCCGAAACCTTATAGCCGGTTTCCGCGCCTCCGAACTTTCCTCCGGCGTGGAGCGTGGTCATAATCGTTTCAAGCGCGGACACTTTGGTTGCCTTATGCATGTCTACGGGAATACCGCGGCCGTTGTCCACGACACGCACGCGGTTATTCGGGAGAAGCGCGATTTCAATATCGTTACAATACCCACCCATCGCTTCGTCACGGGAGTTATCAAAAATCTCGGTAATGAGGTGGTGGAGGCCGTCGGGACCGGTGGTACCGATATACATACCGGGGCGCTTGCGTACCGGTTCCAGGCCCTCAAGTACTTGAATAGACGAGGCATCATAGTGATGCCCTGAACCATTCTCTTTCTTGCTTTTATCCCCCTTAGGAAAGGGGGCTGCCTTGGGGGGTTGTGTTGCCTTATTTTTGGCCATATTTTTTGATATAAAAAAGAAAAAGCACCATTGCTTCGGTGCCCTTATTCTACCAAAATAGCCCCATAAAAGAAAGCACTTTTTCAGCCTTAAAATGGGGACAGCGGTGATATGAAAGTGTGTCGAAACGTTGACATGTCATTATATATGTGATTCTATTCACGCAGAACTTATGAAAAGACATCTGACTTGGCAAGAGCTCAAAGCGAAAAGCACACACATGGTTAGCTGGAACGTTTACTGGATTCGTCCCGTAGACCGAAAAAAGTTGTTGCACGGGAACATTGTTGACTCTGAATGGTTTGATCCCTTGCAAGCAATGGGAGTAGAACCTGAACCGGGAGAATGGAACGAGGTATGGCTCATTAAACTCAATCCCTTTGGGGACCTTCCCACCAAAGCCATTACGGTGGATCCGAAAGTTTCTCCGGACGGAGGATACGAACTTCAAAATGGAGATATCCAGATTCCTTACGGTGATGGAATTTTCCACTTCACGCAAGGAATGGGTACTGCAGACGAAATCGCTTTCGCGACGTAGTTTCGCTCATCTTCCCCAGAAACATTCGACCGCCGTGGCCTGCGCACGTCGGTTTTTTTATTTTCTAGAACTTAACGGCTGGAACCTAATTTCATCGGACTTCCCATCCCTCTTTTTTCACGGAAGAGTAGATTTTTTCCATAAAGCCAGTCACTTCTGCATCGGTCAGTGTCTTCTCGAAAGATTGGAAGATGAGGCGGAACGCGAGAGACTTTTTGCCATCTTTTGTAAATTCGTCAAAGAGTTCGGGACCACGGACGACGAGTGGACCTGCATTTTCTTTTATTATTTTTGCGACCGATTCTGGCGAGGGGAAGACAACCCTCCCCGCATCAGAATGCGGTACTCCCTTTATTAAGGGAGATACAACCCCCGCCTCCGAAGACGTAGGCACCCCTAGTCTACGACTATCTAGACTTTCTAAGGGGGATACGAACAGTGCCACATCGCGGACAATGAAGGGGAAGAGTGAGAACGCCGTGAACTTTTCTTTTCGCGAGGAAGGAATTGAAATATCCCATCTTTTCGGTTCGGGAAGTTTGTCAAACACAGTGTCCAATACACACTCAAAAACTCCATCCCTGGAATCCCCCTTAATAAAGGGGGTGCCGAGTCCGCGAGGCGGGGGCTGTGAAAGAAGTTCAAGTGTTGAATCAAGGATTCCTGCAACTTTCTTCTTCGGACCGACAACACCTAAGGCAAGCGCCGTTCGTTCACCATCCTTCGTAAAGATTCTGCCAATTTCAAATATACAAGTCTTTTCTTCGCCAAGAAACGGCGCATTCAGTACATTCATCTTGAGCGCCCTCTCAAAGTTACTCCGTAAGTCAGGACGTGCGTATTTCTTATCTTCCGCGAGCGGTTTTTCTATCGCCACACTTCCCTTCTCGCAGAATGAAGAAGTCATCACCTCCGAAAATCCCATACCAACAAGCGCTTCGCGGATTTTCCACTCGTAATAAAATGATTGGGGAATCTCACAACCCCCGCCCTCGCCGCTTCGGGCACCCCCTTTTCTAAGGGGGATTACCGATGGAATTTTATCGTAGCCGAGTATTCTACCTACTTCTTCGGAAATATCCTCGGGAATAACCAAATCAGCGCGCCAGACTGGAGGGGTCAAAACCCATTCACTTCCCTTTTTTTCCACCTTTATAAGCAGTCGTCCCAGTACTTCCTCAATGAAATCCGGAGTTAATTCCGCTCCAAGTTTCTTCGCGATATAGTCAGGTGAAATTGATATTTTATTTTCCTGAACCGGATTCGGATACCAATCGGTAATTTCTCCAAACGAAGCGCTCTTATCCATCTCAAAAAGGTACGCGCTGAAATCGCCCATACCCTTGCTTGCAAACATCGGGGAATATTTGTTTTCGTACCGTTTAGACGCGTCCGTCCTGATACCGAGACGCTCGGATGTTTTACGAATATATGAAGCGTTGAAGCTTGCGGATTCCAAAATGAGGTTTTTCGTTGAAGTGGTTACTTCCGCTTTCTTTCCACCCTTAATACCCGCGATGGCAAGCGGTGATTTCTCATCCGCAATAACCAATACGGACTCATCCAGGTTCACCTCGCGATTATCAAGCGTGATAATTTTCTCCCCTTTTCGTGCCATACGCACAATAATCCCGCCCTCCGCCTTATCCGCGTCAAAGGCGTGGAGAGGCTGTCCTCGGTCAAACATCACGATGTTCGCCCCGTCTACGACAGGATTGATACTTCTCTGTCCCATTGCTTCCAAATGCTCTCTGACCCACGGCATTACCTTTTGCGTCACACCTTCAACAACCCGAGCCATATATCGTAAACAAAGTTCAGGTGCTTCAACTCGGATATTCAATTCACGAGCTACTTTCTTCACTTCCGGAGCAGGATAGTCAACCTCCTTTTTCTTCAAGCCCGTAATGGCCGAAACCTCATACGCCACACCTCGGTGCGACAGCGCGTAGCACGCACGGTCAGGCAAGACCTTGATATCAAAAATTGTATTCCCCTTAATCCCCCTTAACAAAGGGGGCTGCCCTGGGGGGTTGTTATGGGGAGGTGTCTTGGGATGTTGTGACAACCCTCCTGCCGAAGACGGCAGTGCTCCCTTTTCTAAGGGAGATTCAATCCCCTCAATTTCTGCGAATGAAAAAGTAATACGCTCCGCCAACGCCTCCGGCTCGGGAAGTTTTTCGTCAAAATATGATTGAAGCCATTTGTATGAGATTTTCATTTTTCTAAATCAGATGGGCGCGTTCTCGAACCTTACGAATGTATTCAATAAAACCGTTCACGTCTTCCTCGGTCTTTGAATGCTCTTGAATGTAATGGTAATCAACTCCATAAAGCTCTAACAAAAAACGTTGCGTAATTTCTTCGGGAGGATTAACAATGGCAAGGTCACTACTTGGGTTGTCTCTCTCTGCTTGTTTCACTACTTCATTCGTTATCCTTCTCAGATGAGAAAGTTCAATATTTGAGAGGTTCTTTATTGAGAATACAACATCTAGGATTTGTACAGCTTCCTGAAATCGTTTTTCGGCATCATAGGTTGAATTCTCCACTGAAAAATCTGGTTTTTCCATATCTAAAACTGATTAACCAACCTCAAATCCCCCCCACAAAACATTCGGATATCGGGGACACCTGTCTTGAGAATCACCAGACGGTCGATGCCGACACCGAACGCGAAACCACTGTACCCCTCGGGAACACCCGCCGCTTTAAGCACGTTGGGATGCACGAGACCTGAACCGCCCATTTCCAGCCATTTTCCTTTCAACTTCATATCAATCTCCGCTGACGGCTCGGTGAAAGCGAAAAAGCTTGGACGGAAACGAATCTCCACGTCCGAGCCGAAAAACTTCTTAAAGAAATATCCCAGTGTCCCTTTGAGGTGTGCCATTGAGACTTCCTTGTCCACATACAATCCTTCAACCTGAAAAAATTGCGCCTCGTGCGTTGCGTCAGTCGCTTCGTTTCTGAAAACTTTACCGGGGACAATAATTTTATAGGGCGGTGTAATCCCCTCCTTCAATTTCTGCTCTATATACCGAACTTGCACGGGAGAGGTGTGCGTGCGGAGTACCTTGCCGTCCGAGCGTGGCTTCGCCCAGAACGTATCCTGCATATCCCGCGCGGGGTGGTCGGCGGGCATATTCATCGCGTCAAAATTATAGTGCTCCGTCTCAAGTTCGGGCCCTACGGCAATCGCAAATCCGAGTTCTTCAAAAATGGAGCGGATGTCAAAAATCGCACGGGAGATGGGGTGGATATGGCCTTGTGTCTGCTTCTCTGTCATTGCGCTCTATTTAATCATACAAACCCGTTCTTTGGAACGGACAACGCTGTAACCCCTCACACTCTTAACATCCCCCTAGTCTACGACTACTTCGTTACAAAGGGGGTGGACGCATTCTTATGCGCCGGGGGATGTTATAGGACACCCCTCCTCCGACGTCACGTCGGAGTGCTCCCCTAGTCTACGACTACAGGTTGCTAGGGGAGATACAGACGAGTGTGAGGGGTTACACAACACTGGATTCCCGCCTCCGCGGGAATGACAGAAAATATGTACAAAGCCGATGGGCAGAATCGGACTGCCGTCGGTGGTTTACAAAACCACTGCTTTACCACTAAGCTACATCGGCGTCCTTATTAGGGTACAGGAGAGAAAAGAAGCCGTCAAAATTAACGAGGGTCGGATTCCTCGGCTTTCTTCGTCTTCTCAAGTACCGACTTAAGATGCGTGGAAACTTCACTCCCGTGGCGCATATGCAAACGACGAGTGCGGAGATACCTATTGAGCCGTAACGCGATAGCGTGTATTGAGGTATCAAACTTGGTTTCGGCTTTGTGTAGTGCTGTCCGTAGCCCGAGAATACCGACTCGAAGGCCGGTAAACGCAAGCGTACGCGATTTCGCGCGAGCGTGCGCCCATCCTCGCGTAAGCACGGGGTCACCCGCCTCCCGAATCCGAGAGAGTGGTGTCCGCGCGTTCCGTTTGAGTTCAAATGCTTTCACTCCGAAAAGCACGACGAGACCCGCGAGTGAAATACCAAGTATCGTTGTGGAAAACCACATATGGGTTATCGGTTACCCGCCGCGTACCGAACGAAACGGGACACTTCAATCTTCTCGCCGAATTTCTGTACCGCGTTTTCAATAAGATTCCGGATGGTCTGGTCGGGATTCTTGATAAACGGCTGTTCAAGCAGAATTTTCTCCGCAAAAAATGAATTGAGTTTTCCTTCCAAAATCTTTTCCTGCATTTCCTTCGGCTTTCCTTCCACCTCTTTTTGCAGTACTTCCTTCGCGCGCGCGAGTGTTTCCTCACTCACGTCTTCACGCTTCACGTATTCCGGCTTGGACGCGGCGATATGCATCGCGATATCGTACGCGAGCGCCTTAAATGCTTCGTTTCCCGACACGAAGTCGGTCTCGGATGAGAGTTCAATAAGCACCCCTACTGTGCCCCCATGATGGATATAGGACGCGACCGTGCCGGCACCAAGAGTGCGGTCGGCTTTTTTCGCGGCGGCATCGGCGCCTTTCCGCTGGAGAATCACTTTGGCTTTCTCAATATCACCTTTAGCTTCCTCAAGTGCTTTACGGCAGAGCATGACGGAAACGCCAGTCTGCTCGCGAAGCGCTTTAATTTGTTCGGTTGTGATATTCATACCAATTTCTAATTCATCTAATTATCTAATTCACCTAATAAAATGTCCAATAACCAAATACCAAAACAGGAATTTGGATTTTTATTAGAAATTAGGTGAATTAGAAATTAGAAATTTAAATGACAGAACTTTTAGGAGCTTCCTTCCCCGCTAAACCTGATTCATATGCCTCCACAATTTTATTTACAAAGAAAGCGATGCTGGCGCGAGACGCGTCATTGCCCGGAATCACGTAATCTACTTTTGAGAGGTCACAATCGGAACTCGCGAGCGCGATGACCGGCACGCCTTCCTTCTTGGCTTCCGTCACCGCGATGGATTCTTTCCCCGGGTCAACGACGAACATCGCGCCCGGCATACCCTTAAGGGGCACAAGACCACCAAACATTTCTTGCAGTTTCAACACTTCTCGGTCAATGAGCAGGCGCTCTTTTTTGGTGTATTTGATGAGTTCACCTTTCTCCCGCTTGGAAATGAGGTCAAGCATTTTATCAATACGGGCGCGAATATTCGCGAAATTCGTAAGCGAGCCGCCAATCCAACGTCCGGAAACGACCGGCATGGCAAGCCTCGCCGCGCCACTCTTCACCGCCTCGCGGGCTTCATTCTTGCCACCGACGAACAGGAGGACTTTGCCTGATGTTGAAAGATTTTTCACGAATTCCTCCGCTTTCTCAAGGGAAGACTTGGTTTTCTCAAGGTCAAAAATCTCAACACCGCTCTTCACGCCGAAGATAAACGGGGCGGCCGTCGGGTGGCGCTTGGAACGGCGATAGCCGAAATGCGCTCCTGCTCCAAACAGGGCGTCAATAATGGGGTCGTTTGTGGTTTGTACTTTGGCTTCAGTCATGGGTTGGAAGTGTAACAGAAAAGATTTGCGAAGGCAAATCAGTTTATAAAGTTTATAAAGTTACAAGTTTATAAAGTGGAAGGCTTATGTACTTTATGAACTTGATGAACCTGATGAACTTTCAGCTGAAGCTTGTTCCAGCGCTTCCACTATCGGCTCAAGCGCGCCCGCGAAAATCGCCGGTATATTGTGCCACGACTCCTTGATACGGTGGTCAGTGATACGGTCCTGCAGGATATTGTAGGTGCGGATTTTCTCGGACCGGTCTGCCGTGCCGATTTGGTCCTTGCGCGCTCCCGCGTACTGTTTCGCGTCTTCTTCCTCTTTCTTTTGCTGAAGCTTGGAGAGGAGGATTCCCATTGCCTTCTCGCGGTTTCGGCCTTGACTGCGCTCCGAGGTACATCGCACGACAATGCCAGTCGGCTTATGCGTCAGACGCACGGCGGTTTCCACTTTGTTAACGTTCTGTCCGCCTTTTCCGCCCGCGCGGGAAAATTCAATTTCAATATCGGACGGTGGAACTTCAAAATTCAGTTTTTCACGTATCGGGAGAATCGCGACAGACGCGGTAGACGTATGTACGCGTCCCGATTTCTCGGTATCGGGCACACGCTGAATACGATGCACACCGGTTTCAAACCGGAGCGTTTTGTACGCGCCTTTTCCGTTTATTTCAAACGATGCTTCTTTATACCCACCGATGGAGGTGGCGGATTCGTCCATTACGATGAACGACCATCCCTGTTTCTGGGAGAACGCTTTGTACATATCGGCGAGTTTACGCGCGAAAAGCGCGGCTTCATCACCTCCCACACCAGCGCGAACCTCAAGCACTAATTCGTTCGGAAAGGATTCCTCCTCTTCCTCCTCTTTGAGTAATCCTTCTATTTGGCTCACGAGTGTCTGCCGCTGTGCCTCAAGGTCGGAGAGCTCCTTCTTCGCGAGCTCGGCCATAGAAGGGTCGGACACCAGCATCGTTTTGAGTTCTTCCTCCTCTTTGAGAATCCGCTCCAGACTTTCGGCGAGGTAGGCCGTTTTATGGTTTTGTTTGTATGTATTGAGGTCCATGAGGAAAATTATCAATTTTCAATTCTCAATTTTCAATCAAAGCCCGAAATGTTTTATTGTTGAAAATTAAGATATTGAAAATTCATTGAAAATTGTAAATTAATACTTGAAAATTAAACAGGTCAATAGTACCGGTTCATCACCGGTATTGTAACCTTAGGAGAAACACTACGCCTTGCTTGCCTTCGTCGTCTTTTTGGCGGCGCTTTTTGCTTGTTTTGCTTTGAAGCGGTCAATACGTCCCGCAGTGTCCACGGTTCTGTCGGCCCCTGTGTAGAACGGGTGGCACTGGCTGCAGATTTCAACGGAGAGTTCCGACTGGGTAGACCCTACGGCGAAAATCGCCCCGCAGGCGCAGGTCGCTTTGGCTTCGGTATAAAATTTCGGGTGGATGTCTTTTTTCATGGCTGATTTTCTTAACGAGCGTGGCGAGTTTTAGAAAATCGCCACCCTGTGAAATCCGCCGGAGGCGGTAGGCGCGGAGCACCGTATTTCACTGGGGTTACTCCGAGGACATAAACCTACCAGAAAACCGAAAAATTGACAAATGCATTCGTCGTCCGGAAGGTCATCGAGAGAGTACCCTATCTTAAGCTTTGCGGTGGTACTCGTTTGTAAATCCGACTGCGATGGTCAATTACGTGAACGATGATACACTTCATCGTGTTGTCGGCTTCATACACAATCCGCCAATCCCCCGCTCGCAACTTGAAAAAACCGCTCCACTTTCCTCCAAGCGGAAGCGAAACAGTGTGTTCAAAGTGAGATTCAAACCAACGCAACCGCTCGGCAATCTGCAATTGCACCGCTCGCGTGAGACGGGCGAAATCAACTTCCGCCATCAAAGAAAGACGAAATCGCCACATACCGTTTACACCCGAAAGCGCCTAAACACCTCCGCAAAACTCTTCGTCCGCCCTGCCCGCGCGGACGCGACCGACTTTTTAAGACGTGCTTCAAACGCGGGGCGAAGTTCGTATCCCGCGTCAGGGTCAGAGAGCAACTCTCTAAACGCCGCGGCCACCTGCTTGCGCACCGTTTGTGCCAACTGATTTTTATGTTTATTCGTCGCCATAACGTACTCGCATGATATCATAAATGACCCTCCTAGCAAACAAAAAGGGCCACCGTGCGAACACAGTGGACCCTCGCGACAAACCGACAAACCAAACTACGGGTCGGGGAGTTCAAAGACACGAACCACCCGACCAATTTCCTCCAGCTCATCTCCCGTGAGGTCGCGGAGGTTGTACACAAGTGGGAACCCGATAAGAGTTCCGTCACCATTGACTCCGACCATCGGGACAGGGTACTGCCCCGACCAATTTGAGTCCCACCACACCGTCACGTTTTCAGGCAGCGGCTCGGCAAGACGGACGAAACACCACCAGCCGTTCCCACCGGCAGGAAGTGGCCCTCGGCGGTACCACGGTATTTCCTGCAAGGCGATTTCTCGCCCGGGAAGTTCCGAAGGCAGCCTCGGCTCGGGCGGTGTTACAACAACCGGCGGCGGTTGCGTGGCTGGTGCGACTGGAGTTGGGACTCCGTTGCCTCCTCCATCACCAACACTTGGCGCAACATTTTTCTCAACAGTGAGAAGTGAACCGGAGAACCAGGGGTATCCCTGAGGAAACTTTGAATACTCGCCCCACCCGACAGACACACTTCCCGCGTACACATTAATTCCATACCCATACATCTCACCCGTAATATAGAGGTCTAGGTCGGATATGATGTCCATCTTAAGCAGTCTGGTTTCAGTGCTGTCGTCCAGGTCTCCTTGAATATAAATATCCTTGGAGAAACCTTTATCCACAACAACTCCTTGACCAAACTGTGCCGTGTATCTGTCGTAGCGGTCTGCCACCGGGTAGTGAATAACATCAATATTGCGACGGACTTCTGTAGGGTAGTGAACACCGTCAACGACAACTTCCACGTTGGAGACTTTGGCAGGAGTAAGTCCATGCTGTGGCGATATTGTCTGGGTGAATACTATTGACCGAAGGCGTATTCGTTCAGCAGACCCCGCAACAACTCGGACTCCGGAAAAGCGCCGTCCGGTTGTCCCTGCCTTCACTGTTTGTGATGACATCGGGTCAAAAACCGACAGATACGCAGTTGCCGTGCCAAGGACAAATGAGGCATTTATCAAATGTGCCGTTCCGTCAGTGATGGGGATTTGCGGAGCGTTAACAGTCGCATCCGTCTCAACTCCCACGACATCAAGGCGAACCCACTGCCCGGCAGAAGCACTCAAGTCGGAGTCCATGTTTCCGGCGACAATGACCGGTTTGCTTGTGCCTGGCAGAATCTCAAGCGACTCGCCAATGATCGCTTGACGATTTTCGTCAAGCACGGCTGATGTCCCGATTTGATTGTAGTTGTCATCAAGAAGCACGACGCTTCTGAAGACCCAATCGGCAAGCCCGTTTTGCTGCACTTTCAGCATTGCCTTAATCGGTACTTGTCCTGGATTGCGTAGAAAAACCCGTGTGAATCCGACCCGTGTTGCACCTTCAAACGCAAGGTGATTCGGCGGTTGGTTAACCGCGGCATACACTTGAAGGGTTGCCGCCGTTACTGGCATCGAAGTAATCCAAAGGAAGAACACTGCCGTCAGACTGATCTTTTTCATCCGAATTTCCTTTTCTTTTTTGGTTTGGTTTTGTTTTCCTCTATTGATTTGTTACCGCCGTTCCAACGGAACAGCGCCCGATTCAGACAAGAATCAGGTGTGCAAATTAGCTCGCTAGAGCATATCATATTTCTATAGAAAGTCAATAGAAGATATGGAAAATGGCCTCAGGTATAGGTATTTTTGGCTAAAATGCAACGGCACCAGAAAACGATAGCACGACATCCCTCCTACGACGTCGCGTCGGAGGACCCCTTTAAGCACACCCCTCCACTTGAAGACTCGTGTGCTCCCCTTATTAGGGGAGATAGGGAGAATAAAGAGATGTCTCGGTCTTTGGTTAATAGTTAAGGGTTAAGGGTCAACTGTTCTGCAAAATGTCTATCTGTTTCTGATATTTCGTGGCGAGTTCCATCACGTCATCTCCGTAAAACGCATATGCTTTTTTGGTCGCGTTCGTCCAACCGGCGAAGTAGCGGAGTGCCGCAAGGCGCTCCGCCACGAGTGTGCCTTTATCTGCACCATTGTCCATAAGGAGAATTGCGGAAGCCATAATGGCGTCTCCCGGGTCCCACGGATTCGGCGGATTGTGCCCCGTCGCTTTCGCGATGCGCTCCTCAAAGAGCACCCACGTGGACGGAATAAACTGTGCCGGACCCATCGCTCCCCCATATCCGTACCACGGCTTTTTGGAGACGGGCATTTTGTCGGGGTCAAGACCCAGACGACGCGTGATAGCAAGGAACGGCTCGGTATCGCGAGGTGCTTTCATATCCACCCTCCAACTTCCCGTACCGACATTTTCACCAAGGTTTGATTCTTCCGCGAGAATACCCAAAATAAGCGCGGGACGGACGCCTGTCTTTTTGCCGGCGGTGGTCGCGAGTTCAAGCGCTTTACCAAACGGAATGGCGGCCGAGCCACGGAGCGTGAAGAGCTCCGCGCGTATCTGCGCGGCGGAGAGTTGTTTTGCTTTGATAATCTTCTGATATTCGGCTTCAATACCTTTTGAAATCTTCAAAATCCGCGCTTTTTCCGCCTGCTGGGTTTCCACTTTCCGCTTTTCAAGCTCCTGCAACTGCCGTAACTGTGTTTCGTCCGCCCGCCTGTTTTCAAGTGCCACCCGCTGTGTTTCGGTTTCTTTCTTGTCGCTCGCGAGCGCAGTGTAGGAAGTGCGGAGCGCTCCTTTGATAACCTGATACTCGTCAATATCCTGAAAGAATTCAGAAAGATTTTTTCCGCCGAGCATAATTTCGGGAAGCGAAAACGAATCGTTTTTTTCGGTCTTGCGGATAAGTTCCGCGAGCGATTCTTTCTCACGGTCAATCTTGTCGGAAAGTTTAGAAATCACCACCTGTTTCTCTCCCGATTCCTTGCTCAAACGCTCAATCTCCAGACTGCGTGCCCTGATGGAGAGTTTCGCCTTTTCAATCGTGGCGTTTAATATCGCCACGTCTCGTTCAAGGGATACCGACTCTCGAGCACGGACGTTCAGAATAACCTGCTGCTCGGCTATCTGCGTTTCAACGGCCGCCAATTCCTTCTCAAGCGCGGCGCGGCGCTCGTCCACATTTTGGGCAAACGTAACAAGCGGCACAACGAGAAAAAGTACCGCTAGAGAGGATAGGATTAACGAATCGCGCACCTGCATACGATGACACCCTTATCTTATTCCTCCTTTCCTAAAGGAGGTGGCCGAGTCGGCGAGGTCGGAGGATTTAAATCCCTCCCCCTCACGGGTACTCCCTTTATAAAGGGAGAATAAGAATTACCATTATACTAACACAAAAGACGGGGTGTTCCCGTCTTTTGTGTTCGTTTTTGGTATGGTTAAAGTTATTTTTTCTCGGGTTTTTTCTCTTCCTTTTTCGGAGCAGCGCCCCCTTCAGCAGCCGCGGCACCTTCCTCACCCGGGACTTCTTCCTTGCCCTTCTTCATCACTTCAATGGTGGAGAGGTCAACCGGAACTTCTTCAATCACTTCTTCCTTCGGCTCATACACGGAAGCGACGATGTCGTCGGGAGATATAACAAGCGTAACGCCTTCGGGGAGTTTGATCGACTTCGCGGTAATGTTGTCACCGAACGCCGCAAGCGGAGAAATATCCACTTCTAATTTCTGGGGGAGGTTCTTCGGTTCGGCTTCAATTTCAAGGTCGTGTATAACCTTCACCAGTACCGCACCGAGGTCCTTCACGGCCGGTGACACACCGGTAAAGATAATGGGGATTTTAATCTTGAGTTTCTGGCCTTTTTCAAATACGTAAAAGTCGGCATGACGCGGAGTACCGAACACCGGATGGCGGTCCACATCTTTGATAAGCGCTTGCACTTCTTCATCACCGGACTGGAGGTTCACCACCGCCGTCTCGCCTGCCTTTTTCCAGACTTTTTCAAAATCTTTCGTAGAAAGCGTGATGGAAGTGGACGCTTGTTTGCGGCCATAAAACACCGCGGGGATTCTCCCTGCGTTCCGAAGCGTACTCGGAGCCACCTTCGGGTCCCGTTTTTCGTACGTAAGCGCGAATGCCATAGGCCGATACTATAGCGGAAGACCGTTAAAAAATCAACATCTTAAATCCTCCCTAATCTCCCCTAGCAAGGGGAGCACTCCGACGTGACGTCGGAGGAGGGGTGTTGGGGAGGTGGCTCATTCCGATGAGCCGGAGGGTGTAGTATCTCCCCTAACAAGGGGAGTGCCGAGTCTGCGAGGCGAGGGGTGTTATTTCTTCTTCTATTATTCTCACGACTCCGTCAAGATTATTTCTAACGTCACCTTCCGTAAATCTTCGATGGGTTTTTGCCTAAGAAACCGACACCCTTTCAGTTTCTTCCCTTTCAATTCTTTCCAGAGCAACACCTCTGCGAGTGTTCCCGATTTCCGAAGTTCACGCGAGAAAGTTGTTAGTTTTGGATGATAGTGGATTTTCATAACACCCTCCGGCTCGCCGACTCGCCACCTCCCTTATTAGGGAGGATACACCTCTCGTCTCATCAGAATGAGCCACTCCCCTTATTAGGGGAGATTTAAGACACCTTATTCGGTGGCACCTTCCCCTCAAAAAACGCGATGAGATTCTCCGCGGCGAGTTTAGCCATACCGTCGCGAGCCGATTTCGTGGCCGAAGCGGTATGAGGGGTCATCACGACATTTTGGAGCTTCGCGAGACCTTTGGACAGCTTGGGTTCATGTTCAAACACATCCAATCCCGCGCCACGGATAACGCCTGTTTTGAGTGCCACGACAAGCGCGTCTTCGTCTATCACGGGACCGCGAGAGGTATTCAAAAGATAGGCGGTTTTCTTCATCTGCCGGAGCCGCTCCGCGTTTATGAGATGTGTCGTGGACGGCAAGAGTGGGACGTGGACCGATACGATATCGGCCTCCTTTAATACCTCTTCAAGAGTCGCGCGAAATGTCGCACTAGAGGACTGCTCAAATTCCGGACTTTGTTTGATGTCATAGTAGATGACGTTCATACCGAGCCCCTTACTCGCCACCTCCGCGACTCGTCCGCCGATGCGTCCCGCGCCCAAAATACCGAGTGTCTTCCCTTGCAGTTCCTCGCCCAAAAACAGTTCCGGTCCCCAACCTTTGTATTTTCCTTTCCGCAAAAAAGTATCACCTTCAACGACACGCTTCACCACCGCGAACAGAAGCGCGAGCGTATGTTCCGCCACCGCTTCGGTCAGCACCCCCGGCGTGTTCGTTATCGTCACCCCACGCTTTTTGGCTTCCTCAATAGTGATATTGTTGAATCCTACCGCGTAGTTCGCGAACATCTTCGCGCTCGGGACTGCGTCAAACACCTCTCCGTTAATCGTATCGGTGAGGAGACAGAGCACGCCGTCATACGGCTTTTTCTTGAGCGCCTTCAGCAGTTCCCGCTTGGTAAGCGGACGGTCTTTCGGGCTGATATCCAACTCAAACCCTTTTTCCTTTAGCATTGAAATCCCAATATCGGGGATTTTGCGAGTAATGTAGATTGTAGCCATAGAATAATGAATTAAGAAGTATGAATTATGATACCATACTGCTAATACTAGCTGTATAATACACATATGAATAAATCATTAGATTTTCTCGCCATCGGCGATATCACGACCGACGCGTTTATAAAGCTGTCGGACGCGTGGATAGAAACCGACAATCCGAAAAGAGAGCAGGAGCTCTGTATGAAGTTTGCCGAGAAGATACCGTATGAATTGACGACGATTGTTCGCGCCGTGGGCAATGCCCCGAACGCGGCTGTGTCGGCCGCGCGCCTCGGTCTTTCCTCCGGACTCGTCACAAATATGGGAGACGACGAGAACGGCAGCGAATGTCGGGAGGTGCTGCGCAAAGAGGGTGTGGACACGACCTACGCCGCCATCCACAAAGGAATGCAGACCAATTACCACTATGTACTTCTCTATGACGCGGAGCGGACCATTCTTATCAAACACGAACCGTATGACTACAAACTTCCCGTTATTGAACCGTCACCTCGCTGGATATATCTTTCCTCCTTTCGGGGAAACGAGACCTACCACGGAGAGCTCATGGCCTATATTGAAAAACATCCCGAAGTACTGGTCTCATTTCAACCCGGCAAGTTTGAGATAAATCTAGGATATGAAAAGCTAAAAAAGTTGTACGAGAATTCCGATTTGTTTTTCTGTAATAGAGAAGAATCACAGAAGATACTCGGCAGTGACTCGACCGACTTTAAGACATTGCTGAACGGCCTCCATGCCCTTGGCCCGAAAATTATCGGCATTACCGACGGCCCGAAGGGGGCGTACGCGTACGACGGCCATATGAATGAGTATTGGTTTATGCCTATCTATCCCGACCCGAAGCCACCGGTCAGCCGGACAGGGGCCGGAGACGCGTTCGCTTCGACATTCACGTGTGCCATCATCTCAGGGAAACCCGTTCGGGAGGCCTTGAGGTGGGCGCCCATCAACTCCGCCTATGTGGTGCAAGAGGTAGGTGCGCAAAAAGGCCTCCTCTCGCGCGAAGCGCTTCTTAAATACCTAGAAAACGCTCCTACAGACTACCAGCCGAAAAAAATCTGATTTATTTCGCCAGCACTCGATGAACGGCTCCCTTGATATGGGAGACGCCCATACCATAATGCTCGACAATTTCATCGGGTTTGCCTGATTGGCCGAACGTGTCTTTGACGCCGACAAATTCCATAAGGATGGGATATGTTTGTGACAGGACTTCAGCAACTGCGGAGCCGACACCGCCCATCACCTGATGTTCTTCCACTGTTACGATTCGTCCGCACTCCTTTGCAAGTTCGATAATCGCCTGCTCATCAATCGGCTTGATGGTTGAGAGATTGAGGACGGTTAACGCAATCCCCTCGCCTTCCAGTTCTTTCGCCGCAACAAGCGCTTTATGTACCAACCCACCCGTAGCAACAATGCCAACGGAAGACACAGCCCCCACCCTCGCCGACTCGGGCACCCCCTTTTTTAAGGGGGAATTAAGATGCGGCGTTCGATAGAACACTTGTGCCTTCCCAATCTCAAACGGCGTTTCGAGCGTCGTGATGACGGGGGTCTTTTCTCGCGCCAAACGCAAGTACGCCGGTTCTCTGGACTTGGCGAGCGCCATGGTCGCTTTTTTCGCTTCGATAGAATCACACGGCGAGAGTACGACCATGTTCGGAAGCA
>LCQF01000008.1 GCA_001004005.1 Parcubacteria group bacterium GW2011_GWA2_49_9
ATATCCTTAGGATGAATCACCAAGGTAAAGCCGGACTTGAGTGTCGCGGCCGATACGCGTGTCCCATCCCGCATCTCAAAGAAAACAGAACCGCGGTCCCACAGTTCTTGATTGGGGCGCACGTATTGGCGCTCCGCTTTTTCACGATAGGTGCTTCCCTGCACAATCTGAACGAAATACAGCTTTCCGAGGAGCACCAGTCCTGCCAAAACACAGCATACGCTGATAAAGCGGACGCGAAATAGAAATTGCTGATTGGACTTCATCGGAGCAAGCGTTGCGTACAGAGGCTAGTTTATTTCGGCTAGCGAGGAGCGCCGCGCAAACTTCTTAGTTTGCATGGCGTCCGAGCGAAGACGAAATATAAGGGGGTAATACCGCTTTTATTTCAATATATTTCGCGGAGCGTATATCACTCTTTATTTCATATTTCAACCGATATACATGGATACAAACAGAAATAAGTTGAAATACTGTTGTATAGAGTAAGCGTCACAAATGGGTCAAATTTCCTTCGCTGTAGCCACCGCGCCGACCTTCTGCGTGGAGATGAATCTGACTGTTTTCACATCCTCAAACCCCTTGGCGTAGGCGACTTTAAGCGTGACTGACTGCTTCAGCGAGAGGTATCGGGATTCAAGTTCCGAGACGTTCGCCCCACGGGAAGAAATTTCCTTTTCCACCTTACCCCAGCGTGCACCGTTTTCCGATGTCGTATTGAGCAGATACACGTAGAGCGAGGTGGCGAAAAGTACAAAACAAGCGAGTGTCCAAAACACACCTTTGCCGTGCTCTTCTATCTTTTTTAGGTTTTTCTGTACTGATTTCATAGTATGTATGATGCGAATATTCGAATCGGGAGCGAATCTACGAATAGATTCGAATAAGACAAGTGGCTTTTCTTATTCGCAGTATTCGCATATTCGGAAAATTAGTTGATTCGCATTATAATTTTTCAATAATTCGGAGCTTGGCACTTCTGGACCGAGGATTTACCTGTATTTCTTCCTGCGTCGGTACTATCGGTTTTTTAGTCATGACCTTTCCTTCGCATCTCTGTCCAAGCTCTCTGAAGAAATCTTTCACTACCCTATCTTCCATACTATGGAACGAAATAACGGCGATGCGGCCTCCGGGAAGTAGTTTTTCCCATGCCTTGACGAGCCCGTCCTTTAACCCTTGAAACTCGTCGTTCACCGCGATGCGGAGTGCCTGAAACGTCTTCGTCGCGGGATGAATCTTCCCTTTCCGTTTGACGACCGACTCGACAATCCCCGCAAGCTGGAAAGTCGTGGAGATGAGCGAATGCTCCCTCGCCTCCACAATCTTCCGCGCTATCCGCCTCGCCTGTTTTTCTTCTCCATAACTTTCAAGGAGCGTCGTAATGGTGTCTTCACTCCACTCGTTCACAATAGTCTTGGCGGTAAGTATCGGCTCTTCAATTCTCCCTTTGTAAAAGGGAGCACTGCCGTCCTCGGCAGGAGGGATTTTCTCAAAAGTCATCTCAAGCGGTTCGTCCCGCATGAAGCTGAAGCCTCTTCCCGATTCCTCAAGCTGGAAACTGGAAAGTCCGAGGTCAAAGAGCGCCCGATTGATACCCGAAATACCGAGCTCCGCGAGTGCCGTATCAAGATTGCGGTAATTCGTTTGGTAAAAAAGAAACGAGCAACCGCACCCCTCCAATCTCTTTCGGCTTCGCTCTATCGCGTCCTCATCAGCATCAAGGCAGACAATCGTCCCGCTCCCGATGGCACGGCAGAGTGCTTCACTGTGCCCTCCGCCACCGACCGTCGCATCAAGAATCACCTCGCCCTTCTTGGCCAAGAGTCCCGCTACCACTTCTTGTAAAAGAACCGGAATATGCATAGTAAGTACCAATCTACGAATGAACGAATACTGCTAATGCCTACCAATAAGATTCCTCGGATTAGTAAGCATTTGTAGATTAGTAACAATCTGATTAGTACTTACAACACACCAACTTGTCCTAACTTCTCCTCACCACCGACCGCAAAACCGACCCGAAATCCCTCCAATCCATCGACGCTCGGGATATCGTCAGTCCGCAGGCGTTCCGCGCGCTCACGAAGGAAATCCGGAATCAGCACACGTCCGATGGAATCCACCTCCGCTTCCGTCGCGCCGCCGAGCATATAGCGGTTGAAACTTCGCGTATCCGCCTGAAGCATTGATGACTCGCCAAGCCGCTGTGAAATCTTTTCCCATTGCTTCAGCGTAAAAACGAACAAACATCCATCCAACCCCGGTGTCACCACCACCTTCTTCCCCATCTCGGTACGGAACTTCGCAGGCAGAGATAATCTGTTCTTGTCATCTATGGTGTGAATGAATTCGCCGATTAGCATGACTGATTTTTTTAACGAGTCTGCGAGTTTTTAAAAATCGTCACCCCGTGAAATAAGTCGGCACTTTGGCCGACCCCGCCCTTGGCGGGATTTCACTGGGGTAGTTTCAACTTTTTTCTTATCAAAACCCTCTCCCGCTGAAATGAACCGAGACTTATCAGTATCGGGAATTCATATTTCTTTCCTTTATAGAAAACTCTGTACGTTCGTTTCTCTATTTTCATTCTTTTCTTTCGTTAAGGATTAAGGATGTCCTCCAGAGGCGGATTCGTCCTTTGGCGGAAAAGATTAAGGATTTCTTATTCTTCCCACAAAATCCCACTTACCGCATATTGTATAACACTTTGCCCCACCACATAGCACTGCAACTGTGGATAACAGGGGGATAAGAGGTGCATAACAAAAACGGCACCTAGAGGGTGCTGTTTTTCTTTTCTTGTTTAGTCTGTCTATAGACTACCGCTTCAAGTAATCGGCGCATTTCATGCTAGAGCCATCGTCCATCCAAACATCTCCGTTTGGGTTGATCTTGCAATTTTCTATCACCCTTCGTTCTACTAGTATATCTTTTCTCATTTCTGGGACAATCTGATACTTGATAAAATAATAGAAGTTTAGGACTGTAATTATTGTAGCCATGGTCGCCAACCACTGCATTATTAAATTACCACTCCTTTGTTCACTTTCGGTTTTACTGTAAATAAAGAAGAAATTCATCCATACATTAATCCCATAATCACTTATCTCTTCAGAAAATGGATCTTTTTGAACTGTCTGTATTTTATCCTCATCAACTTCTGATTTAATTCTCAGCTGGACTTTATGCAAACCGTGAGCATATGTACCTGAGGTTTCCACCCAAATTTCTTTTTTTTCTCGCGGATTCAGCACATCCAGACAATAACTCTTGGCAACTTCGGCAATAATATTTGGACCCCCAGCGGGGCCCCACTTGATTTCACTCACCTGAATTCTTTTGGTGGGATTATTTCCTATGTTTGTGAACCGAAAACCATATTTAAACGGTTCAGACTGAACAATGTCGCCTTGTAAAAATTGGAAAATTCCTTTCCTACGTGAGATAAACTCTATCTGTATTCTGTGCTGCATGTATATTTCTAAAATTCATTCTTCGGCCTAAGTGTCGGGAAGAAAATAACTTCGCGAATATTTTGTGTATCTGTTAAAAGCATCACGAGTCGTTCAATACCCATACCCACTCCGCCGGCCGGAGGCATTCCGTATTCAAGCGCTTCTACAAATTCCGCGTCGTTCGGTTGAGCTTCCTTATCCCCTTCTTTACGGTGTGACTCTTCAAGATTGAAACGCTGACTTTGCTCTTCGGGGTCATTCAGTTCCGAAAAGGCTTTGACAAGTTCCATACCGCCCGCGTAAAACTGAAACGCGTCAACCAGATTTTTATTCGCTTCGTCCTGTTTGGCGAGTGGAATCATACGGGCAGGATAGGAGATGACGTAGGTCGGCTGAATAAGTTTTGGGCGTACCGTTTTTTTGAACATACTATCCATGATTTTCTCGGCGGTATCATGTGGCGCGACAGAAACGCCGAGCTGGGCGGCTTTGAGCGCGAGCTCTTCGCGTGTCGCTTTCTCCGGATTTGGAATGAGCGCGTATCGCTGAAGCGCTTCCGCATAGGTCAGTACCGTAAATGGCTTGCTGAAATCCACGTCATTTCCTCCGAATGAGAGTGTCTCGCTCCCCTTCACTGCTTTCACAAGCGTGCGGAACAGTGTTTCAATAAACGCCCGCTGCTTCGCGGCATCACTGTACGCCTCGTACCATTCAATTGTCGTGAACTCGGGATTATGCGTAACATCAATACCCTCGTTGCGAAAACTCCGCCCGATTTCATAAATTTTCGGAAAGCCGCCGATGAGGAGTTTCTTAAGGTCAAGCTCCGGCGCAATGCGAAGATACAAGTCAATATCAAGCGCCTTGTGATGTGTCTTGAAGGGTTCCGCGTTCGCTCCGCCGGCAAGCTGTTGCAGCATAGAGGTCTCCACCTCCATAAATCCTTCTTTGTCCAACAGTGCACGGAGCGTAGAGAGAACGCGTGAACGGAGCACAAACCGTCCGCGAACTTCTTCATTCATCAACGTATCAAGATAACGCCTGCGAAAACGCTCTTCCGTGTCGGTAAGACCGTGCCATTTTTCCGGAAGCGGACGAAGACTCTTCGCGAGCATACGCCACTTTTTCACCTGCACTGTCTTTTCATTTCGCTTCGTAAGAAAAAGCGTACCGGAGACCTCAACGAAATCACCGATATCCACGGTGTCGCTCCAGAGCGTAAATGCCTCGTCGCCCACTTCGTCTTTTTTGAGGAGTGCCTGAAACTTCCCCGTCCCGTCAAAAAGGTCTGCGAAGGCAAGTCCTCCCTGCCCTCGCATCGCCATGATGCGTCCCGTGAGATACAGTTCTTTTTTCTTCGCGAGTTTATCAAAACTCTCTGATGCTTCCGCTAAGGTTACGTCAGCACGCGCCGAAACGGGATAGGGGTTGACGCCCTTATCACGCAAAATCTGTAACTTACTCAAACGGTTTGCTCGGATTTCTTCAAAAGATGACATGTACAGCGTCTCTAATTACCTAATTCACCTAATTATCTAATTTCTAATAAAATTCCAAATGTCCAACATTAGGAATTTGACCTTTTATTAGGTGTTACTTGTCCCAACGTAGTTTAGGGATTAGAAATTAGACAATTAGAAATTACCAAGTTATTCTATCTGAATAACTTGGTAGTTCACATTTCCTCCCGGAGTCTTGGCAACAAGGTGTTCGCCTTTTCTCTTGCCGACAAGCGCTTGTCCGAGCGGTGAATTGATGGAAAGTTTGCGCTTTGAGAGGTCGGCCTCTTCCGAACCGACAATCTTATAGGATACCGGCTCTTTCGCCCCCTCTTTGGTGAGTGTGACCGTCGAGCCGATGTTCACGGATTCCGTGTGATGCATCTTCATAATAACCGCCGACTGAAGCATCGCCTCCAGTTTCTTAATGCGGTCCTCAATATTCGCCTGCAGTTCACGCGCCTCCTGATACTCGGCGTTTTCCGAAAGGTCTCCGAGCGATTTGGCGTACTCAAGACTTTCGGCAACTTCCTTGCGCTTAACGGTTCGCAACGTATCCAATTCTTTGGCGAGTTCGTTATATTTCTCTTGCGTGAGGTATTCGGGTGCGTCGGGCATAAGAATAGCTGATAGCTTTTAGCTTATAGCTTTTAGCGACCAGTCATTAAAATTAGTTGCTCTATCTTACTGTAAATCGCATAAAAGTCAAAATTGTTTCTCGTCTCGTAAAATTGAGATTACTTCTTTGAGCGAGTTATCTCAAATATAGCAACCCCTTACACTCCTAACATCCCCCTTATCAAAGGGGGTGGACGCATTCTCATGCGCCGGGGGATGTTACAGAACACCCCTCCTGCCGAAGACGGCAGTGCTCCCCTTGTTAGGGGAGATACAGACGAGTGAGAGGGGTTACCAAATATATCGTGGTTTCTTCAAATTTTATTTTATACGATAATGTACTGGTGTACTTAAACTTCATCGGAGGGCGGGGGCATAGCCAGTGTCAGGCATTACCTGCATCACCACCACTTCCTTTTTGCCTGTCTTCTGCAACACTTCCGAGAGAGTTTCTCCAACCGCCAACAACTTTTTGTAACTAGGAGAAATAGCAACCCACTTGTTTTCATGGGCTTTCTTGAGAAGTTTTGAATAACCAAGTTGATTTACCATGTTCGTACTATATCCTATTTTCCACTTTACCGCCACCCTACCATTATCTAACACTTTTTTTATTTTAGGGGAATTTTGTAGGTCAAAAAACTCGTAGTTTAGCTCTACTGCTTGAAAAGTCGGCGTAGGTTAGGGTCTGTAAATTCCTTGACATCTTTATATTCAATCCAGAAATCAGTACTTCTACTTTCCCTAACTCTGTTGTGATATAGCCTAGAATATTTTTTGCTGAATATCTCGGCCGCCTTCTTATGCGAAAGGGTAAAAAAGTTTGTAGTGCCGTGTTTTATCCACGTGTCAACATCAACAAAAACATAAAATAAATTAGAACCATTATCTATATCTATTTCTTTACCTACGATTTGTTTAGAGGTCTCAGGGTCAACCTCTATTACACAATAGGTCTTTGCTTGCTGTCTCACCCATCTAGGATTTTTGGTTTTATCTTTCACCCTTGTAGCCTTAGCGTTAAGGTACACGGTCTTCTTACCAAGTGTTAGCGAAATATCCCATCTTTTATTGGCAGAGCCGACATACTGAAATCCATTCGCTGCAAACGAACAAAGTTTAGCCCCATATGTCTTCAAAAGACGTTCCAGAACTAACAATTCGCCGATAAATCCTCTATCAAACGGCTTGCCGCATAATTTGCTAAATTTTCTGCAGGCGTCTAGCGTTTTGCGAGTTGAATCCACCCATTTTCTCACTTCTTCTTTTTTCATAGATTTGTCATCACATACTACATCTTCATTCCATTTTGTGAAGCGGAATTCACCAAAAAACTGCCTCTTCTTCCCTATAAGCTAAAAGCTATAAGCTCGGTCTTAGATATTCTGGCGTGTACACGCTCATCCATTCCAGAAGCTCACGCATCACGTAGAGTCCGCCGACAGTATTGTCGTGCGGACCGCGCTCCATAATGACCGCGAAAGCGTAACGGGGCTTTTCGTACGGGAAAAAACCGACCACCCATGAATTGACAAATTGTTTGCGCGTACCGAGTTCCGCGGTTCCGGTCTTGGCGGACACGGCCACTTGCGGAATGAAAAGCCCCGCGGCGGTACCGCCTTCCGTAACAGCATCACGCATTCCCTCCCGCACGATTTGAAATGAAGAGGTTTGTATCGGCAATACGCTATAGGCAGGCGGCACGTCTTTTTCTTCCACCAGCCGCGGTTCAAGCAGTTTCCCCCCATTTGCCACGGCTGCGATGGCGCGGACAACTTGTAGTGGCGTCACCTGAAAACCATACTGCCCGATGGCGGTGTGGTATGTGTTACCGAGTCGCCATCCATCGCCGTTGAAATTCGCCTTTTTCCATTCGGGATTGGGAATGACTCCGGCCTCGCCGAACATATCGCTCCCCGGAGGTACCGAACCAAATCCGAACATCCGCATGTATTTTTCAATAGTCGCGATACCAAGTCCTTTCTGGTCCTCAAATCCACCTCCGATTTCGTAGAAATAGACGTCGGAGGACACGGCGAGCGCTCGCCGCATATCCACCGCGCCGTGCGCCTTCCAGTCGTTGAATATTGTCGGCTTTTTCGGGTCAAACGGATTCGGCACGGAGAGAGAGCCTGTACTCACAATCGTCTTTTCGGGCGAAATGATTTTTTCTTCTCCGTACCATCGGTAAGCGCCTGCGAATCGTATTCGGGAAAACTAGCCATTGAAAGTAAGTCCCCGTTCTCTACATCCATAAGTACCGCGGCACCACCCTGAAAGCCACGGTCTTTGGCCAGCTGCTCTATAAATCCGTAGAGCTTGTCCTGCAGCCGCGCGTCAATCGTGAGCGTCACACTCTCGCCATCCCTAGGGGGTTTGAGCACACTCTCAGACTGTACCTTGCCGTGCGCGTCGGTCTCCACGATTTTGAGGCCATGCTGAGGAGTGATGTATTCGTTGTAATATTTTTCCACGCCGTCGCGGCCTTCAAAATCCACTTTGTAATAAAACCCCGCCTTGTCCTTGGTTGGATACTTTAAAAATCCGAGAATATGCGAGAGTCCCGCCTGGTCCAGATACTTCCGCTTTGAAAATTCCGGTTCATCGGTATCAATGATATTCCACGCGAGAAACGTCCCTCTTTTGTCGTAGAGGACACCGCGTGAACCGAAGATGAGTGTGTGGCGCAGCCGATTCTGCGCGCTCTGCTTCGCGTACGTTCCGCCGTCTTGCACCTGTAGCGTATAGGTCTTTCCAAGAAGAAGCAGGAGTATGAGCGTAAAGACAACCCCGACACTCCAGATGATACGCCGTGAAATGGGGCGCTCCAAGCGCCCTTCAAACTGGTGGCGGTCAAACGCGGGAAGATTCCGCGAGTCAAGAAAAATCTGGTCGGGGTCTATTTCGCGCACCGGCGGATGCGGGTGCCGTATCTTGTGTAAGAAACGAGTGATAAATCGGAACATAAAGTTAATTATCAATTATCAATTTACAATTTTCAATCAAATTACAATTCCTTAATCTTCCGGCTTTTTGAAGATTGGAAATTGAGACTTGAAAATTCTATACGCGCATTCTCTTCTTCACGAAGGTGAATAGCACTGAAAGAAATACGGCTCCGAGCGACAACACAAATTGAAAATCAAAGAAACGAGGAAGCGGAGCACCGTAGAGGAGGTCAGAGAAAAGCGCAATGAGCATGAATTCAACATACTTCTCAAATACGAAAAAAAGCACAGCGGCAGAAAGTAAGACAAGCCACCACGGAAGGAGCGCGGCCATACCGATAAGCAAGAGGTCGGCAAGAAGTCGTATCATAGATTATTTCCGGATGATAGCTCAACGTCCACGACGCGAAGTGAACCGATAGAGAGTGGGTTCTTGAAACGGATAACCTGGAACGAATCGGTAACACTGCTTTCAATCGCTTCAACGGTCGCGAACGCGAGGGGATTAAGGCCGGGCATCGTGACGCCATCTCCAACCTCTATCGTGATTTCTTTCGGTATCGTCGCTTTGAACGCGCCGCCCCCTTCCCCCACCGCCTCCGCGGGAATAACACCGCCGGCGTGCAGAATAGTAACAGGTGTTTTCTTCCCCGCGGTGGAAAAAAACTCAACAAGTGATGTATACGTATACGTTTTACTCACTACGCCGAGCAATGTGGAACCCGAAAGAACGGAATTACCCACGGTAACACCATCGGCTGTGCCAATATCAACAATCGCGGTGTCATAAGGCGACCGCGGTGGAGTCGCGAGAAGTGCCCCGATGATGCGAATACCTTTCCGCTCGGTACGGCCCGCGGCTTCTTTCAGTATCCGGTTTTCTTCAGCCAAAAGGTCGCGGTCCGTAAGCAACCGGTGGGCATCCTGAAGCTCGGAGGTAAGCCGCTCCACGTCACGAGCGAGCTTGTCTTTGGATGAAAAGAAATATAAAAGCGCGTGCGTCTCATCGGAAAGGAATCGCCCCGCGCTCCAGAAAGGGAGCGCGACACGCGACGCGAGAGCGCCAAGCAACGTTGGAAAGTAAAAATGAAACACAAAAAGAGCCGCGATGAAAAAGAGCGGCACACCGAGCACCGCGAAGCGTCCTTTTGCTTTCACATTACGAATGAGGCGGTAATTCATCTTCGTTCTCAATTAGCACCCCTTTATACGCGTCAAAATCTTCAAGAATAATCCCCGCGCCACGCGCGACCGCGGTCATCGGGTCGTCGGCCTGATGAACCGGAATCTTGAGACTTTCCGCGAGGAGTTCGGGAAGACCCATAATAAGCGCCCCACCTCCGACAAGGTAGAGTCCGCGCCCCATAACGTCGGATACGATTTCGGGAGGAGTGGTTTCAAGCACTTCCTTGACGGCTTCTATGAGATTATCAATGGAAAGCGCGATGGCTTCACGTACATCGGTATCGGAAACCATAACTTCGCGCGGAAGTCCCGTGATAAGGTCGCGTCCTTTTATCATAGCCTCAAGCGCGGAGCCTTGCGGGAGTACCGAGCCAATGGCAATTTTGAGATTTTCCGCGGTCTTTTCTCCGATAAGGATTTTAAATTCACCCCGAACGTACGAAATAATATCTTCATTTAGTTTGTCTCCCGCGATTTTCAAGCTCTTTGACCGAACGATGCCTCCGAGCGAAATGACGGCGATATCGGATGTTCCCCCACCGATGTCCACAATCATATTCCCCACGGGGTCGTTTACCGGAAGCCGGATACCGATAGCCGCGGCCATCGGTTCTTCCACGATAAACACCGTGCGCGCTCCATTATTCTTTGTCGCGTCACGCACGGCGCGCGTTTCCACATTGGTGATACCTGACGGCACGCCGACGACAACGCGCGGTCCGAGGAATTTCTTGGAATTCAGTTCCGCGCGCCGAATGAGGTACGCGAGCATCTCTTCGGTCACTTCAAAATCGGATACAACACCACCGACCAACGGCTTCACGGCAGCGATATGCGGAGGCGTCCGCCCGAGCATCTCTTTCGCCTGCGCGCCAACCGCCACCACCTGTCCGGTTTTCTGATTGACGGCAACGACGGAAGGCTCGTTGATAACAATGCCCTGTCCCCGCATATATACGAGCGTGTTCGCGGTACCGAGGTCAATACCGATATCGTTGGAGAGATAGCCGTTCATCCGGTCCCAGTGTTTTTTGAAGTGTTTTCGGAGCATAGGTTGGTGTAGGCATTATAAGCGCTGGCATCGGAAACGCAAAGGTAAGGCGGTATACCGTCAATTTTAATTTTGTCTGATGTTGGCTATCCCCATTTTAGCATGTAAGCACGGCCGTGCTTACATGCTAAAATGATTGGACATAGATAGTGCGGCGCGAAATCAAAAAGTACGAATGAGAAAGGCGCGAAAGCGTTTCGGCCCGATTCAGCAGAAGATACTATTGCTTCTCTTGGGAGGAGTGGCGCTCTCGTGCGCACGGACGGCAAAAAGACAGTGGAACATTATCAAAGGCATCCACGCGGGTTGGCAGGATATCAGGCGTCAAGCGGCCGAGCGTGCCGTTGATGCCCTCTATGAATCGCGTTTGATAGAAGCACGGGAAAATCCCGACGGAAGTTGCACACTCCTCCTAAGCGACGCGGGAAAGACGAGAGCCCTCACTTACAAGCCGCGGTATATGAAGATCGAGCACGCCGGTCCTTGGAATAAAAAATGGTGGATTGTTTTGTACGATATCCCGGAAGACGAACGGGAAGCGCGAGACGCTTTTCGTGGCCACCTTACAGAACTGGGTTTCCGGAAACTGCAACAGTCCGCGGGTATTTATCCGTTTGATTGCCGAAAGGAAATCGAATTCATCGTTGAGCTTCTTGATATCAGAAAATACGTCCGAATTATTGAGGCCGACCATATTGACAATGAATGGCACTGGAAGCGTCTCTTCAAGCTTGAACAAGTTTAGAGCCGATTTAGCATGTAAGCACGGCCGTGCTTACATGCTAAATCGTCAGGAAACCTAAATGTCAGCGGACTATCGAGAGTTGGTTGAGAAGCTCGGCTTCGGAGAGCATGGAGACAGTGCCGGTTTTGCGGCTCTTTACTTCAAGTTTTCCCTGCGCGAGCGTCTTTTCGCTTACAACTACGCGGGTGGGTATACCGATAAGGTCGGAGTCGGCAAATTTTTCACCGGGACGGACATCGCGGTCGTCGTAGAGTACTTCTACTCCTTTTTTCGTAAGGGTCTCATACAGTTTGTCTGCTTCTACTTTTACGTTCCCTCCTTCAGCGCCCAACAGCGAGACAAGATGCACGTTAAACGGCGCGACACTTTCGGGCCAGACCATCCCTTTTTCATCCGAAAATACTTCCACAATCGTGCCCATAAGCCGAGTCGTACCGATGCCGTAACAGCCCACGATTGGAGTCTGTTCCTTTCCCTCCTTATCTTTATAGGTGAAGTTGAACGCTTTCGGATACTTCACGCCGAGGTCAAAGACATTTCCCACTTCCGCCGCGCGGGCTTTCGCGAGTGTTCCCTTTCCGCACTTCGGACAGCTCCCTCCCGCTTCGGCCTTCGCAATTTCGGTATTGGCACAGTGTGTGCAAAAAGGACAATAAACAATGTCGTCTTCACCTGCGTCGGTGAGCACCATAAATTCGTATGAGATTTTTTCGGAAAAACTTCCGCCTGCGGCTTCGGTCACCTTCGCATCCAATCCCGTGCGCTTGAATACGCGGAGGTAGGCTTCTTTTGTCACCGCGTAAAAACGTTCAAAATCCTCCTGCGATTCGTGGAAGCTATACATATCCTTCATACCGAATTCGCGACCGCGCATAATACCCGATTTTGCACGGAGCTCGTCACGATATTTCTGTCCTATCTGGTAGATGGCGACAGGCAGGTCTTTATACGAATTCGCGTATTCCTGCGCAATCGGAGTGACGATTTCTTCTTCGCTTTGCCCCAGCGCGTATTCTTTCTCTGTCCGGCTCTGAAGTTTAAAAAGCACATCAACGGCATCCCACCCTCCCGTCTGCTTCCACTTCTCGCTCGGATGGAGCGTCGCCATCCTGATTTCCTGTCCGCCGATGGCGTCCATTTCCTCGCGGATGATGTTCTCAATCTTGGTGAGTGTCCGAAGACCGAGGGGTAAATACGAGTAGACACCGGCCATTTCCTTATGGATAAAACCTCCACGAATTAACAGTTGCGCGTTCTTCGCGATTTCGTCCGACGGCGCTTCCTTGCGAGTTTTGGTGAAGAGGTTGGATTGCTTCATGGATTTTATCCGATTCCTCCTTTCTTAAAGGAGATGACGCATTCCGATGCGACGGAGGATTTTGAAATCCCTCCTGCACAAGAATGCAGTGCTCCCTTTAGGAAAGGGAGAATTAAGACATTCCGATAATCATAGCAGATAACTGCCCGAAGACACCACTACTGTCCGGTTAAACCCATAAACTCATCTGGGGAAAGTCAGGAGGTTTCAGCCGTTTGAGCGTTTTTGTAGAAAGCGACAGCAGGTCGATGATCTGCCGTCGCATCATGAGCGTTTCCCGTATCATGCGGGTAAGCTCAAGGAGCGAGCCTTTGAATCTTGTCTGGAACTTGATGTACGCAAGAAGCAGGTAGTAGATCATGGCAACCCAGATTTGCGACAACACGGCGTTCTTGGAGGTGCCGAGAAACGACTTGATCTTGAGATTCTGCTTGATCCATTTGAAGAACAGCTCGATCTGCCAGCGATTTTTGTAGATGAGCGCGACCTGCTCGGCCGACAGTTTGAAGTTGTTGGTGATGAAGCGGTACGTTTCTCCGCTTGCTTCGTCTTTCCACGTTACCCTCCGGAGCGCGTCAGGGTAATCATGTTGATTTGCAAATTCGCCGATGTATATCTTTTCATCGGCAAGACAGCGTGGGTGTACAGGCTTTTCATGCTGTCCGGCTACAATCACGGACTGGTTGTCCTTTGCCCTCGTCACCCACCATATCTTCTGCTGCGTCAGTTGGTACCACCATCGGTAGTCAACGTATCCGCGGTCAAAAACAACGATACTTTCAGCTTCAAGCGCATGCAGACGTTCCCTCGCTTCGGTGATGTCTCCCCGTTTTCCGTCTGTTACGGTCAAAAACTCCGGTATGCCGGTACGCACGTTGAACAATGCGTGTATCTTCAAAGCTCCTTTGGTCGTCCGGTACTTCGCCCACGGGAACAGACTGTGGCACAGCTCCACCATTGTGGAATCAAGCGCATACAAGGGATTTTTGAACGTGAAGCGGTGGCGCGGAGTGATGCCGGTGCAGTGCGAGAGCAGGTCGTAGAATGTTGATTCAAAGATACGATAGCTTCTTCGTGCATGCGCGTCTGCCAGCGTGGAACGCTTCACCGAACGGATGCCGAGGTGATGCCATGCTCCTTCGTTGGTCAGGAGTCCTGTTTCAATCTCCCGTAGCGAATCTTTACCCGTCGCCTGAGCGTAGAGGAGTACCTGCAGCTCGTTCCATGCGCTGTACTTCTTGGTGTAGCGGTCGCCTGCATGCTGTCCGACAACCGCCTGAAAGTGATATCTTGAAAGAAACGACGATACTTGACCAAAAATCGTGGTAGAGTAATCCATACGAAAAAGCCCGTAGGCAAATGAGAGTTACTAAAAGGTTCAACGCTCTTAGTATGGCTCAACCTGCGGTCTTTTTCTATTTGTGGAGAAAATTAACCGGACGCTAGTGCGAAGACACAGATATCCTTGCTTTCTATACATAAATGTGTTTGAATTACACTGGTTATCTGACATATTGGCTCTAGCGGGGAGAGGCTTGATTTTGCCTTTTCCCGCTAGAGCGAAACCATACAGGCCAAGCTTGATAGCAGTAACCCCAAAGTCTATAAGACGAAGGAGGGTTCGGTGAAGTACCATAAGTTCAGAGATGAAGTTAGAAAAAACCCGTGGCTGATGATAATTCTCTATCCTTACATCAAGGGATTGGCGAAGGATATCAAACGCTTGAATAACATTGAGGGATGGCGATTGAGAGAGTTCGCCAGAAACCAGTTGCAGTTCATAGCTTTTCGGCCCACACCGACCGATTTGCTGGACTTTCTCAACCTTATGAGTGGCCAATCTTCAGTTTTGCTGGAAGAACGCGGTGAAGGAAGGGAGTCTGACTGTTTTCCTCGGATAGACGAGATGAGAATGGGTTTGAGGAGAGAGTTCTTTTCGGTCGTGGCTGAAAACCCGTCTTCTCATTTAATCGCGTTGTCTACGCCGCTTCCCAAAAAGGACGGGGTTGGCCCGAGTAGGGTTATTGATGTCATAACAGTTCTTAAACAAGCGAAGTCATGTTCCACGATCAGGTGTGTCGCCAGGCATTGTGTTGTTGACATTGGTTCGGTCGTGGAAATTTCCGTGGATTCAACTTCGGAATTCCTGCTTTAGTCTACGACTACTGCGCCGCTACTCCGTCACGGGAATGACAGAAAAAACTAAAACAATTTAACAATATCCCGATAGGTGATGAACAACATAAACGCAATCAGCAGGAAAAAACCGGCGGTGTTGACGAACCGTGTAAACTTCACCGGAATCGGGCGGCGGATGATGCCCTCAATCGCAAGAAACAGGAGGCGTCCGCCGTCGAGCGCCGGAATCGGGAGCAGGTTAATGACCGCGAGGTTGATGGAAATAAACGCGGTAAATGAGAGAAGATACACAAAGCCGAGCACGCGTGCCTCGCCGACAAGCCCCGCGATACCCACCGGACCCGAAATGGAACCGAGGTCCGCTTGTCCCATCACCGCCTCCTTAATAAAGCCGAGCAGTCCGTAGGTTACCTCACGAAGAATATCCCACGTGGTAAGTGCTCCCTCATAGAACGCACGGAAGATGTTGAAACGGACGACGCCAATCGTATCAAGACTCACGCCAATGGCCGGCTTCCCCGCCACGATACCGCGCACCGGTTCCACTTGAGCGGTATAGTCCGTTTCTTCGCGCGTATATTCAATAGTGAGAATACCTTTGCTTTCGCCGATAAATTCGCGCGCGGGTTCTGATTCGGAACCCGAGAAGACACGCGTCCCGTCGGTAAGTGAGTGAACGACATCTCCGCTTTTGAGCCCCGCCTTCCCCGCGGGAGAATCGGGAAGTACCGTCGCAATGGTCAATTTCGGATTCTGCACCTCGCTCGCGTATCTGCCGTCAACGGATGACGGAATACCGGACATAAAGCTTATGGAAATAAGGAGCCACGCGAAAATAATATTTCCGAGTATACCGGAAACCAATACGAGGGCTTGAATCCATCGTGATTTGGAGGTGAAGCGGCGATTAAAATCCTCCGGCTCATCAGAATGAGCCACCTCCTTTTGTAAAGGAGGAATGGAAGACGCTACCACCCCTCTATCCCCTCCTTGGAAAGGAGGGGAGGAAGAATCGTCACCGTCCTCGCCGAATATCTTCACGTACCCGCCAAATGGGATGAGGTTGAGGTCGTACTGTGTTTCTCCGAACTTTTTCCCGTATATCTTGGGCGGAAAGCCAATCGCAAAGGCATCAACGCGAATCCCCGCTTTTTTCGCGGAGATAAAGTGGCCGAGCTCGTGCACGAAGACGAGAGCGCCGAGGATGATGAAAAATAAGACAATAGTCATGGGGAATCCTTAATCTTTAATCCTTTATCCTTAACAAAAAATGTCTGTGTTAAGGATTACGGATAAAGGATTTTTAGTTACGCGGTTATTTCGCGTTCTTTCCGCTCGTACGCTTCCTGCAATTTCTTGTTTTCCGCTTCGCTTAGCTTGTCCACTTCTTTCTTAAGTCGGAACTTCTCGTCTTCACCCATTCCGCCCTCCTTTTCCTTCGCTTCAATGTCCTGCAGTACCTCATCGCGGACTTTACGCATAGTAATACGTGCCGATTCAAGTTTTTCCTTGGCAACTTTCATAAGCGTCGTGCGGCGTTCGGAAGTAAGCTCCGGAAAATGAGCCCGCACACCTTTGTCGTCCGCGGAAACAGAAAGACCTAAGTTTGCCGAGGCAATCGCCTTCTCTATGTCTTTCGCCGCCCCTGCATCAAACGGGGTGATACGAAGTGTGCGAGCGTCCTCAATAGAAACTGTCGCAACATGCTTTATCGGAAGTTTGGTGCCATAACTCTCCACGAGTATGCCGTCCAGAACTGTGGGCGCAGCTCGCCCACTCCGAAGACCTCCGAACTCCTTCGCGAGCCAGTCGTGTACTTCTTTTGCCTTTGTCGTAAATGTTGAAAAATTGTAGGGCATATTACTCCTTCTCCCCATACCTTATATCGGCTTCAGTTTTGTCTGTCTCTCTCATTCTTTCCGTGGACGCACTCACCTCTGTATCTTTCCACTCACCCTTTGCAATCGTCTCCCCAGTCTTCGCATCTTCCGGACCAAAGGCACTTGGGTCGTCACGACGGAAACCCGCACCAGTATCAAACGCCTCCGAAGTTCTCATCGGCCTCCATGCTTCAGGGACTAGTTCTGTAGCCTGTGCCTGTTCTTCAGCTAATTTCCTGTTGCGTGCAACTTTTTCGTCGTAAGCACTGGTATCAAACTTACCCGGCTGTTCCATATTCATACCTGTTTAAGCTAAGTGGATAACTCGTATATAGTACCACAACGTGCTCTTACTTCACCACCGGCAACACAAGCGCGAGATGCTCCAAAAGCAATTTAAGCGACGGCGCTCGGTCACGGCTGTACTTCTTCACTTCCAGAATCTCCGACAGAGCGACGGCGTTATTTGTTCGGTCTCCCTCCGCGACGGTGTGTTCAAGTGCGTCAAGAAAATCAACGAGCTTTTGTTTCCCCATCTCTTCTTCCGCTGTTTTCAGCATTCCCTGAATGGTCTTCAGCCGTTTGGGGACGGGACTCGCGAGAAAGTCTGCGGCGTCGGAAGTGATTGCTGTTTCCCGAACAGATACGTCCGACAGTATATGCAGACGCGAACGAAGGGTGGGAAGCAGTATTTCAAGCGAGGGGAGGATGAGAAAAATCTGCGTGCCTTCCGGCGGTTCTTCCAATACTTTAAGCAAGGCGTTTTGCGCCTCTGCGGTGATGCCCCGTGCGGAAATTACAAATACTTTCTTGTTGCCCGACACCGCTTTCCGATAGGTAGCATCTTTCAGTTCGCGCGCTTCGTCAATGCCGAATACATCATAGACTTCGGAACGAAAATCAGGATTGCCGCGGGTTTTGATGCCACACCTCTCTAGACTCCTTATGAGTGTCACAAGAGTACCCTCTTGCGAACCGACAAGCGCGTACGCATGGTGATTGAGTGAAGCGAGCATGGGAGGATTATAACAAAGAAGGAATCTTAATTCTCCCTTTCTTAAAGGGAGTGGCGAGTCGGCGAGCCGAGGGATTTTAAATCCTCCGATTCATCAGAATGAACCACCTCCTTTAGAAAAGGAGGAATAAGAACTGCTACCGCTTCGCAATAATGGTTTTCTTATACGTATCCAAATGTTCAAGCGCGATACCCGTGCCCTTCGCCACGCAAAAGTAGGCGTCTTTCGCGAGTGTCGCTTTTACGCCCGTCCGGCGGAACACCAATTCGGGAAAATTGCGGAGCTGGGACGAACCGCCGGTCATAATAATGCCGCGGTCAATGATATCGGCGGATAGTTCAGGCGGAGTTTCCTGAAGAACATCTTTAAGCGCCTTGATAACCTCGCGCAGTTCCCTGCTGATGGCCCTCACAATCTCGTTGGTCTTTACCTCGGCGGTACGCGGAAGTCCCGTGACGAAATCACGCCCTTTGATGATGATAGACAATTCTTCTTCAAGCGGCACGGCGGAACCGATTTCCAGTTTGATATCCTCCGCCATTTTGTCTCCGATGCCGAGATTAAATGTTTTTTTGATGTAATCCGCGATGGCGGCGTCAATGCGGTTCCCCGCGCATTTCACGGATGTGGAAGAAACAATGCCTCCGAGTGAAATGACCGCGACGTCGGTTGTGCCTCCGCCGATGTCCACCACCATATGTCCCGCTGGTTCGTGAATGGGAATACCGGCACCGATGGCGGCAAGAATCGGTTCTTTCACGACATAGGCATTTTTCGCTCCGGCCTTAATCGCCGCTTCCACCACGGCGCGACGTTCAGTTGAGGTCACGCCGGCGGGAACGGAAAGCAGAACTTCGGGTTTCCAGATATTCCATTTGCCGAGCGCTTTCGTGATGAAATAGCGGAGCATCGCCTCGGTCACACGGTAATCGGCAATCACACCGTCCTTCATCGGGCGATACGCAACGATGGATTCGGGCGTCTTCCCCACCATATTTTTCGCGTCAATGCCGACGGCAAGAATGCGGTTGTCCTGCTCGGAGACCGCCACCACCGACGGCTCATTCAGCACGATACCTTTCCCCGGCACGAACACGAGCGTATTCGCGGTCCCGAGGTCAATGCCGAGTTTGGGGGTCCAGAATGACATAAATAAAACCAATCAACGAATGAAACGAATCTACGAATACCTGCGAATAAGAAAAAAGGTGTCTCCCTCCCCTCCTTTCCAAGGAGGGGATTGAGGGGTGGTAAGATTGATATGTACCCCCTCTCATATCTCCCCCTTAGAAGGGGGAGAGGTTCAGCTAAGGAATGATAGCACTATACCCCCACACCAACCTAGCCGACAAGGTTGGAGTGGTGGTATACCAAACAAGAGTAAAAATGAGAGGAGGGTTGACGGACTCCAGTAGATATGCTTACATAGCTTAAACTCAACGAAAGGAAATATCTGAAAACTCTGATATTAGCTCTCCAAATATATTCGGCCGTCTGCGTGTCACTTGCTCTTCTGTACCAAATCAAGGGGATACGGGTCATCAGAGACAAGCAAGACCCTGACAGGTGGCGGAAGAATTCTAGTTGCCTAGCAAAAGCCATATTCGGATATGGATTCGCTTTTCTCTCGACACAAATGGCACTCATTCTCCTACAACTCCTGTGAGTAAACAACAGCCGTCTCCGTCCAAACCGAAATGGCTCGCCTGCACCGAAATGGGAATTCGTTCCATTCGGGCGGGCTTTTTTATTTTATGTCAATGGTTAATGGTCAGGTAATACTAACAAGTTGTCCCAAGCGTTAGTGATTTTGTTAAGTAAAATAACGGGTTTTTGAATAATTCGGGTGAGGAGAATCTGAAGCAGAATTCCCTCACGTATTTTTCCAAATTAATCGACCAGTGATGGTGATACATTCTTCGGGCAAAGGTGCGGTAGTTTCCGAACACTCCTTCGATCTCTGACGTGTGTTCGAACTCAAATTTTTTGTGGATGTCCCTGCTGTGCTTCACTGGCCACCACTTGCCGATGCCTTTGTAGATGGCCGCACCATCGGTCCAGAGTTCCGAGCCCGGCTTCACCTTGCGGAACAGGAAATATCCTGCATGGTGTCGTTGCACAGCCGTACCCATGATGACATCGTAGGCTAGATTTCTCGTGCCTTTCTGCTTGCCCATGATGAGCGTCATGTTCTTGAAGTAGGCCTCGTCTAACTGCACGATATGCTCCAATACATGGGTTTCTTTAGGTAGGTGCTCCCGAAATGTGTCGAACCATTTGCGTATGGATACCGTGGAGAGCTTGGTGAGTGCGCGGGCTTGTTTGACCGGTATCTCACAGCTCCAGCACCAGAGTACCATCCACCATGTTTCGAGTGGCAACTTGAGGTTGGAGAGCCAACTGTGCGAGAGCAGGGTGAACCGGATACGGCAGTCTTTGCATCGATACCTGCCTCCCTGCACGTGTACCCTCCGTGACCGACAGTCGGGACAAAAAACATTCTTCCCGAACAAAATGCGTCGCAGATATTTACGAATCTGCGCCTCCGAAGGTATTTGATTGAGTGTGTACATGCGTCCCATTGTAAATCTATGTGGGACAACTGGTATATATTACCCTAATGGTCAATTGTCTTTTATCTCATATATGGTATACTGCTCGGTATGTCCATAGCCCGCCTCAAACACATTGGCGCTCTTATCCGCGACCTTAGAGAGGAGCGCGGGCTTTCGCAGTCCGAGTTCGCGAAGAAGCTGAAAACCAGCCAGAGCGCCATCGCCCGTATAGAACAGGGCGAACAAAACCTCTCCACCGAAACACTCGCGAAAATCAGCACGGCGCTGAACCGCGACATCCTCCAGCTTTCCGACCGCTCGCTTACTATAGAGATAGAAGGGGGAAGAAAGCTCCGCGGGACCGTCACGACCCATACCTCCAAGAACGGAGCCGTGGGACTTTTATGTGCTTCACTTCTCAATACCGGCACCACAACACTTCGGAATATGCCTCATATAGAGGAGGTGCATCGGATTATTGAAGTACTCCAGAGTATCGGCGTATCAGTAAAATGGGAGGGAAATAACGTGGAGATTAAGGTACCCGAAAAGCTGAATGTGTCCGGTATCAATAGTGAATCGGCGACCAAGACACGGAGTATCGTGATGCTTCTCGCTCCGCTTCTCCACCATCTGAAGGCGTTCAAACTCCCCCACCCCGGCGGATGCCGGCTCGGCGCTCGGAGCGTCCGTCCACATCTCCTTGCGCTGGAAAAATTCGGCGCTCATATTAAAACTCGCTCCAAAGATTATGTGGTGACGCATAAGGGACTGCGGTGCTTTTTCCTGCAAGCCCTCGGCGTAGAGATTACGGGGATCGGGACGACGACACTCACGGTCCGTGGTATACCCATAATAGAGAGAAATGTCTCCTACGCTGTCTCGGAAGACCCCATTGAGGTAATGTTTTTTCTCACTGCCGCGATACTCACCCGCTCGTCTATCCGCATCAACCGCGCCCCAATTGAATTTCTTGAATTGGAACTCTTGAAGCTTGAGGAGATGGGATTTAAGTATAAAATCCTCAAGCGGTATCTCGCCGAAAACGGCCAGACCAAACTCGTTGATATCCGCACCTACCCGTCCAAACTCACTGCTCTGCCGGATAAAATTGAAGCGCGTCCCTACCCCGGACTCAATATAGACAATCTGCCATTCTTTGCCGTTATCGCCACACAGGCCAAGGGCACCACGCTGATTCACGATTGGGTGTACGAAAACCGAACCGTATACTACAAAGAACTTGATAAGCTCCGAGCGGAAACACTTCTCGCGGACCCGCACCGTATCTATGTCACCGGCCCGACGAAACTCAAGGCCGCCGAAGTGGTCTGCCCGCCGGCACTCCGTCCGGGCGCCATTATCCTCATCGCGATGCTCGGGGCCGAAGGTACCTCCACGCTTCGCAACATCTACAGCATTAACCGCGGATACGAGGGGATTATCGAACGGCTCAACGCGCTGGGGGCGAGGATAAAGATTTTACGTTCACTATAATGCAAATGCCACGAATGAGGAATGCGAATGCCACAAATAATGCATCTTCATTCGCTGTATTCGCATTCGGGATTAGCGGTATTCGCATTATGGTTGCGGATTGGTATGATGATTAAATGGATATCCCCAAAGACTACCTCTCCAAGCTACAGGTGGCGAAAAAGCTGAAAATCACCAGCGAACGCCAAGAGCTTATCCAGCGATTCGTCGATAAAATCAATCTGGAGCGAATCGGCACGAAGTTTAAACCGGTCATCTGGCGCCAAATAAACGGACTGGTGGCACACGTTAAGATTGGAGACTTGTATTGGTTTTTTAAGGAGTGCGAACAAGGTGATTCTTTCAGTAAGAAATTTTTCGGTATTTTAAAAAACACGCGGATACCTTCTGCACTCGTAGTCCCCCGACACGATGGAACGAGCGCCAGCGATAAACTGTGTGGCCTCGCGTTTGAGGCTGGCGCAACGGTCTTGTTCAAGCATCAGTTTGCCACGCAACGTTTCATGCAGATGCTCAAGTTGTAGCAGTTTAACGGACAGCTCATTACTCCTGTCCCCACCCCTCTTTGCTCGTTCCAGTGCTTCCGCCAGCTGTTCAAAGACCGTTTGCTCGTTCGGCCGAGCGACGACCGCTTTTTCCACTTCGTCCGGTTGCGCGTCCCCGGTCATGTAGCGGCAGAGTACGTTGCCGTCGCACACGACGTGGAAGCCTTTGTTAGTGAGCGCGGCATGGTCCTTCCCCAGAAGGTCAAGCGGGGAATAAACGAATGTCTTCTCTTCAATGCGAACCGAGAGCATTGCCTGACTCCACTCACCTGTGATTTCTCCCAGTCGGCCTGCCCGGGGGATGAAAAACTTATCGGGTTCTACCCATGGTCTTTCGCCACTGAAGGATACGCGGACGAGAAAGTTCGCGCGGGAGACGGATCCTCTCCGCTCCTGAGCGTGAGCAACAACCGCAAGCGCAACGACCTCTTCCTTGTTCTTTCGTGGCGCGATGGTTATTGATTTCAGAGAAGCAAATGCCGGTTGGACGCTTGCCGAACAACTTGCGCCGAGAAATATGAATTCCTCGTTCCCGCTACAAACTGACAACGAAACACTGTCTTCACTGTTACGTGCATGCAGATAACCATTCATGTCTTTCATGCTACTTGTTCCTTCCTTACTCCGACAACACAGTGTGCTGTCAAAGAACAACAGTTGTCGCTTATCGCGAGCAACCTAGACGAATTGACCCTCATCTTACCGGGTAGAACTCGTATCGGTCCGAACTCATAGGAGTCGGACAACAAGCGCTGAAAACACACTACAATAGCTAGGTCGGTATGTCAAATATCTAGGAAAAACCGAATGGAAAAGGTACAATCAGAGCCATGATTCCCGAAATAGTACAAAACGGAGCGTCGGTACTACGGAAGAAAGCGACAGAAGTGCCCCTCTCGGAAATTGGCAGTCCGAAAATACGGAAAATCTTGAAGGAGATGGCATCCGCTCTCTTTACGCAGGATGACGGCGTCGCGATTGCCGCTCCTCAAATCGGAGTTTCGCTCCGTATTTTCCTCGTGGCTAAGGCGGTACTTGATATGCCGGAAGCGATTGAGGAGCGGAAAAAAGTGGAACACCGAAAAGAGCTGAAACAAGAAGCGGGGTGCCTCACCTTTATCAACCCCGTGATTACCAAACTCTCGCGAGACAAGGCACTGCTTGACGAAGGATGTCTCTCGGTTCGTCCGCTGTACGGCAAAATCAAGCGCGCAAAGAAAGCGAGTATCCGAGCATACGATGAAAACGGAAATCTCTTCGAACGCGGAGCATCGGGACTTCTCGCGCAAATCTTTCAGCACGAAACCGACCACTTGGAGGGCATTTTGTTTATTGATAAGGCGACGAACCTTCGGGAAATGCCACCGACTGAAGGTCGGAACAATTAACTTTTAATCTTTAACTGTTAACAGTTAAGAGTTAACGGTTAATTTCATTCTTATGAAATTCGTCTTCTTCGGGACACCCGAACTTTCCGTGGACATACTGGAAACGCTAAAGCGGCACGGCCTTGTGCCGTCCGTTATCGTCACGAACCCTGACCGACCGCAGGGACGGAAAATGGTGCTGACTCCCCCACCCGTCAAACTCTGGGCGCTCGCCAACAACATTCCGTGCCTCCAACCCGAATCTCCGTCCGGCCCTGACTTTCTCTATAAACTACAAACTATAAACTACAAACTTTTCATCGTCGTGGCGTATGGCTCTCTCCTCCCGAAAGAGCTACTCGCTATTCCCGAAAAAGGTAGTTTGAACATCCACTATTCCCTGCTCCCGAAATATCGGGGGGCTTCGCCGATAGAATCGCAAATCCTCGCGGATGACAAAGACGCGGGGGTCTCGATACTTCTCCTAGATGAAGAAATGGACCACGGACCAACTGTTGCGAAGCAGCAATTGGAAATCCAAAATCCCACTGTCCAAATTCCAAACAAGTCGAACCATCAAAATATCAACATATCAAAATATCAAAATGATTCTCTGCTTTGGCCACCAAAGGCGAGTGAATTGCGGAGTGCGATGAACACGCTCGCGGGGGAAATGCTGGCGGAGGTTATGCCGAAATGGGTGGAGGGAAAGATTGAGGCAAAACCACAAGACCACTCCAAGGCGACGTATACAAAGAAATTCAAAAAGGCGGATGGAGAAATTAATTTAGCGGATGATGGTTATAAAAATTATTTGAAGATTCAAGCGTTTGAGAGTTCCATCGGCACCTTCTTCTTCACCTCCCCTCCTTTCCAAGGAGGGGATAAGAGGGGTGGTAGGATTCGCGTCATCATCAAATCTGCCGAGTTCCGAGACGGTAACCTAATCCTCACCCGTGTCGTGCCGGAAGGGAAAAAGGAAATGAGCTATGAGGAATTTCAGCGGGGTATGAAATAAAAAGAGCGCTTCCGACCCGATGTCGAGAGCGCCCGCGCTATGTAAATCCTGATGGAACTGGCTAACCGCAAACGGAGAGAATCTGTCGGACAGCTTCCAATTTATTGTGGGTTTCTCCATCGGACATGTCCAGGTGCCAGATAGTCCCTAGGGCAACATATGTTTCCGTTCTATTCATCCCAACCTGTGGCCCGACCATGTTGGGTTCGTGTTTGTAGTCAGAAACCAACACGAACGCGAGCGCTTGACGAGCGAGTTCAGCGGAGAAAGTGCAAGCGCCGCTGAAAAGCTCGGCATCCGGGAGGAACACACTGTGAACCGCCTCCTGAACCCGAATGAGGATCGCAACAGCCTCTTCCTCCGGTGGAGGCTGAGTTTGCGTCGGAGTTTCGTCTCCGGCAACAGCATCAACAGCATAAAGGACGGCTTTCAATTTGACGGCCTCCTCTCCAACCAGGCTTTTCGCCCTCGCCAGAGCTGCCCGAAGCGCAGTAACCGTGGAAAACCCGGAGGCATCAGCAATAGACCTTTGAGAGAATCGCATCTCTCCTTTCGCAAGCCGTATTCTGCTTGCCTCCGTAAGAGCAGCCGCGAAGGCTCGTCGCACAGGAGCCAAATCCCTGCGTGTGCGGTCATTCAACTCCGTCATCATCGGGATGTCGGTAAACACTTCTTCAATCTTCTTGGCAATTCTTTGCTGGAGCTCCTTCGAAATGGGAGCCGTTCGTCTTTTCAGCATTGTCAGCATTGTTGTTCTTGATTTTCTGGGCATCTGTCTGTCTCCTGATTTCCGATACGTTGCGTCATTATGTAAATGAGCCTGTTTATAGCGTTGTTTTCGTCACGGCTGTGACGGTTCATACATCCTCGGCGGAAGCCGAGAACAAAACACACTAACGTATCTAGCCTCTCTATAACATATTTTGAGGAGATGCGCAAGATATATGGGGATTCATTCTCCCTTTTCTAAAGGGAGCACTGCATTCTTATGCAGGAGGGATTTATCCCCCTTAGTAAAGGGGGCGAGGGGGTTGTTTAAATCTTCCACCTCGGAAGACCTCGGCACCTCCTTTAGGAAAGGAGGAATAAGAACTACTACTTGAGAATGATTTCTTGCACCACGACCGCCGTTTTGGGAACATCGTTCGGACCAACCGGAGTATTCTCAATCTTGTCCACCACGTCCATCCCCTTCACCACTTTGCCGAACGCCGTGTGCTTGCCGTCCAGCCATGGTGTCGCGGGCGAAGTGACGATAAAGAATTGACTGCCGTTGGTGTTCGGTCCCGCATTCGCCATCGCGAGTACACCGCGCACCAGTTTATTGCCGTTGAATTCATCCTCAAACTGATATCCCGGACCGCCACTTCCCCATCGTGCTTTCTGTGTATCGTCTTTGGTAAGCGGGTCGCCGCCTTGAATCATAAAACCTTTGATGACGCGATGGAATTTGGTGCCGGCGTAAAATCCAGTGTCGGCAAGTTTGCGGAAGTTATCCACGGTCTTGGGTGCATCGCTTCCGAAGAATACGACTTCAATATCTCCGAGGTTCGTTTTAATAACCGCACCGGTAACCGAAGACGGAGCTGTTTGCGCGGCGGCTTGTACCGCCGGAGTAGCCGAAGCTGCAGCCGGTTCCTGTTTACTGTTGGTAGTTTTCATGTTGATAAAAAAATAACCGGCAACACCGACAATGATGAGGGCGACGACAAGACCGAGAAGATGAGACGGTTTGGATAAGTTCATAGCTGATAGCTTATAGCTTTTAGCTTATAGTTTCAAGACTACACTAATAAAGTATATTTCCCCTAAAAGCTATCAGCTATAAGCTAAAAGCTTATTTGCGTCTCCAGCGCAAGTTCTTAAGATACCTCCATCCGGCGCGCGCGGGGCGACCGAGATAGCCAAGACCGTCATACCCGCCTTTGAGCAACATCTTGGCGACTTGTCCGCTCCGGCGAGAGAGCACGCGTATTTTTCCCTTTCGCGCCGAGAGCTCTCCCGCGATTTCCTCACGCATATCGTCAATGGCGCTTTGTAAATCGGGACGCTCGGAAACCGAGCGAAACGTTTCCTTGCCTCGGTGGATGGTTATTTCCGCGAAAAAGATGTCTCCGTTCTGATGTCGGTTTGAGGAACGGCCGAGTTCCACATCAAGCATAACCGCGGGGTCCTCAAGGGAAATAAGTTTATCCAAACTCCGGAGCCGCTTCTCCAGATACTCCTTAATTTCAGCGCTTAAGGTGACGTTCGTTGCTTTGAGGTTTAATCTCATGTTTCTCTGTCATTCCCGCGGAGGCGGGAATCTAGAAATAATGACCTATCCTGGATTCCCGCCTCCGCGGGAATGACACCGCCTAATCTACCGAAATAATTTTATGAGGCGCATGATGGCCACTCACGATACGTAGCCGTTTACCGAGACCAAATCTTACGCGAAGCAGGTCAAGCATTTTGCGGTTCGCCGCTCCCTGCTCTGCCTTCTCACGAACACTCACGTAAAGTACCTCATTTTTTTCCGAAATGGCCTCTTCTTTACTTTCCGCAATGACGTGCACTTTAATATACACAGTGGGTGAACTATTATTTCACTCTTTTATTTAAAACAGAAGCCGAAAGAAAAATGTGACTACTCCGGAATTAATTATTCCGCAAAGGTTTGTTCGCCTTCTCCGCCGCGAAAGATGCCCTTTACGACTCCGGTAATATCTTTCAGTATCCGTTCTACCACTTTTCCCAGCTTTCGGAGGCTCCCCCACGTAAGACGCCCGCCACCGGCAATATATGATTCCGCCAGCTCTTTCGCAACATCCTCCCGTACCCGTTTCCCGTCCTTATCGTGGAAAAAACGACCATCCTTGGTCCTCCCTGTCTGCGCGACATGCTCACGCTCCGATTCCGAAAGATTTGAGAGCTCGTCAAAGACGGGCTCGTGTTTATCCGCGAACTCAAGGTTCCGCTTGTCTTCTATGAGCTTCTCCCGTGCCGCTTCAAGCTCTTTAAGCTCTTCTCCCGCTTCGTGCGGTGCACCAAGTTTCGCTCTCGCGTTTCCAAGTGCAGCTTCTTCCTCCTTCTTTCTCGCGATACGTTTATCAAGTTCCCCGATGTCTGCGTTTATACCGTGAAGCTCTTGAGAAACGAGTACCTCCTCGTCAGGGTCGTGTGGAGTCTGTATCTTTTTCAAAAGAGTCTGCGTGTCCGAATAGCGGAGTGAACCGTCATCCTCAAAATCGGAAAAAGCACCGACGGCGCGTTTCTCTTGCCCGAAGAGTGCTTCGGGTGTTTCCGTACCAGTACCATCTAAAGCCTCGGCGGAAGTACGCCTTCCCGAAACAGAATGTCCTGTACGTTCCACATCGTCTTCAAGCGAGGTTGAGAAATCTTCAATACTCATAGTGCGTATTATACCATTTTAGTTATATCTTGTAAAGTATTTCTTACCCTACTACTCCTCGTTCCCGTTCACGCCTCTCCACTGCCTCCTCATCCAAGCCGAAATGGTGCGCGACTTCGTGCCAAACGGTGTCAATAACGTGTTTCCGCACCTCATCATGCGTTTCAGCCTCTTCTTCAATCGGTTTTTTGAAAATCGTAATGCGGTCGGGTAACACCATTCCACCATATCCTTCTCCGCGCGCGGGATGTGGAATACCTTCATATAAACCGAGAAGTGTTTCGTCTGGAGAAAGTTTATTCTCTGCTCGTTGCTCCGGCGTCGGTTCGTCATCCGCGAGAAAGGCGACATTGGCGATGCGCGAGCGAAACTTTGCCGGTATCGCCTCCACCCCCTCTCGCACGAACGACTCAAACTCCTCCAAACTAACCGTGAACATACCCTTTACTATACCACGCGCGACATACAGAACGCCCCGATGGATATCGGAGCGTTTGTGTAGAAATTATCGATGACGGACTTTGTCTCGCCGTAGCCTAGCGGTGGCGGACCTGAATCTTTTTGCCGTGCTTTTTTCGCTGCTTTTTGCGCGCGTGTTTTTCTTTCTTATTCATCCCGTAGTGAAATTTCAAGCCGTTCCGAAGGAACAAATTGAAACCCAGTATTATCCTACTAAAACTATGTGGACATCATACAACAATTCAGAACTTTTGCCACATCCAGAGCTTGAAATTCTACTACGGGATTCATGGCTCCCTTTGCCTGGCTGGGGGTAGTTTCTGTAGAAGTTAAACCTCTACAGCGGCTGTAGAGGTTTAACTTCTACACGCATCCAACGCCGATTGCCACGCAAGAAGATACACTGGATACTGTTCCTCTTGGCGAAAAGAGACGGTGGGTTACAATACAAGGTATGCAAAATTGCCGTTCAAGATTTGCTATTTCTCTTGGCTGCGCCGTTTTTTTCGGAGCCGGTATTGCCGGTGGGTGGTTTTTGCGCGGAGCGATAGCCAAACCCGCAGAGCCGACTATATTCAGAGAGCCTTCGGGAAAATACAAGTTTATTGACCCACTTATCGGTTTTAATGTCGGAGAAAAGGACGATTTTAAAGAATACGGCGACCTAGAGAAGAAACTGCGGACAAAAATAGATACGCTGAAAAAAGCGGTAAAAGTTCATTCCGTGTCGGTATATTTCAGGGATATGGAAAACGCGCACTGGACGGGTGTGAACGAAGGCGAGCTGTATTCTCCGGCAAGTCTCTATAAAGTCGCTCTTATGATTGCAGTCTTAAAGCAGGCCGACAGCGACTCGTCGTTGCTCAAAAAGGAACTATCCTATACGGGGAGCAAGAGTCCCGAAAAACCCGATTATCCACCCATGACGGTGGGTAAAGCCTATACCATTGAGCAGCTTCTTACTCGTCTTATCGCCCTTTCGGATAACGACGCGAAAGCTATACTTCGTGACCGTATCGGACAAGAAGCGGTCAGTGCCGTATTCGCCGACCTACGACTTTCCGAACCGGCACTTTCCGAGACGGGAGACAGCATGTCCGCGCGACTGTATTCGCGTTTTTTCCGCGCGCTCTACAACGCGACCTATCTTAGCCGAGTCCATTCGGAATATGCCCTCTCTCTTTTAAGCCAAGCGGAGTTTAAGAGTGGCATTGTGAACGGACTTCCTCCCGAAGCGCGTACGCTTACCGTCGCCCATAAATTCGGGTATCGTGTCATAGAGGACCCGACCGATACAGTCACAGAGGAGATTCACGATTGCGGGATTGTGTATACTCCCACACATCCATATTTCGTCTGCGTTATGACGAAGGGGTGGAAGCAAACCGACCTTTTGGACACTATACAACTACTTTCCCGTCTTGTGTACGAGGAAACCACGACTACGCCATGAATCCTGTAGTAGAATTTCAAGTTGCGTCAGGTGTCTAAAGAAAAATAATAATGTATCGCACTTAGGTCAGCCTTACCGTTGACCCACTATTCAGTTGTTCCGCAGGAACCACTTGAAATTTCACTACAGGATGAAGTTTCCCGCCTGAATCTCCCAGAGTTTCCGGTAGATGCCCTGCTGTGAAAGCAAGACGTCGTGCGTGCCCTCGGCAACAATAGCCCCGCTATCAATAACGATAATCCGGTCCATTTCCCGTATGGTAGAAAGGCGATGCGCGATGGCAATCACGGTTTTTTCGCGCATGAGTTCGTGAAGCGCGTCCTGAATGAGCGACTCGGATTCCGAATCAAGACTGGAGGTTGCTTCGTCAAGCACGAGTATCGGCGCGTTCTTAAGTATCGCTCGAGCTATCGCGACGCGCTGACGCTCCCCACCCGAAAGTTTGACGCCGCATTCACCCACGTAGGTTTCGTAGCCGTTCGGGAGCGAGGAAATAAACTCGTGGCAATGCGCGCGCCTCGCCGCTTCTATGACTTCCGCGTCAGTCGCATCACGCCTGCCGTACAAAATATTCTCGCGGAGCGTCCGGTGGAAGAGTACCGGCTCTTGAGGAACGAGGGCGACGGCGTTCCAGAGACTCTCTAGAGTGACTTTTGAAATATCGTGCCCATCAATCGTAATCGCGCCGCCGGCAATATCGTGAAATCGGAGCAGTAACCGCGTAATCGTGGTCTTCCCCGCTCCCGACGAACCGACAAGCGCCACTTTCTCGCGAGCGGCAATGGGGAGCGAGAAATCCGTAAGTACCGTTCGTGTCTTATGGAACGCGAAGGTCACATGATTAAACGATATCGCCCCGCGGGAAACGGCAAGGGCTTCCGCGTTCGGCGCGTCTGTAATCTCAAGCGGTGTATCCATAATCTCCACCATTTCGCCCGCGTCGGCAAATGACTCAAAGAGCTTCCGGATAACCCGCTCAAAATCATCAATACGGTTATAGATGGCGTTGAGATAGAGTTGAATGAGTACGAAATCGCCGACCGTGAGTATTCCTTTCTGCCACAGAATAATGGCAACGGCGAGCATACCAATTTCGGTGGAAAACATGATGAGGCCCTGCACGGCGCCGACAAGCTCATGCAGACTCCACGCGACAACGCGGGCTTTCCGGAGTAGGTTGTTTATCTTTCCGAAGAGGGCGACCTCAAACGCGTGCCCGCTGAACAACTTGATAGTGGACGCGTTTCCGATGGCATCCGCGATAACACCCGTCGCTTCCGAATCTCGGTCATTACGGATAACCTCGTATTTTTGTTTCCACAGTCCCGCGATGACGTTAAAAACGATAAAACATCCAATACCAATGCTCAAAGTAACACCGAGAAGCATATCGCGCTGTGAAAGTACGTAGAGGCTTCCGGCAATAATCAGCAGGCTGGGAAAGAGATTAAACCCTATCTGGTCCGCGATCGCTTCAAACGACCCGACGAATTTATTCACCCGCCGCACGAGTGTTCCCGCGAAGTTATCGGTAAAAAAGCTATGCGAGTGCCGCATCAAACGGTCAAACGCCGTCATCGCGAGGTCGGCCATGACACGCGATTCAAACCTGACCATACACACACCGCGTAGTCTCCGAGAAATCCACGCGAGACCCTTGATGGCCGCGATGGAGGAAAGAATGACCAGAAGTCCGTGTACGACTTCCGCGGTGGGACTCGTTGCCACGATAGCCGCGTCTATGAGACGTTTATAGAAAATCGGAGTGAGTACTTGCGAAAGAATGAGCAAAACAACGGCGGTGAACAGCCCGATAAGTGTCCACGGATAGTGTGACGCGTGTTGCCACATTATCTGCAACACGCGGAGCATCATTCCTTTTTCTATCGCTTTTTTCGGGCGGCGGCTCATACTATTGGAAGTGAGGCAAGGCTCAACCTTACTTTAGGTAAGGTTGAGCCTTGCATTTTATTTGATATACTACTTTCTATCTATGTCAAGAAAAATAATTTTTGCTGAAAATGAATTCTATCACCTCTACAACCGCGGGGTTGATAAAAGAATTGTATTTGAAAATGAATGGGACTACAAGCGTTTTATTCTGCTTTTATACCTCTGCAATGGAAAGATACCAGTTCGTTTTGAAGATTTACCAAATTGGAAAAGTGGAAAATTTGAGGAACTCGCTAAAACGGTATTTGCCGAAAGAATCGACTCTCCAATTATCGCCATCGGGGCATATTGTCTTATGCCGAATCACTTCCATTTGCTCATACGCGAAATCTCCGAAAAGGGCGTTAGCACATTCATGCACAGACTTTCAACTGCCTACACTATGTATTTCAATGAGAGCCGTAAGAGAACTGGATCCTTATTTCAAGGCAGATTCAAAGCCGAACACGCTGATACTGATATGTATCTCAAATATCTATTTTCGTATATTCATCTCAATCCAATAAAACTGGTAGAGCCGAAATGGAAGGAGTTCGGGATTGTCGACAGGCAAAGAGTTAAAAGATTCCTATTCGCCTATCAATACTCAAGTCTTCCAGATTATTCCGGCACAACGCGAGAATGTTCAAAAATTTTGAACAAAAAGGAATTCCCGGATTATTTCTCAACAAAAAAAGATGTTGAGCGTCATATTGATGATTGGCTTATTTACAAGAAGTACAGTAGCTGCGTAGGCAAGGCTCAACCTTACCCAAAGTAAGGTTGAGCCTTGCCTTTTGTTTTCTCTTCCTAAAACGTTTCTTCTTTTAATGTGGGGTTTTCTGCTGTATCCTCCACGGTAAAATCAAATCGCCCGATAATCTGGCCGCGTGGTGTTTCCACATCCACGCGCCACTTCCCCGCCGTGATGTGTTCCTTTGTAGAATACCCGCGAAATCCTTCGGCACGCCCGCCGGAAATAATAAAGGAAACCGTCGTTACCGTTGTCCATTCCCCCGTGCCATCATCTTGCCGCAACCAGCGGTGCACGACCGGAGTATCCAGCCGTGTCGGCGCGTAAATGGAACTGAAGACATACACTGGCCCATCCCCCGTTCTATGGAACACCGAAGCGGTTTTCTCTCCGAACTCATACCACCGCGCCTTTTCAAATCCGAGAACATACTCCCCGCTTTTGGCGCGGGAGAGGCTGTGGTAGACACCGATGTCCTTGAGCGAAAGCGGAATCGGCGGAATCATATTGTTGAAATACAGGACGTTAAACGTAATGAGGAGTATGCCGACAATAGGCAGAAGCACCCGCTTGCTTGCTTCCACTTCATCCCGTGCGACAAGCCGAAGGGCGCGGAGCGAGAGCCAAAAAAGAACAAGCGCGAGACCTCCGCTCAAAATGAAGATATCGGCGCCAATCTCGCCAAGTATCACGGGAAGTATGAGTACCGAATAGGAAAACAGAATTGCAAAAAAGACGGACATCTGAAAGGTGAGGCGTTCATAGTGCTTCTTAAAGAGTTCGTTGCCTACGAAAAAGGAGCCGAGCACGAGGAGAAACGGCAAACTCGCGATGACCGCTCCGCTCCGCGAGAAGAAGATGATAAAAACACTGAAAAGTCCGCCAAACGCGAATTGCATCGCGAATTCAATGAACCCGATGGCGGGAAATGGCGAGGCTTTCTTTTTGAGCCGCGCCCGATGCGCGTTCAAGAGGACAATGCAGGTAAACGCGATGACAAGATACGCAAGCAAAATGAGATTATCGCGGAGCCGGTCAATTTCCGTAAGCATAAGCGTATCCCAGAGGAATCCCCCCACGAAGGCGAGGAGCGAGAGCCGCCGTTCATTCCGTTCCCAAAACGATGTCATACGCGTAAACATGCTGTGTATTATACACTGCTCTTCTCTAAAAAATCGCAACCGTTTCTTATTCTCCCTTTCTTAAAGGGAGTGACTCATTCTTATGAGGCGAGGGATTTAAAATTTTTCAACTCGCAGACTCGCCACCTCCTTTACTAAAGGAGGAATAAGAGCTGCTATATTTTCTTTAATTGCTTGAGAAGTTCCGCGCGGATGGCGTCCGCGCCGAGTTTGGTTTGCAGTCTTTTGAATACCATTCCAAGAAGGAACATCACCGCCTTCTCGTTACCCGCGCGGAAATCCGCAACCGCTTTCGCGTTTTCCGTAATTACGGTGGCGACCGCTTCCGCGATTTTTTCGGGAGACGGCGCGTCCGCCGTTTTCTTGGCATGATAGTGCGCGTGTATCTCGGCAACCGGTGTTTGATTTGTGAACGCTGTCTTTTTGTTCGCGACGTCTTTCACGACATCGGCGACGGGAACAGTTTCTTTTTTGAGCGCCGAGAAAAGCGCGTCCCATTTGTCCGCTTCCGCTCGGTCGTCACTTAGCATCGTTCCGTACCGCTCCTCTATAGCATAGTCCTTCTTCCAGCGTTCCACTTTCGCACTCGGCAATTCTGGAATAGCCGCCTTGAGTTCGTTTAGAAGTTCTTCCGAAAGTTCAATCGGCGGTATGTCGGGGTCGGGAAAATAGCGGTAGTCGTCGGCATTTTCTTTGCTTCGTTGCAGTACGGTTTCCCCCGTTTGCTCGTGCCATCCGCGCGTTTCCTGCGCCGGCTGTATTCCCTCTTCAAGAAGCGCCGTCTGACGTTTGATTTCAAACTGGATGGCTTTCTCCATAAAGCTGAACGAGTTGATGTTTTTCAATTCCACTTTGTACGAAGGAAGCGCCGTCTCCCCCTCTTTCCGTAGCGAGACGCTCGCCTCAAGACGCATGTTCCCGCGCTCAAGGTCGGCATCGGAAATGCCGAGGTACAAAATGATGGTGCGAAGTTTCTTCCCAAACTCCTTCGCCTGCGCGGATGAAAGGATGTCCGGCTCGGTCACGAGCTCCATAAGCGGGACACCTCCCCGATTGAAATCAATCCGGCTCTCCTCGCCTTTGTTTTTCGCGTGCAGAAGTTTTGCTGTGTCTTCCTCAAGATGAATTCTACGAAGGCGCACCGGACCTTCGCTTGTGTGAAGCTCACTTCCATAGCAGAACGGAAGTTCATACTGTGTGATTTGATAGCCCTTAGGCAGGTCGGGATAGCGGTAGTGCTTGCGGTCAAATTTGGAATGCCTATTGATGGAACACCCAAGCGCAAGCCCGAGGAGCACGGTGGATTCAATCGCTTTTTTGTTCGGGACCGGAAGCGCACCCGGCATTCCGAGACAGACGGGACACACATGGCTGTTCGGTTTGTCCGCGCCGAATGGGTCGTTCTTGCAGCCGCAAAACATCTTGGAGTTGGTGCTTAACTCTACGTGGATTTCCAGACCGATGACGGGGGTGTATTTATTCATGATGTATTGAAATCTTTTTTTCGGTTATCCCCCTTAATAAAGGGGGTGCTCCGTCTTCGAGGGCGGCGGAGTAGTCGTAGACTGGGGTTGTTTTAATCTCTCCCATTACCACCACACCCCTCCTGTCGAAGACGGCAGTGCTCCCCTTACTAAGGGAGATGGGAGAATTAAGACAACAGTGCCGGTTTCTTCTTATGCCAATCGGTTGCTTTCTGATACGCGTGTCCGACCGCGAGAATTGTCGCTTCGTCAAACTTCCTGCCAATGATTTGCATTCCGACAGGCAGCCCTGATTTGGAAAAGCCTGCGGGAATCGCAAGACTGGGGGAACCCACAAGGCTCACCGGCGCCGTAAACGCGTCCGCAAGATACGCACTCATCGTGTTCTCCGAAAGGTCACCAAGTTTATTCGGAAGCGTCGGAATGGTCGGACCGAGAAGAACATCGCATGTTTCCCAAAGCGCATCAAACTCGCGTATGAGCATCGTTCGGCCTTTGAGTGCGCGTCCGTAGAGGTCATCGTGATATCCCGCCTTCAGCGCGTAGGTCCCGATAATGATGCGGCGCATTCCCTCTTCCCCGAAAAAGCTCGGGTTATTCCCGAATCGCACGCCATCGTATCGGTTCAAGTTTGAGCTGGTTTCGCTCATCGCGATGAGATAGTAGATGGACACTCCGAATGGAAGTGACGGGAGACTCACCTCAAGTGTCTGGGCGCCGAGCGATTCAAGCATGCGCGTCGCCTTCACAAAAATGTCGCGGACTTCCGGAGTGAGTCCTTCCGCAAAGAATTCCTTCGGGATACCAACACGCATTCCCGAAAGAGGTTTTTCAAGTAGCGTACTGTAGTGGGGCACCTCACGACGAGAGCTGGTCGCGTCCTTCGGGTCAACACCGGCAATAACTTCAAGTATCTCGGCGATGTCTGAAACGCTTTTCGCCATCGGCCCTACCGTATCAAGAGAAGAGGCATACGCAATGGCGCCATAGCGCGACACTCTGCCGTAGGTCACCTTGAGACCGGCGATATTGCACATACTGGCGGGATTGCGGATAGAACCTCCCGTATCTTCACCGATGCTAAATGCGGCCATGCGCGCTGAAACGGCGGCCGCACTACCACCTGAAGAGCCTCCCGCAACACGTGTTGTATCCCACAGATTCTTCACTGGGCCATAATCGCTGTTTTCATTTGTCGCCCCGTGTCCCCACGCGTCCATATTGTTCTTGCCGATGAGAATCGCCCCGCTTGCGAGCAATTTCTGCACGACGGTTGCCGAATAGGGCGGAACGAACGTATCAAGCACCTTGCTCCCCGCGGTTGTCTTGAGGTCTTTGGTGACGTACGCGTCTTTAAGACAAAACGGAATACCCGCAAGCGGCCCGCGCGAAGACGAAGCATCGGAAGCGTCGGCGTCACAAAGCGCGTCTTTTTTTTCGCGCACGGTGATGAACGCGGAAAGTGCTCCGTTGTGTTTCTCTATGGAGTCGTACGCTTCCTCCACGAGCTCACGAGAGGAAATCTTTTTGGAGCGCAAAAGCGTCCCGAGTTCGGTAATGGTGTTATCTAACAACATAGTGAGTGTTATTTGTGCTTAAGCACCGCAGGTACGACAAAATATCCGTCGGCGTTCGTACCATTCTGGAATACCTCCGTCTGTGTCAGCGAATCGGTTACGGTGTCCTCTCGCCAGACATTATGTTCTTCGGTCAGCCGCGCCGTTTCGGGCACGCTTTCAACCGGAAGTCTTTTCACTTCCTCCATATAGGCAATAATAGCGGTGATGCCTTTCGCGAAACGCTCCAGTTTTTCGGGTGCGACGGTGAGCCCCACGAGCCGTGCGACTTCCTGTACTTCTTCTTCGGTAATGGTACTCATAGATATAGGTCTAGAGAATAGCAAAAACCAGCGAAATTGACGAGGGGGGCGTCAGCAACGAGGATAAGGGGGTTCTCCCTTTCCTAAAGGAAGCACTCCGACGTGACGTCGGAGGAGGGATTTAAATCCTCTGCCCTCGCAGACTCGGGCACCTCCTTTAACAAAGGAGGAATAAGAAGCTGAAAGGTACTACGCGAACCTTATCCCATCGCACGTCTCAAGACGGCCATCTGCTCTATTTCTTTCGTGAACGAAGTAGTCAGCCTGCAGTCGTAGACTGTAGACTGCGGCTTCCCTTTTTTCAGTGCCGCGACAATCTTTCCCGACAGCGCGACATGCGCGAGCTCGTGCTTCGTCTTCGGCCCGAGTTTCTCGCCGAGGTATTCCTCAATTAGTTCTATTTCTTTCGCGATGCCGTGTAAGCCGAGTTCGGTCAGACTTTCTTTACGAAGATATCGTCCCGCGCGGATAAGGGCCGGACGGAGACTCTTATAGAGCGCCTCAACCGTGTGAAGCTGTTCCTCTTTCCGCGCCCGCACAATGCCGTGCCCCACGCCGAAGAATTCGGGAGGAATGCCGAGCGAGTAACACGCGGCCGTAAATCCGATAGCGCGTGGAAGCCGCAGCTTTCCCACGCCGCGGGAATACCCAAACAATCCGATGTGTTGCATACGTTCCCTCCGTAGCGGGATATGCTCCGCGACACGCTGAATAAACGGTGCCACCTCAATCATCGCCTTTCGGTATGGTTTCTCAAACCACGGAATAATCTGCTCAAGAGCCCGCCCTGTTTCTTCGGGGAGCAACACGGTTTTTGTATCGGGAGCCTTGCGAATAATGTCTTGCACTCCTTTTTTCACTTTGGCGAGCGGGTAGTCATACCGGAACGCGGATTGAATGACAAATGTCCGAACACCGGCGAATTCGTCCATAAATTCCCCCGCTGTCTCGGGCGTAAGACCTCCTCGGAACGGCAACGAACCGGGCGCGATAATCGGGTAGGTCGGGACACCGGTCCGTTTGCTGAATTTCGCGTATTCGGAGAGTGCCCACTTAATCGCGAGTGTTGTCGCGACAATACCCGAATTAAGCGCGGGGTCGGAGCGGGCCAAGAACGGTCGGATATATGGAGGAAGCCGCTTAAATTGCTTTTCATATCCGGCGAGATAGTTCTCAAGAATCTGCCCTGATTTGAAAATCGTCTCCACTCGCTCAAAGAGCGGTATGACTTCCAGCGGGCGGGCGCCATTCGCTTTCTGGCCGAACGAATATTCCGCGGCTTTTGAAAAACGTTCAAAACTCTTATGGAGCGTGAGGAGTTCATCGGCACTCTCGGTCATCGGCAAAATCACTTCAAACAGCGGAGATGACGGAAGTCCCGCGTCCTCTGCCGCCTCCCGCGCCGAGAGAATCACCATAAACGCGCGCCCGAGCCGGTACCCCGATTCCACCCGTGGATTCGGCACTCTGAACGTGAGAAACACCTTCTCGCCGAGTGGATGCTTTTTGAAAAACGCGAGATGTTCGCCTAAGAGTCGTTCCATCACCGCTTCATCCACGAGCTTCCCTTCCCAGTCCCACATCACTTCCTCGGCGCCGATATCCCGCATCATAAGAAAGCACTCGCGAAGTTCGTCACGCGTTTCAATGAGCGGCTTTGTATGCCAATACGGTTTCCCCGCGTGGTCGGGGTGCTGTGAGAACATCACGCTTGGTATGTTTCGTTTTGTGTTTTTCATAACCTTTTCTCTCCCCTCCCCCCCTCTTTAGAGGGGAGGATTGAGGTGGGGTGTTTTATTCGCAGGTATTCGTAGATTAGTACCTATTTGTAGATTAGTATCCAAAAAAATGACCCTCTTCGGGGCCTTAAGTAACGTGCGCGTGACAAAAGGAACCCTCTAGAGAGCTTCGGTAACGTCCTGATTGTTATTGCGGGCTGTTTTCATCACAAGAGGAGTATACCCCCACACCAACTCTTTTGCAAAAAGTTGGTGTGGGGGTATACCCTTGCCCCGCCTTTTTGCAAATTTTTCTCTTTTTCTTCCTTTCCCCCTCATTTGAGGTGAGATGCGACCTTAGGAGCATCGCAAGACCTTGAGCGCTCCGTCTTCGGAGAGAGCGAAAGGTGTATAGCTTCTGTAAGAAGGAACGCCGAGTCTGCGAGGCGAGGTGGTGGTGTTTTTTAATCGGAAATGTGTTTTATCCACACCTAGAGCTCGCAAAGAGGTATATACTTAAGGGTAGCGTTTCACCCCCACACCAATCCGTCGCAACGGATTGGTG
>LCQF01000009.1 GCA_001004005.1 Parcubacteria group bacterium GW2011_GWA2_49_9
CTTGAAGCGATGGAAAAAGAAAAAGGAATGAAAAAAGATGTGACTTTGTTACAATGTAGCGTATTAACAGAAAGGTTCGGATTAGGGGTTTAATGTGGGATGGACTCCGCTTGCAACGGTATCACTAAATACAGTCTTTGTCAACTTTCACTTTTTAGCAAACACTGACGGCCGTCAGTGTTTGCTAAAATCTATAGGAGGAGGCTATACGGAACGGTTTTTGAGGGCTGATTTGAGCGTTTCTTTGTCGGCGTATTCAAGTTCGCTTCCGGTGGAGAGGCCTCTGCCGAGCGTGCTGACTTTGACCGAGAGGGGAGCGAGTAATCGTTTGAGTTCATCCGCGGTGTGTTCGCCGTCTGGGTTGGCGGAGAGGGCGAGAATGATTTCTTTTAGCGTTCCGTTTTTTGCTTCCTTCGCCACACGGGTCTGAATCTCGGCAAGGCGCAATTTCTCGCCGTTCTTTTTCTCAACCAGCGCGATAGTCCCTCCGAGTACAAAATATTTTCCGAAGTACGTATTGCTTTTCTCCAACGCTTCAAGGTCAGTGTCTTTCGCCACCACCATAAGCTCGCCCGTATCGCGGTTCGGGTCGGCGCAAATAGGGCAGAGGGTGGAGCCGTTTTTCTTTTGAAAAAAGCGGAAACACTCCTTGCACTGCACGATATGGTCCTTAAGATTGGCGACCAGCGTGTTCAACTCCTCAAGATATTCTTTATCACGCGATAACAGAAAAAAGACAAACCGCTTGGCTTGGCGTGGCCCGATGCCGGGAAACTGACGGAAGAGGTCACTAAGCTTATTGAAGGAATCCATAAGCAATTTCTAATTGTCTAATTTCTAATTCACCTAATAAAATTTCCAATCCGAAATCTAGCTTTAGACATTTTATTAGAAATTAGGTGAATTAGGTAATTAGGAATTCCGCCCTAGAAAGGTTCTTGGGCTGTTTTCGCTGTCCGCTCAAAGTCACTGAAGTCGCTCTTTTCAAGCGACTGGAATGTCGCCTTCTTCTCATCAAAATAGAGTTCCACCTTACCCGTGGGGCCGTTGCGGTGCTTCTCTATCAGAATCTCGGCGATGTTCGGCCGGTCGGAATCTTCTTTGTACTTGTCTTCACGATGAATAAACATCACGACGTCGGCGTCTTGCTCGATGGAGCCCGAATCGCGAAGGTCGGAGAGACGTGGACGCCCTCCACGTTGCTCAACGGCACGCGAGAGTTGTGAGAGTGCGAGTACCGGTACATCCAATTCACGAGCAAGATGCTTCAGGGAACGCGAGATTTCCGTCACTTGCTGGACAAGGTTGTCCGAGTGACGCGCTTGCGTCGGCGCCATAAGCTGGAGGTAGTCAACAATAATCATACCAAGACCCTTCTCGCTCTTGAGACGTCGCGCTACCGAGCGCATCTTGAGAATGTTGTTGGCAGGTTGGTCGTCTATATAAATCGGAGCCTTGGACAGACGGTCAAGCGAATCGCGGATTTTACCAAACTCGTCTGAAGCGTTCAGTTTGCCGGTGCGCAATTTCCACGCGTCAACGCGGGACTCTGCCGCGAGCATACGGTCTACAAGTTGCTGTGAACTCATTTCAAGCGAGAAAATGCCGACAGGAACATTGTGATTGGTCGCGGCCTGTCGCGCAATATCGAGTGCGAGCGAGGTCTTTCCCATACTCGGACGGGCGGCGAGGATAATCAGGTCCGACTTCTGGAAACCGGCAAGCTTGCTGTCGAGGTCTTTAAAGCCGGTCGGCACACCGCGCAGTTCGTCCCCCGACTTGTGTAGACGGTCAAGACGTTCCCACGCTTCGCCAAGCGTGTCCTTCAGTTCAATGAACTTATGCACACCCGAGCGCTGGGTGATTTCAAAGATGCGCTTTTCCGCGCGTTCCATCAGATTCTCCAAATCCTCTGCGTCATCGTAGCCGAGTTCGCCGAGATACTGCGATGCCTCAATAAGTCCGCGCATCAAATGTTTTTTTTGAATAAGTTCCGCGTAGTGCTTAAGGTTTGTGGAAGAGGGGACGGAGGCGGTAAGTTCGGCAAGGTAGCTGGAACCACCCGCCGCCTCAAGCTCGCTCTTTTCGGTAAGGCGTGAGGAAAGAGAAAGGAGGTCAATCGGAATATTTTTCGTCCCAAGCTCAACCATCGCTTTCCAAATAAGGCGATGCCGGCCGGAGTAAAAAACCGCCTCGGTAATCACATCAAGCACTTCAGAAAGACCGTCGGGGCGGAGCATAATAGAACCAAGAAGCGCTTTCTCGGCATCCAAATTTTGCGGAGGGACCCGAAGACCGGTTGGTTTCTTCTCTGTCATAGTTTTGTCATTGTAACACTGCGCCTTTCTCGGTCAACGAAGGCAGTTCACAAGATGTGGGTAGCAAGGGGAAAACAAAAAGAGAACCGATTACACGGTTCTCGTATCATACATTACATCTAGTGTCCTTTTTTCTCCAATCGCGCTTGTCTAACGGCTGCACAACCAAAGAAGAAAGTTGAGTATGCACAGAACTGCAACAATCTGCAAAACGACCCAAATTGGACCACCGATGGCAGTGAGTCCCAGTACCGGCCAAAAGGTCAGCGGCGTTCTGTACCAGAGAGCAATGTACAGTCCTGCGGGAATGAGTACAACGACGAAGGCAAGAGTAACGCCGATTACATAACCGGCCCAACGAAGAGGAGCCATTAGAGTTTTCACTGCAATAAGACTGCCACCTGTCGGCAACAACGTCAATAATACGTAATATATACAAGGCTAAAAAGGTTATACTTATACTATGCAAGACGTTATTTTAGCCGCGGGACTCGGGACCAGGATGCGCCCACTGACGAACACGGTTGCCAAATCGCTCGTGAAGATTGCTGGCCGCCCGCTTTTAGAATACACCTTTGACGCGCTTCCCGATGAAGTAGATGAGGTCATCATTGTCATCGGTTATCTCGGTGAACAAATCAGGGCATATCTCGGCGACATGTTTAGAGGTCGCTGCATCAAGTATGTTGTTCAGAACAAACTGGAGGGCACAGCGAAGGCGCTCTGGGAAGCAAAACCCTTTTTGAAGGGCAGGTTTGTGGTGCTTATGGCCGACGATATTTATGGGAAAGAAGATATTGAAAAATGCCTGCAGCACGAACAGTCGATGCTTGTGTACCGGCAAAAACGCGAATCTCCCGGTGGAGAGGTGGTATTGAACAAAAAAGGCGAACTTGCTGAAGTGCTCGAAAAAAATTCAATCCCAATCGGTGCGCTGGTTGCCACCAATGTCTATGTGCTCACGCCGGCGTTTTTCCAGTATGAACCGGTAAAAAAGCATCCCGATTCGCCCGAATACGGCCTTCCCCAAACTGTTGTAGAAATGTCCCAAGACCACCCCGTTTTTGTAGTGGAAGCCACCCGTTGGCTCAAAATCACCACCCCCGAAGACCTCATTCTCGCCGAAAAAAGCCTTAACCTAGGCTAAAACTTCAGTTGTCCCATTTCAGCAATAACAAGCGGTCGCTTGTTATTGCTGATTATACTTCTTGATTCATACCAAAGAAATCTTTTAGCATTTTTTCGTTATCGATATGAACGGCAAGAATATAACGGATGTATTTCCCAACATTATAGAGACCAGCGATAAATTGTATTTCGCTCAAACACTCATAGGGATAGATAAAGACTGATTTTTGTAGTTCGTAAAAACCGAGCCGAAAGAGGTGCTCTCTTAGCGAATCACGAGCGGATTTTTCATCCTCGGGGACATCAAAGGAAACGATTCGCCACAGCCTGTCCCATCGTGAAGGAACAGGTATTTTCATCCTCACGATATCGTATGTTAATGCTTTCTTACGGCCTTTCTCGGAAAGGGTGAGTGTTGCTGTCCCATCCGCGTTTTCCTTCGCCTCGACAAGCTCCGAGGCATAAAGAGAATTCACTACTCGCTCGGCGGCCTGTCGTCCCAGTTCCTTCCACTCCTTGTTCATACCTTGCACGATTTTCCACGAGGTGCGAGGCGAACCCGAAAGACCAAGAGTAAGACCGCCGAGCAACAGAAGAAGCGCTTTTCTTTTAGCGATTCCTATCCGGCAATCTTTATGCCGTGCTAGTTTATCGCGCACCTCTTTCATTTTTTCCTGTTTACTCATGGTAAGTAGGGGACGATAATCTAAGCAATAACAAGCGGTCGCTTGTTATTGCTAAAAGGCTTACAGTTTTTTGCGGATGATGGGGCCGAAGTCGGTGTCCATCACCTCGTAACCTTCCTTTTGAATTTGGTCGCGGAGTTCGTCGGATTTTTTGAAGTCTTTGACTTTGCGCGCGTCTTCGCGTGCCGTGGCAAGTTTTTTTATAGCTTCGGGAATAGGTTTATCTGAGGTTATCAAATCTCTTTTGTCCAGTTCAAGCCCTAGGACCTTATCGAAATCTAGAATTGTAGCTCGCTTTTCTTCTGGAGATATCTTTAAATCATCCCGTACAGCAAAGAGCACACTAAGACCAACTGCCGTATTTAAGTCGTCATTAATTGCATCCAGAAACCTGTCTTTGTAACTCTGATTTATTCTTCCACCTTCAGGTAATTCGCAAATTTCTCTTCTTAGCGATTGCAGACCAGCTCCAAGTAATACAGGCAGTCCAACATATTTAATTGGCGTGCTATATTTTGCCAGAAGTAAAAAGTATCGATACGCAAGTGAGTGAATACCCTCGTCTTTTAATGTCTGCAGAGTAATAAAATTTTCCCCGGACTTTGCCATCTTGGTGTCGCCCATATTGACGAACTCATTGTGAAGCCAAAAGTTCGCAAGGGGAGTGTCGTAGGCCGCTTCGGACTGGGCGATTTCGTTTTGGTGGTGCGTCGGAATATGGTCGATACCTCCGGTATGAATATCAAACGGTTGCCCGAGGAATTTGCGGGACATCGCGGAACATTCGATATGCCAGCCGGGGAAACCTTTGCCGTAGGGCGGGAAATCCCAGCCTAAATCAGTCGAGGAAAACTTCCACAGAGAAAAATCGCGCGGATTTTTCTTTTCCGCGTTTATCGCAATGCGCGCACCCTCTCGCAGGTCGCCGAGCTTAAACCCTCCCCGTGTTCCGTATGAAGGGAACTTGGATGTATCAAAATAAATACCGTCACTCGTCTTGTAGGCGCTTCCTTTCTCCAACAGTTTTTGCACAATCTCAATATCTTCCGCGATATTGTCGCTCGCGCGAGGCATCGCATCGGGCAGTTCGATATTGAGTGCCTTCAAATCTTCCGTAAACGCGGTTTCGTATTTCCGCGCGATTTCCTGCATTGCTTCAAACGTAAAGGGTTTTCCTTCGCGCTTCAGCGCCTTTATCATCTTGTCGTCGCCGTCATCGTTATCGGAGGTGAGGTGGCCGACGTCGGTGATGTTCATTACGTGCTTTACCTTGTAGCCGTTGTATTTGTTTGAATTCCTCTTTTTTGCCAGTGAGGGTGTTGTAGAGAAGCATAGCTTATAGCGTATAGCGTATAGCGTATAGCGTATAATTTCCAGAAAGATTCTCCTTTCTTTCCTAAAAGCTATAAGCTAACAGCTATCAGCTTTTTCAGAACCACTGCTTCCGTCTGGCGAGCCAGAACAGAAACGCGGTACCAAAAAGGGTGAGCGACACAATAATAAGCCAGTCGTATGGCCCGCCGATTATCGGCGTATGAGCAGTACTCATCTGGAAAAAGTTGGTCACTACCGACGCGGGGAGCGTCAAGAACGCGATAACGGTAATGATACGCATTGTTTCCGTCTCCTTGGTATCAAGGAGCGAGTTATTCGTCTCGCGGAGTTCCACCAGGAGTGCGAGGTTGCTGTCAACCGCGTTTCCCACGCGGCCGAAGCTTCCGATAAGCGTCTGTAGCTGGAACGCGAAGCTCTCGCCAAACAGTATTCGTCCAGCTACGGCGAACGACTGGAGGACATCGCGGTGAAGCGCGAGTGCCCGCTTGGTTTCCAAAAGGTTACGGGAAAGTTTGGAAAGGGCGACGACCATCTGCCGCTCCTTACCGTCAAAAATTTTCTGCTCAATATCGCGCATACTATCACTCCCGACCGAAAGCTCATTCAGGACGGACTCATACAATTTCTCAATCATATGCGCGAACACAAAACCGGCATGAGTGCCGAAATCCTCTTTACCCAACACCGCGCTTGCCTCAAAGAGTTTGGCGAACACGTGCAAGACCTCATTTCCGCTGTAGCGAACCGTGATAAGAAACTTTTTACCGACGATAAAATCTATTTCCTGACTTTGCTCGCTGGTACGGTCGCGACGGAAACGGGGGAAATGAAGAATCAGGTAAATGAAGTCTTTATATAAATCCACCTTCGGCTTTACGGACGGAGCGGAGAGCTCATGAACGACGAGAGGATTGAGGTCATACTCCTTCGCGAGCGCGCGTATTTCGTCCTGTGTTGGGGATTCCGCGTCAATCCACGTGAGTTTGCGGTTCGTGTGCTTTGTTATCATCTGAACAGTATACCCCCACACCAACTTTGCGACAAAGTTGGTGTGGGGGTATACCGCAAACTGTGACGGCGGGAAATTGTGCGCGAATAACCGCAGCAGTTTGTAAATCTTTTTCCGGAATGAGATAATGCGAGGGTTATGGAACCCACACACGGAAGAGGAGCGCAGTTCTATGTGACGGCCATCATCGTCTTCGGGGCGATTTTTTTCGCCGGTTTTGCCGTGGGTGAACGTTTCGTGTCTCCGGTACAGAAAATCAGCACGCTCGAGGGCAAGGAAGCCTCGGCGGGAGTCAAAAACACAGCCGATTTCACTCCCTTCTGGACCGCGTGGAATGTGCTCAACGAGAAATATGTTCCCGCGACGACGACTGCCGTGGCGAGTGACCAGCAGAAGGTGTGGGGAGCCATTGAAGGGCTTACCTCTTCGGTCAATGACCCCTACACGGTATTCTTTCCGCCCGACGAGGCGAAAATGTTTGAAAGTGAAATCAGCGGACACTTTGAAGGTGTCGGTATGGAAATCGGCGTGAAGGACGACACGCTTACCGTCATCGCTCCGCTTAAGGGCACTCCTGCAGAACGCGCGGGTATTCGCCCCGGTGACAAGATTTTGAAGATAAATGAAGAGGTGAGCACTACTCTGCGCGTAGATGAGGCGGTGAAGCTCATCCGCGGCAAGAAGGGAACAGAAGTCACCCTCACCCTGTATAGGGAAGGGAGGAAAGAGCCGTTTGACCTCAAGGTGATGCGCGACGTGATTAATACGCCGACACTTGAGACGGAGGTGAAGCAAGGGAAAACGGCTTCGTCCGACGGCACGACGGAAACGGGAAGCGGACTCCTTAGGAGCGGTATATTCGTGATTCGGCTCTTCAGTTTTTCAGCCACCTCACCTCGTCTTTTCCGCGACGCCCTCCGAGAGTTTGTGGAAACCGGCTCTAATAAACTCCTCCTTGATCTCCGTGGTAATCCGGGAGGCTATCTGGAAGCGGCGGTAGATATGGCGAGCTGGTTCCTGCCTCCGGGGGCGACTATTGTTACCGAAGACGCGGGAGCGAAGGGGGCACGAAATGTGCATCGGAGCCGCGGCTACGACGTATTCAACGACAGTCTCAAAATGGTTATTCTGGTCAATGGCGGTTCCGCTTCCGCATCCGAAATTTTGGCGGGAGCGCTTCAGCAGCACGGCATAGCGAAACTTGTGGGTACACAAACGTTCGGCAAGGGTTCGGTGCAGGAATTGGTCAAGATTACACCCGATACATCGCTCAAGGTGACGGTGGCGCGCTGGCTTACGCCCAACGGAATATCCATATCGCTGAAAGGCATTACTCCCGACATAGAGGTAAAACTTACTCCCGATGATGTAGAGAAAAAGCGCGACCCGCAGATGGATAAAGCGATTGAATTGCTCACAAAGTGAGCAATCAATTTCTAATATCTAATTTCTAATTCACCTAATAAAATTTCCAATTCCTAGTTTGGTATTTGGCCTTTTATTAGAAATTAGGTGAATTAGGTAATTAGAAATTACGAATGTTGATATTCTCTCCCAAATACGTTACTCTCTCTAAACACAGTTAACTAACAAAACATGAAGGTAGTCTTATTGAAAGACATTCCCGGCGTGGGCCGGAAGAACGAAGTGAAGAACGTATCCGATGGATACGCGCTTAACATGCTTATTCCGAAGAAGCTTGTGGTTCCGGGGACTCCCGCTTCGATAGCGCACGCCGAGCGTCTGAAGTCCGAAGAAGAAACCCAGCGTAAAATTCAGGAGGACCTGCTCTTTAAGAACCTAGCTTCCATGCAGGGCCTGATGATAGAGATTTCAGGGAAGGCTAATGAGCAAGGGCATCTCTTCGCGAGCATTCACCCCGAGACGATTATCGCCGAGCTTAAGAAGCAGAAAGGGGTAGACCTTTCTCCCGAGTTTCTGCAACTGGAAAAGCCTCTTAAAGAAGTGGGGGAGCACAAGATTCCCGTAAAGGTGCAAGGGAAAACTGGAGGCTTCACTGTTCTCGTAAAAGCGGCATAATTCTTGAAGCACAAACAAAAACCCCTTCCGAAGCGGAAGGGGTTTTTGTTAGTAGAAATTATAGTAGAAATTACGCTACGTTTACTTGTTTGCGCACCGTCATACTGCCGTCGAACTTTACCTTGCGCTTGTTTTTGAATGAGACAATGCCGTCCTTCTCCGCGAAGAGGGTGTGGTCTTTCGCGACGGAAACGTTTTTCCCCGCCACGAATACCGTTCCGCGCTGGCGTACGAGAATGTTTCCGGTCTTTGCTTTCTGACCCGCGTGCAATTTAACCCCAAGATATTGAGGGTTCGATCCTGTGAGATTTTTTGCTGTCCCTCCGGCTTTTTTATGTGCCATGTGACTGATTTTTAAGGAGTGTAACGACTATAAAAATCGTCATCCCGTAAAAACCGACTGAAAGGAGGTTTTATACGGGAGCTCCACTTGATATACTTATGTCTAATGACTATACCCGAACTCCACTTAAAAATCAAGGAGCTTCAAGAACGGCTTAATACAAGGGAAATCTACACCGTTTTGCTCATTCTGGTCGTCGGTTTCGGCTCATTCGGGCTCGGCCGGCTCTCAAAACTACAAGAAGGGAAGTCGTCTATTCGAGTAGAGCAAGCAGTGGCCGCGGTTGCCTCGGTTCCTCCCCTCCTTTCCAAGCCCGCCCGAACGGCTGTTCAGTCGGGCGGGGAGGGGACGGGAGGGGTGGTGGCGTCTGTAAAAGATGAAGGATTAAAGATGAAGGATTCCGGTGGTTTACTTCGGTTGAAGAAGCACGGAAGGCAGGATATACGCCGGCGGCTAACTGCAAAGGACTTAAATAGCTTATAGCTTTTAGCTGATAGCTTCTAGGAAAGACAAACATGAAGAATATAGTCATAACCGTCTTGGCGTGGGCATTTATTATTGTAGGTGTTATCGGTGTATTCCTGCCGTTCTTTCAGGGTATCCTGTTTATCATTATCGGGCTCTATCTTCTCTCAATCGGTTCGCCCAAGGCACACAGAGCATTGCAGCTGGCGTATTTCGCGTTTAAGGTTCGTTTTCCCCGTGTCGCGTTTACACTGGTAAAAATTGAAAAAAAGTGGGAGGATATGATTTCCCGCTGGCGTCGTCATCCGTGACGGTTGTTCTTCCTCTCTCCCAGCTCCCCTGCCAGAGGGGAGCTCCCGAGTCTGCGAGGGTGAGGGGTGGGAGCAAGGGAGAGATTGTGAAATAGTCGTAGACTAAGAGGGGGTTATGAAGAATAAATTTTGCGCGTTTAGCTCAGTTGGTTAGAGCGTGCGATTCACATTCGCAAGGTCGCAGGTTCAACTCCTGCAACGCGCATAAATATAAGTCTATGACAGCAAAAGATTTGAATGACCGGATAAATAATTTCTGGGGATATGGCAGTTTAGAGTCACCCACATGGCTTGTGGGTATGGAGGAGGGGTTTTGTGTCACCTCGGATACAGCGGCTGATAGAAAAATGCTGGAGCGGCAGTTTTTGCTACCAACGGCAAACGGGATGTTTGACGCAAGCCGTCCGATTGACAAAGATATATGCGACTTAACTAATTTGTCGCCATTTTTACCGAACGCAAAATTACAAAGAACGTGGGAATTTCCTATTACGTTATATATGTTTCTTCGTAAGGGAAAAGTGTCGCATGGAGATGAAGTCGTAGATTTTCAGCGTTCTACCCTTGCAGACGGAAAAAAAAATGAAGTAGCAACCCTAGAACTTATGCCACTTCCTTCGCCAAGTACTTCGGCTTGGCTCTATGGCGATATTCAGGGATTTGAAACGCGGAAATCATATCTCAAAGCATATAAAAGGGCACGAGCCCATGGGTTGAGAGAACTTGTAGAAAAATATTCTCCCAAGTTGGTTATCTTCTATTCCGTTGGATATCTGCGCGACTGGGAGGTGGTGAACGGGAAAATGTTCGAGGAAGTTATGCATCAAATGTACTTTTCAAAAACGGAAAAGACATCTCTTTGTGTTATTCCGCAACCACGGTATCTACCACGTGCGTATGAACGTTTATACGAATATGCAGAAAAAATCAAGGGAAGGATTGATTTTCCCGATAGTTTGCGTATATGAAAATCCTTATTTTTCAACACGTTCCGCATGAATCTCCCGGATATATTGCCGACTACGCGAAAGAGAAGGGAATAACCCTTACCGTTTTGGAGCTATGGAAGCCCTATACGATGCCGGAAGCGGCGAGCTATGACGCGCTTATTGTGCTTGGAGGGCCGATGGGCGTGTACGACGACTTTCCGTCCAAAGAAGATGAATTGCGAGTGATTCGGGACACTATGGGTAAAAAACCGCTTCTTGGTATTTGCCTCGGAAGCCAGCTTCTCGCGCGCACGCTCGGCGCTAAAGTATACAAGAATTTCAAAGACGGAAAGCGCGCCAAAGAAATCGGCTACTACGATGTCACACTGACGAAAGAGGGAAGTGAGTCACCTTTGTTCAAGGATTTTACTTCTTCGTTTAAGGTGCTCCAGTGGCATGGCGATGCATTTGATTTACCCCCACACCAATCCGCCGAGGATTGGTGTGGGGGCGTACCGCAAGGAGCGACTCTCCTTGCCTCATCGCCTCTCTGCGACAATCAGGCATTCTTGTACAAGAGCGCGTATGGGACTCTCTTTCATACAGAATTCACGGTGGATATGGTGAAAAATCTGGCTGACATTGACCGCGCATGGACTCACGAAGATTTTAATCTGGATGAGCAAAAACTTTTGGCGGAAGCTGAATCTCTCGCACCGCTTATGAAAAAACAGTGCTACCGACTGTTGGATAATTTTCTTGTGAAGGCCAAATAATGCATGTTGCTTATAGGCTAATTCGTGCGAATTAGCCTATATACATAAGACAAATCTTGTGATTATCTTAATGGTATGAAAATGCGGTTTTTGCGTGGAGTTGTCCTGCTGGTTATCACCGTCGCCGGAGCGTATATTGCCACCACCTCCGGCCGGCATATTTCCGTTGAGAATACCGCAGCGCTCCCGCTCGCTGTACCGAAAGTATCGCAGGAAGTAACAATGGTATTCGCGGGAGATATTATGCTTTCCCGTAAGATAGGGGAGCTTATAGCTACTAATGAAGATGGTACGTTTCCATTTGCTTCTACCACCGAGCTTATCAGTTCCGCCGACATCGCGTTCGCGAATCTGGAAAATCCCGTTTCTACGGGCGGAATACGGTCGGGCAGTATCTACTCGTTTCGCGCCGACCCTAGCGTGCTTGAACGCGTACAGAAAGCGGGCTTTAAGGTAGTATCCATCGCGAACAATCACATCTGGGATTACGGGAGGCAAGCATTTCTGGATACACTCGCTCATCTCTCCGAAAGCGGGATAGCGGCGGTTGGCGGAGGAATGAATTATGACGAAGCACACGAACCAAAGATGTTCACTGTGGGGGAGACAAACATTGCCTTTCTCGCGTATACCAATCTGCTTCCCGCTTCGCTCGGACTCGCAAGTTCCACTCCGGCGGTGGCGCGGTATGACGACGATGTTCTGCAGAAAGATATTAAACACGCCAAGGGGTTGGCGGGTTTAATTGTGACCTCATTCCATTGGGGCGAGGAGTACCAGACGAAACACAACGCCGAGCAGGAGCGTATCGCGAAGCTCGCGATTGATTCGGGGGCGAATCTCGTCATCGGGCACCACCCACACGTCGCACAGGAGGTTGAAGAATACAATGGCGGCTGGATTGCGTACAGTCTCGGCAATTTCGTCTTTGACCAGAATTTTTCGGACGATACCAAACACGGCCTTGCGTTACTCGTGACCGTAGTGGACGACAAAATCACCGACGTTACGCAAAAACAAGTCGCCTTTACTGACGACTATCGGCCGTATTTTGAAAATTAAGATAAATAACCCTCATAACGAGTTCTACTATACTCTGTAGTATGAGAGAACTCGAAATCGGGAAATTTGATACAACAACAAGTTGATGTTCAGTCTTTTTTATATGCAGTGAATGCTTTTGTCGAAATGCCGAGAACTTCACTGCTCGCTGTGCTGCGCTCTACGAACCCTCGGTTCTCAGCACTCGAAGACTCGTTGCTCTCCTACACGGGGAACTCCCGTTTCCCGACCCCTTCCCTAGTTCAAATCTCGCCACCTCTCATTTCGCTAACGCTTCAATCGGGATGCCGAGATTTGAACTCGGACCCTACGAACCCGAATCGTAGATACTACCGTTATACTACATCCCGTTTACCACGAAATAGTAGCAGATTTTCCCGATTGAGCAACAAAAACCTATTCCGTACTTAGGGTGCGGTCCTCCTTAATTGAATTCCAAACCATAAGGAAGACTTTTTTCTGCATCTCCGCCACTTCCGCCGATTCAATAATGAAGGCGTGTGGGTTTTTCTTGTCCACGTAAAAAAATATGACTTTGTCGCCGTAGATGCTCATTTCACCGGGAAATGCATAGTCCTCGGGGGTATACTTTATCTTCCTTCGCGGACTGGCAGGTAAATCCTTTACCGTCTTTTGGTTGCAGGGAAGTATCAAATTTACCGTAACCGGCTCCGCCACCTCTTTCTTCAGCCAATCAGGAAAGTATCGAGGTAAAAGTTCATTAAGCGCATCTAGGTTGGAAAAGGCATAAATTTCTCGAAGCCCATCTTTATACGCTTCCAAAATATCTTCCCAGATGGATTGTACTCCGTCCTTTCCTTTCACGAGGCGGATACTAACTCCTTGCTTAGCGCTTGCGGAAAGATTTTTAATAAAGGGGAGGGCATGCGTAATGACCTCTTCTTTTTCACGTAGCTTCGTCACCAACTTATTAAGGCTCTCGGCCGTAAAGTAAGCTACGCCATTCTTCCTTGATTTACTCACAAATCCATCACGCTCCAATGATTGGAGGTCAAGGTATACGGTAGCGCGCGCAATTCCCGTATCTTTCACCAGGTCTGTAGCCGAGGCCTCAAGCCGTCTCACAAGTGCTAAAAAGATGCGGGATTTTCGCTCGCTCATCCCATACGTTATAAGTGCTTTTTTTGCATCAATTTCATTCATGTGTCAATGATAACATAATTCCTGACAAATGCAAGTGGTATAAATATAGCCATTTATAACACTATATCTGCATACAGGACTATCTTAGTCATCTTCTATGACTGCAGCTTAAGGCTGTGATAAAAATAAGACCATGAAGAAAGTTATATGGTCAATAGTTGGAGTTGCGACACTTTTATTTCTAATTGTAGTCGTTGCGGCTCAAAGTGAAGTGATATCAAAAAGCCTTGGTGCGGCGACACAAGGAACTGATAAAGGTGTCGATGGTCCCATTAAGATAGGTGGAGCCTTCGGGCAGACGGGTATTTGCGCCGAGTTCGGCGAGGGGGAATTTCGAGGCGCAACGCTTGCGGTTGAGGATATCAATATGGCGGGAGGAATAGATGGGAAAAAGTTAGTCCTTGTTGCCGAGGATACGCTCTGTGAAAACAAAGGAGTAGCCAATGCTACTCAGAAGCTCGTAAGTATTGAAAAAGTCTCGGCCATTATCGGCCCCACGTGGGGAGATACGTTCCAAAGCGGATATCCCATTTCTCGTTCCGCGAATGTTATTTCTATCGGAGCATCTTCAGCCCTTGAGTCTCTTGTTTATACCGGGGCATCAAACGCGCTTGTATTCTCGACGTGGTTTCCACAAAACCTTGAAATAGACGCCTTGGAAGCATACATCGCTTCGCAGGGTCTCAAGACGGTCTACATCATCCATGACCAAGATCCGTTCGGCGCCATGATGGGCATGCTTTTTAGAGATCAGGCTTCCCGTAATGGCCTCAGTATCATCGGCGAGGAGGTTGTTGCTACGGACATTTCTGATTTTCGCACACACATCACAAGGATGAAAAGCAAAAAACCTGATGCGGTATTCGTCTCGTTCGTCAGCCCCGACCACAAGGCTATTTTCTTTAAGCAAGCGAAAGAGCTCGGCTTCGCCACACGTCTCTTCGCGTCCGCGGATACTGAAAATCCTGCCTTACTTGCATCGTTTTCGGATGCTCTCGACGGAGTCGTGTTTACTTCGCCGAAAGGTGCGACAAGGTATGACGAGTTTGCGCAAAAGTACGAGAAGCGCTTCGGCGAAAAACCACGAGTTTCTTCCAGTCATGCCTACGATGCGGTACGTGTTCTCGCGGCAGCTATCAAGGAAGCGAAAACGACAGATGGTTCTGATCTTGAACGAGCGCTTCTCTCTGTCGAAATTCCCGGCGTGACCTACAACACGCTCAAGTTTTCTGACAAGCACCAGATTGTCGGTGGAGAATTCGTAATAAAAACAGTCCGGAACGGAAAGTTCGTAATAATCAGTAAATAAGTCATTCTAAAAAGGCAGTCAGAAGAGAGCGGTCATTAGAGGCCGCTCTTTTCGTCTGCGTATTTCAAGTTACAACACGCTTTGTGGGTTGCATTGAAACGGGATGCTTTTTATACTTAGGTAGATTACCTTTCGGGTGGTCTATTGTCAGCTAATTTTTTAGTATGGTAAAACATGTAACAAGTTCAGGAGGAGTCGCGTTTGCCGTCGCGGCGTTCGCGCTCTTTACGGCAACCGGAGTGTCGGCGCAGACAGAGAGACTGGCTCCGAAACCGGCGGCGGTTCGCGCCGAGGCACGGGTTGAAGCACAAGTGAACCGTCAGGAGGTACGGACGGATGCGCAAGCGGCACGGCAAGAAGCGCGACAGGATGTTAAGACAATTCGCACGGAGGCGCAAAATGTTCGCGGGCAGGCTGTAGAGGACACTCGCGCCGAGGTGAAGACTATCCGACAGGAGGCAGTGACCAACACTCAAAATCTCCGACAGGAGGTTCGTAAGGAGGCGCAGACGGTACGGCAGGATGCTCGCGCCAACGCCGTAGAAGTTCGCGCGAACGTGGGGGCGGAAATTAACGCAATTCGGGCGGACGGCTCCAAGACGGCGGAAGAAATCAAGACTGCGGTCATGGAAAAGAGGGAAGAGGCACGCAAAGTGCTTGAAGTAAAACGAGCCGAAGTACAGGCGACCGTTACCGCAAAACGCGAAGAATTTAAACAGAAGCTTGACGAGCGCAAGGAGGCCGTGAAGGTGCAAATTGAGCAAAAACGAACGGTACTCAAAGAAAAACTCGCCACGATTAAGGATGAACGGAAAAAGAGTGTCGTTGAGAAAGTTGACGGCCAACTTGACGAAATTAACGCCAAGCAAACGGGAAACCTCGCAAATCTGCTGAACAACATAGAAGAAGTCCTGAAGAAGATTATTTCCCGAACCGAAAAGGCGGAATCTTCAGGCCGAACCGTGGCAAGTGTACGAACCGCTGTCAGCGCGGCAGAGACGGCAATCGCCTCGGCCCGCGCAAGCGTTACCGCTCAGGCGGCGAAGACGTATGCTATCAGTGTTACGACGGAAGCCGAACTTAAGGCGTCGGTTGAGGCGGCGAGGCAGGCGCTCCGAGCCGACCTTACGGCTGTGCAGACTTCGGTAAAGTCGGCGCACGAGGCAGTACGCGTGGCCGCGACATCGCTTTCGGGTATCCCCAGCATTAATAATTTGGAAGTGGAGGCCGAGGCCACGACGGAAACCGGAGCTTCAGCATCCACGGAGACGGCTAACTAACCCCTTGCTACTATGAAAAAACTTTTACTACTCATTGTACTTATCGCTCTTGTTGTCTTCGGAGTTATGTATTTTGGAGTACCCAAGGCTGCGGCTCCGACCGAAACCGAGGTTGATGCGTCAGCGGATACGACCGACAGCATCACCGATGACCTTGATTCGTTGAATCTGGATGAATCCAATGCAGACCTCAATTCACTTGATGCAGATATCAACAGTCTTTAAGAAGCAAACGAAAAACACCCCTTCGGCAAGAGCTGGAGGGGTGTTTTTGTTGCGTTTTTCTTGCTACTATCTACTAGCTACTTACTATTTACTTTTTCAAATGATTATCGTTGACGTAGAATCCACCGGCGTAGATGCCAAACTACATTCGCTCCTTTCTGTCGGGGCGCTTGATTTTGATAACCCCACCAATCAATTCTATATGGAGTGCAGGGCTTTTGACGGCGCGCACGTAGAAGATGAGGCACTTGTGGTTGCTGGATTCAACAAAGAACAAATTCATGACCCGAAGAAGAAAACCGACAGGGAAGTGGTTGAGGCATTTTTGGGGTGGATGAAAACCTGCAAGGAATGGACACTGGTCGGGCAGAATCCATCCTTTGACCGCGACTTTCTCCAACAGACGGCACATCGGTATCACCTGAACTGGCCACTTGCGCAACGCACGATTGACCTGCATACGATTGCGTATTTTCTCCGTCTTAAAGCGGAGAAGGAGATACCACTCCGAAATAATCACTCCGCGCTTAATTTGGACAGTATTTTGAACGACGTTGGACTTCCAACGAGAACCGAAAGCCATAATGCGCTTGATGATGCGAAGCTTGAAGGGGAAGCGTTCTCGCGGCTTCTTAACGGAAGGGGACTTTTGGCTGAATATAAAGGTTTTCCAATACCCCAAGGTATCGGGGTGTCATAGTACGGCTAAGAATAGAGCTTGTGGAAATCCTAAAAGACGGCCTTACTAGGCCGTCTTTTCGCATTGACGCAACGCCGAAATCGTTGGATAGTATTGACAGGGAAGTCAAACTGTGATAGTATGTATCTACCAATCAGACGAGAGTCTGGTTGTTGTTTTTAACGAAAAATCAAGGAGCGAAGCGGCTACCCAAGCAAATTTCTAAAGGAATTTGAACGGGCAAGTAATTTTCGTTATCCAGCCGTAGTTTTGAAGAATTTTTGAAAACTACGGCTGGATGATGATTTTTATGGTCGCAAATATCACATAGGTATTTCCCAACTTCTTAACTCTTTTACTCGTGAGAAATTGGGTTGCTCCCTAAAAATCAATCATGATGGAATTAACAACCACCGCGCTTTTCCTTTTTTCTACGTTTTACGGCGGTGTGCCGTCAGACGTGAAGAATTCGGAACGTGCCGCACTTCCCGCCGCATCGTCGGCCGTGGCGCACGTCGTGGACCAACCTTTGACATTGGAGGAATACATCCGTGACTACTTCAGGGATACACCTGTCATGGCGGAAATCGCAAAATGCGAGTCTCGCTTCAGGCATCTCGGGAAGAACGGCAAAGTACTCCGTGGTGAACTGACCGCCGAAGACACGGGTGTGATGCAAATAAATACATTCTTCCACGAGGACACCGCCACCGTACTCGGTCTTGACCTTCACACGTTGGACGGCAACTTGGCCTACGCCAAGTGGCTCTACAAGAAAGAGGGCACAGCGCCGTGGTACTCATCCGCGAAATGTTGGCAGAAGTCGGATGTTCTGGCTAAAGCAATCATAAAGACGACATCCAACTAACAAAAAACCCTCCTTCGGAGGGTTTTTTGTTAGTGCAAATCTTCACTTGTTTGGAGTCGGATGCGCTTCCTCATATTCGTCTAGGATTTGATTAATAAACGCCGTATTATTACCTCGCTTCAAGACGGCCATATTCACCAGAGGGTACAGCTCATCTCGAGGACAGTCACTTGGCTCCTCGGCTGTCCGGATAACGCTTAATTTGCGTCCGTTTGCTGTTTCGGCCTCTGCGTATCCCCACCAATACTTTTTGTACAGCGCGTTACAAAGCGGCCGGTTTCCAGTAAGAAACTCAATAGCCGCAGGTTCCCAATCTTCTTGTTTCAGGTCCTTGAATTCCGCAGCCGCTTTAGTGGCGGCCCGACTTTTGATTTCTACAATCTTATCAATGGCAACCTGCCATAATTCCTTCGGTTTTTCAACAGCGGATTCGTCGGCAGGCTGAGGGATTTGATTGGGATTCATATGGCAAAATTGTAGCACAAACCTATAAAAGGCAAATCCTCTCTGCTATTTTGTCAGCTTTTTAAGCGGGTGGAACTCCTTATGTGTGCTCTCGGCATACTTATCCGAAGCGTGGACGTAGCGGGTGGTTGTCTGGAGCGACTCGTGTCCGAGGAGTATCTGGATGGCGGCCGGATTGGCGCCTTGCTCGGCCAAATAGGTAGCAAAGCCGTGGCGAAACGAGTGAGCGGAGGTCGGAACAATGATGCCGAGTAGCTCTTTGTATCGCTTTATCTTCATTTGCAAATAATTCGGGGAAATGCGGACCTTCGCTGCTCCGCTGTTTTTGCCACTGTAGGGAATAAAGAGCGCCGGATTGTCGTCGTCGCGCGTGAGCAAATAATCCTTGAGAAGTGCCTTGGCGCGGTCTGTGAGATACACAAAACGTTCTTTTTTGCCTTTTCCACGGATAAAGATTTTACCCGTCTCGTTAATCTGGTCGCGGTTAAGAGACAGAAGCTCGGAGATACGCATTCCAGTCGCGAACAACACTTCAAGCATCATCCGGTTACGGAGCGCGATGCGTTTATCTTTCTCGAATTTGACCGGAGATTCTATAAGCTGAACCAATGATTCAAGTTCAGCGACCCGTGCGTGCGTACCGGGCATTTTAAGCAGTTTAATCGCGCTTGGCGATACCGGAACCCTATAATCCATATCCACAAGGTACTTGAAGTAGCTTCGGAGGCTCGAGAGCGTTCGGTTGATTGAACCAGCGGAAAGCTTCTCTAGACTTTTCGCTCCCTGGGCAGTCTTGCGATTCGTTGAAATTGAATGCGCTTTAAAATCCTCAATAGTCTGATTAGAGATTTTATCAAAAGGGCAGGAGCGTTCACCTAGGAATCTACTAAACATCGACAAGTCGCGCTCATAATTAAGAACTGTCTCAGTTGAGTAGTTCTTCACTGAAAGCGAGGAGAGAAAATCATCTGAGTAAGGAATTCCTTTAGATAGGTTTGCCATATTGGTCCTTTGTTACAAACTCAATCGCTCCAAATTCAGTTGGGACAAAAAGGAATATTGCACCAGGCATTGAAGAAAGATTTCTCCAGAGTTTAAATAGGGAAGTTGTACCTACTTCAACGTACAAATTTTGGTAATTCGGTTTATAGACCCCCAAGTCTGCTCTACCGAAATTAAGATATGGTTCATTTATTACCTCAAAACCATCCCGCTGAAAGTGCTTTTTGATTATATCCATCATGGCTCTGTGCCACTCCTCTCCGTGCCGCTCAGTTTTACTCGCCACAAGTACTTCCTGGTCAGACCATAATACGTTTGCTTTTTCTGTTACAATTTCCTTTGCACTGGTACTTCCTCCTACCAAGGCGATACTTATCTGTCTAAGCATCTGATAATTTTCAATCCCTAATTGACTTGCGACTTCATCTTGTTCCTTTGCCCTCTGCCCGAAATCAAGCACTTTGTTCAGCCATGCGTGTTCTCTCGCAATGGCTCTTTCCACAGTGTGCCAAGGAAGCCCGTTTTGATCAGAGTCCTTCTCCTCCATGGAATTTCTTATGAATATCTCGTAAATGCTTTGAAGTGACGTGTGTATAAATTTGGGTGGTTGCAATGTTGCGATGGCCTAAGAATTCCTGCACAATACGCAAATCAACGCCCTTATTCATCAGATCGGTTGCGAATGAGTGGCGAAGCGTGTGGGGAGTCGCCAAGAAAGGGATTCCAGCCATTTTAGAATACTTTTCTACAATCATCTCAATACCACGTACGGAAATACGCCTAGAATCCTTTTTAGGGCCTTTAAAGTTTATAAAAAGAGCCTCATCGTCATCTTTACGTTTCTGAATGTATTTCTTGAGCCAATGGAGCGCTCGGTCTGAGAAATAGACTACCCGAGGATATCCGCCTTTACCAACCACTCCTAACTCAAAGTCATCTCTGTTCAGAGCACTTGCTAGTTGCTTTGTATTAAGCGCGGCAAGCTCTGCAACACGAAGTCCTGTACTAAAAAGCGCCTCCAGAACCGCACGGTCACGAAGTCCACTCACTGTTTCGGTATTCGGCGACTCGAAAAGTCGACGAAGCTGTTCTATATCCAAAAACTTGATAAGACGCTCCTTGCGGTCCTTCGGGAGTTTAATTTTCTCCGTAGGAAGCGTTGGGATATTCTTCTCATGAAAATAAGAAAGAAATGACCTGAGTGCTATGAGATAGCGTATCTGAGTAGAGGGATGGAGGGTTGGAAAGGCGTGACGGACGATATTAGGACGTCTAGAGAGCCACACGCGATACTTGGATACGTGACTTTCAGTTAAGTCTTCGGGGGAAAGTCGCTCCAATTTTTGTTCCTTCAACCACGAAAAAAATTTCTGCACGAAACGAGAGTAACTCTTTACTGTGTTCAAGGAAAGTCCTTTTTCCACCTCACAGTACTCAAGAAAATCATTCAGATGTTGGGGGAATGGTTTACTCATATTCTTCGGCCAAGACGTGGATTAACCTACATTATACGGGGTATAGTATATACTGACAATGGGTGTTATCCACACCCACTGACCCTATTCCCTCTTCTAGCTAATCAAAAAGTCCTTGAATTTTATCCCACAACCACATCGCGGGTTCGACGATAATCGTATTCCAAACTTTGACGACTAAATCCCAAACGTACACGAGATTATCGTGCACGGTCGGCGAGCTTACGATATCTTTGAGGTTATATCCAAAAAAGCCGAGTACGATAAGCGCGATAACGATAAGGAGTACCATTTTGATAAGTCCTGTTTGCCTATTTTGAGTCATGATTTTAGTGTCGTATTTCCGCCTTTCTATATTGGGGCAGAAGCACTTCCCTATTAAGAGTTAGTAAGTATAAATCTGCCTCAACCGCCTCGTTTTCCTCCTTAAGAATTTGTTGATGGGCGACAAGTTCCCAGAGGGGATCAAAGAAGTCATTCCGATCAGTTGTCAGAAGGTAAACTGTGTCGTTCGGATAAAATAAGATTGTAGCTCCTAGTATGAGGTCTGGTATTGGAAATATTCGGTTGTAGCTCCTTGCTAGGCGCTTACACTCATTGGATAAAACAGCGGCATTTTGAAATATGGCTTGGTTTACAGGGTGGTTACGGACGCCATTGACGAATTTGAGATATTTTTCTCGTCGTCTGTCTTTCGGGTCGCAATTCAACAGTTCAAAAGCAGTAATATGCGACACTGTTAGAAGATTTTTATTCTGATGCAATATCCTTAGTATGTTTCCGCTTCGTTCAGCAAATCCTTCCGCCGCGTAGTGGATAAGAATATTTGCATCCAATAAAATATTGCTATTGCGAATTTCCCGCAACTCTTTCATGTATGGGCGGATTAAGTATAAGTTCCCGTTCTGTCTCGTTCAATCTAATAGATGTTAGTACCTGAAGTGCTTTTTCAGTGTTAGTATTTTGTCCTTGCACTGCTTTTGCAAATGTCGTACTCTCTGACGACCTAATCCCCAGTTTACTAACCCTTTTTTGTTTGATTCTAGCCATGTCTTTATTATAACATTGTTTATCTGAATCCCGCCTATTTTCGTTTTAGAGCAGGATTCGCTATGTGAAATTAAGAACCCCTTTTTTCCACTAGAACACCAAATGCTAGTATCCAGAACACTACAAAAAGCCACCAGATCGGTTCTTCTTTTGAAATAAATAATCCTATATTTATTACAATTGGCAACAAAAATAAAATCCAAAACCCGAATTCATTTTGAGTTGGTTCCCGTTTCTTCCAGATGAAGAATACTATTAAGATTGGAATTACAATCAAAAGACTGGCCATATTCCTCAATTCCTACTAAACCTACCACATTTCTCTTGCTCGAAATTATATCAAATGAAAGGAGATTTCACAAATACTTAAGCGGGTCCAAGTACGCCTTCAGGTCCGCAATCGGCATCGTGTAGGTGCCCTTACAGACGGCACTTTTACGCTCCATCACGCGGACGCCTTGGGTGGCGTAGACGGTTAAGTGCAGATGCGGGCCGGTTGAGTAACCGGTGTCTCCACTGTAGCCAAGGAGTTCTCCCGTCCCGACATACTGTCCCTGCGCGACTTTGATAAGTGAGAAATGAGCGTACAGAGTTGAAAGCCCGTTCGCATGCTCCACAAGTACCCATTTACCGTATGAAGCTCCGGGACAGACCGCATCGGTATCTCCGGTCCCTCGTACGACTCCGCTAAGCGCCGACTTAACGCGAGTGCCGGTAGGCGCGCCGAAGTCAACGCCGTTGTGCCCTTTGCCATTGTACGCGCCGCTCTTGGCAAAGGCCGTATCGCCGAATTTTTGCGTAATGCGGATGCTGTCAAGCGGCCATTTCAGAACGCCGGAGCCTGCCGCAGGAAGAAGTGAGGGGTCTATGGCAAAACGAAGTTCCGATTCAAATTGTAAGAGTTCCCGTTCAAACGCGTCACGCTTGGCTACTTTCTCGGCGAGAATTTTTCGGTACTCCGTTTCCTTACTTTTAGTTGACGCGAGTAGCGTATTTTTCGCTTTCCGGTTCTGGACAAGTAAGATGTTTTGGTCCGACAGGTCGGTGCGTAGCGTCACCAGCCGCTCCCTGTTCTTCTTTGTTTCGGTTTGCACGCCCTCAAGGTTGGCTTTCAGTGCCCTTGTTTTATTCAAGTCGTCCTCCAAATTTTTCTGGAATCGCTGCAGGTCATCAACCACTCCCCACATGGTGGAGAGTGTCGCTCCCGAGAGTATCGTTTCAACAAGTGTTTGCTGTTCCGCTCCGTTGAGATTCCGTATGGTCTGTCCGAGTGCGCTCCTGCTTTCGCCGATTTTGTTTTCCTTCACGTCTATGGCGTCCGCGAGCTCCTGCAAACGGAGATTCACGGCGGAAATTCTGTTTTCCGTAAGTTTGATTTGTGCCGAAAGTTTTTTCTGTTCAAGGTCTATGCTTCGTATCGTGTTCTGAAGAGTTTTAGTTTCCTTTCCCGTTGTTTCCAACTGTTCCTGATAGCCGGCAATTTCTTTCTCAAGGTCTGCAATGGCAGTGTTCCGTTCGGTAATTTTGTTTTTGAGGTCGGTTATCGTGTCGGCACGCGCAGAAAATGTGTGAAAAGCTAAGAAAAGCAGGATTAAGGTATATAAAAAAACAGCACGAAATTTAGGCATTTCCGAATTATAACACAACCACCCCTCTATCCCCTTCTTACAGAAGCTATACACCTTCCGCTCTCTCCGAAGACGGAGCGCTCAAGGTCTTGCGAAGCTCCACGTATTCGCTTCTCACCTTGGAAAGGAGGGGAGATAAAAACTAACCAAGTAATTTTACCGCGCTTTGAAGGCGTGCCAGTGTTTCCTCTTTTCCCAGTATGGCGGCAAGCGTAAATGGGTCGGGGGATTGCTCCTTTCCCGAAAGTGCTACTCTGGTTGGCCACAGCACATCCCCCTTCCCTTTCGCCTCGGCGTAAGGGAACAGAGCCTCCTTAATACCCGAAACGGTATATGCATCCGGAGAAATCTTTTCTACAAGTGAGCATACATTTTCAAGATGCTCCTGCGGTTCACTTTTCGCCTTTTTCCACCGAAGCATTTCTTTCGGATATACCGGTTTTTTCAAGAGATAGTCATATTCTCCGGCCGTGAGCTCGGTCTTCATGTCGCCGTATACACTGATTCGTTCCAAAAGCATTTCGGCGAGCGCTTGTATTTGCAGTTCCGACTTCCCTTTTGTAAGTTCGGCGGGTATATACGGTATGACTGCTTTTACCCCCGCTTTTTTCAGGTACTCCTTATTTACCCAACGCAACTTTTCTTCGCTGAAGATTGCCCCGCCTTTTTGCACCTTCGCAAGGTCAAATTTTCCTATGAGTTCTTCAAGCGTAAACAGCTCTTGGTCGGTACCCGGATTCCACCCGAGAAGTGCGAGATAGTTAATAATCGCTTCGGGAAGATATCCTTTTGTTCGGTACTCTGTCACGCCGACAGCGCCGTGACGTGCCGAAAGTTTAGAGCGGTCTTCCGCAAGGATCAGCGGAACATGCGCATACAGTGGTCGTGGCGCTTCGATAGCTTCTTGAATAAGAATCTGACGCGGAGTGTTGGAAATGCCGTCCTCACCGCGGATAACATGCGTCACCCCCATCTCGAAATCGTCCACCACAACGGAAAGGTGGTAAATCGGTTCCTCAAGACTTTTCGCAATCACAAAATCGCCTAAATCGGTTGTATCGAAAGAAACCTCGCCACGTATAATGTCAGTAAAGGTGACCACCTTTTTGGGGTTTTTGAAGCGAATTACCTCGGCGCGCTCCCCCTCCTTCTCCGGTGTTTCTTTCGATAGGTACGCGTTTCCATCGGCTATGATTTTTTGGAGATACTTTTTGTAGATTTCATTCCGTTCGGACTGGCGTGCAATAACCGCGTTGTCCCAGGTGATGCCGAGCCACCGCAAACCATCGATGATATCTTTTTCGTACTCGATTTTCGAACGTTCTTTATCCGTGTCCTCGATGCGGAAAACAATTTTCCCGCCATTCTGCCGCGTGAAAAGATAATTAAAAAGAAACGTCCGGGCGCGCCCGATGTGAAAAAATCCAGTCGGTGATGGGGGGAAACGGGTGATAACAGTCATATGCAAAACTATATCTCAAACGATATGCCGGTTTTTTTCGCTATTTCTTTGAACCATCGCTCGTGGCGGGTTAGCTGGACGCTGATTGCCGCATGTTCCTCCTTGAGGTCAAGCGCTATCTTCATAAACTTATCAACAGTTATCGCCATTTCTTGAACAGTTTCCCGAAGGGCCTTCATGTCGCTCTTCAGCTCACTCATGTCCGACCGCAAGACTGTCATGTCGGCTTTAAGGTCTAGAACATCAGAAGTGACCCCTAAGAGATCCTTTTTCGTGGCCAGAGTCTCATGCAAGCGTACAAGCTCTTTTTTCGTTGCGAGAGGAGCAAGCAGACCTTTCAGTTTTTTTATGTCGGTGTCAGTAAACATATTGAGAGTATAGCATACGATGTTTGTACTAATCAAAATCAGGATTATGTTGCAAAACTTGACTTTTTCTTAAGAGAAGGTTACTTTGAAATTGAAAAGAAGCGGTGTTCCTTGCCAAAAAGTTGGCACAGAACTTGGAGGCAGAAACTCGTTTTCTCCTCACAAACTGTACTAACCTCAACTGAAAGGGATAGCGCTTGAATACGAAAATATTTGGAACCGATTGGGGACGGGTGCTCAAGAAATCGGTGCCCAACAGTAGTTGCAACTCTCTTGAGAACCCAAAGCTGGACGCAAAGGGATACCTCCGGGTAAAACCATTTGCTGGTGCACTGCAAACCCTAAGGTGGGTTAGGGAAAACGGTTTCTCCTCGGTGCATCTTGTGTCAAAGGTTGATACGCAAGGGTTTATGGAGCCGCGCGTTCGTAGATGGCTTCGCCACCACGGATTTGAGTCGGTCATGCCAAGCGAGAATATGCACTTTTGTACCGACTTTCGGGACAAGGTGCGGATTTGCCAAGAGGTTGGCATCACTCACTTCGTGGATGACCGATTGGAGGTGTTGCGGCATATGGTGGGACAGGTAGAGAACCTTTTCCTTTTTTGCCAAGGGGAGCCTCAAGATACCCATTTGTGGCATCTTGTTATTTAGCAATAGTATACGTTCGTACACTAATGCTAAATCGCGGAAACACCTCACCCAACCTCCCTACGGGAGCTGTATACTTTTCGCCTTTTGAAGACAAAACGCTCAAAGTCTTGCGAGGCTCCAGGTGTTCGCTTCTCACCCTCTAAAGAGTGGGAGGAGGAAAAATCCTCCGGCTCCCTGCCCGCCGATTGGCAGGCGGGGAAGACTCGCCACCTCCCTTAGCAAGGGAGGAATTAAGACTTTTCGTGCTTAAGGGCAATTTCAAGAATTTCACGGGCGATAACGTTTGCCGCGTCCAGCTTGGCGAAATGGCGCGCCCGCTCCGACATCAGTTTGTAGCGGTTCTCATCGGCAAAAATTTTATCAATCTGATTTTTAAAAAGGGTCGTCGTTAGGTTGCTTTCTTCCAGCACATCCGCGGCACCATTTTCCGAATACGCGTACGCATTTTCACGTTGGTGGTCGCCGTTTGAGTCGGTAATGGGTATCAAAATTGAAGGCTTTCCCCACGCGGCAATCTCAAAAATGGTTGAACCCGCCCGCGAGATGATAAGGTCGGCAAGTCCGCCCGCGGCGGCGACCTGCCGCGTAGAAAGATACCCGAACGGATGGTACCGGCGTTGGAGAGGATTGTTCTGTAAAAGAACCTTCGCCCGTGCGGTCATATCCGTAAGATTTGCTTTTCCCGTCTGGTGCACTATTTCATAGTCGCGTACCAATTCGGGAAGACTTTGGAGTACTGTTTCGTTCAGTGTTACCGAACCAAGCGAACCGCCAATAACGAATATAACTTTGGTGCCCTCTTCAAGGCCAAAGTCGCTTCGTTTTGGTATTTCTGGAGATACAATGTCATGCCGAAGAGGATTCCCCGTGTAGGCCACTTTCTCCTTTTTAAATGAATTGGCGGCATCCGCGAATGAGACGGCGACGCGTGTGGCGAATTTTCCCGCCCACTTGTTCACTTTTCCCGGCACCGAATCGGACTCGTGGATGATGACGGGGATTTTCCAAAAGTGTGCCGCGAACAGCGCTGGGAAACTACCGAACCCTCCCTTCCCCACTACGACGTCTGGATAGATGCGGAACATACTAACCGTTGCCTTAAGAATTGCCCACGCAGTCTTAAACATATCGGTAATGTTTTTTACCGAAGCATAGCGGCGGAGTTTACCCGTAGAAACCTTAATAAACGTAATCTGGTGGTCAAAAAGTAAACCCTCGTCGTAGGGTTCGGGTGCCATAAAAAAAAGCTCCGGCGCGATAAGGCGCTCCTCTTTGGCGAGAGCAATAACCTCCTCCGCAATCGCGATAAGGGGATAGAAATGCCCGCCTGAACCGCCGCCAGTAAAAAGTATTTTCATACCATAATGCGAATACTACTAATGCCGAATGCAAATACAGCGAATACTACGAATATGACTCCCATTTGCGGCATTGGCATTCTTCATTCGCGGTATCCGCATTATGATTTTTGGTAACGAGAGATATTCAACAATATCCCCGCTTCAAACAGTGTAATAACTAGTGACGTACCTCCGTGACTGACAAAGGCAAGCGTCAGGCCCGAAAGCGGGATAATCGCGAGCATTGACGCGATATTCATAAACGCCGAGGCACCTATGAGTATAACAATACCGATAGAGAGCAGTCCACTAAAAAGGTCGGGTGCGCGAGAAGCGATACGGAGTCCCCGCAGGAGAAGCGCGAGAAACAGCAAAATCAGTGTGACGGTACCGATAAAACCGAATTCTTCCCCTGCGACGGCAAAAATAGAATCGCCGATTGGTTCGGGAAGGTAAGAAAATTTCTGCACACTTTGGCCGAATCCTTTCCCTGTGAGGCCGCCCGAACCGATGGCAATCAGTGATTGCTGAACCTGCCAGCCGGTGCCTTGCGGGTCCGCCGCAGGGTTCAGAAATGTCGTGACACGATTCATAAGGTAGGGCTTTGAGGCGATAAGGAGGCTTATGGCGATAACGCCGACAAGCAACATAAGGCCGATGTGCCGGAGCCGTCCTCCCGCCGCGAGGAATATCGCGAACATCGCCATAAAGAGCACCACAAACGTATCGGTGTCGGGCTGAAGCAGGAGCAAGAAGCCCGCGATGCCAAGAAGTGCGAACAGTGGAAGAAGTCCGTAGGTGAATGTTTGCACTTTGTCTTTGACGGTGGCGAAGAACGCGGCGGTGTAAATAACGAAGGCGATTTTCAAGAATTCGGCCGGCTGGAACCAAAAACCAAATAGCGATATCCATCGGCGCGCTCCCCCATGCTCCTGTCCGATTCCCGGAATAAAGACAAGCGCGGTAAGGACAATGGCCGCAAGAAGTATCGCAAGTGTATATCTCCGCAAATGTTTATAATGAAATACGGAAGCGACGTACGCGACCCCAGCGCCAAGTATCGTCGCGAGGAGGCGAGTCGTGGCGATATTTCCGAAGCTCGCTCCGTCACGCGCGAGGAGGCCGAGTGAAGCGGATAAAAAGATGAGAAGTCCCGAGACGACAAGACAAACCACGATGGAGAGAAGCCACGTGTCCGGTTTATTTGAAGCGGTAAAATATGTGCGGATGATTCTTTGTGCGAATTGCTTCATAGTGGATACGCTTGGCGAATAGCGCATGCGAATAAGAACATCATGCGCGGGTACCTTAGCTGACCAGCGTTACGATAAGGCCGAGGAGTGCGAAAATAACCGAAAGTACCCAGTAGCGCATCGTTACCTTGTAGGACGGCCAGCCGATGGCCTCAAAGTGGTGGTGGAGTGGTGAAATAATGAAGAGCTTCTTCCCGAAGAACCGTTTCCACAGTTTTTGTAAAATTACCGAGGCGCTGGTCGCAAAGAGTGGAAAAGCAATAATGGGGAGGACGAATAACCCTTCTCCCTCGCCAAGAGAGTCGGTCATAAACGCGACAATCGCGAGTGTAAGTGTGAGTGCCATACTCCCCGTCTCCGACATATAAAAACGGGCGGGTGGGATATTAAACCACAGAAAAGCGAGGATGCCGCCAAGAAGCGCCGCGCAGAACGCGGCGAGGTTTATTTGGCTTTGGAAGAAAGCGATAACGCCATACGCGCCGAAAATGACGGCGAAAATACCTCCTGCGAGCCCATCAATCCCGTCAATAATTCCGCCCGAGTAGACCGCGAGCATTACGAGCGCGAATAGAGGAATGATAAGCCATCCGAGGGCGAGTGGTCCGAAGTACGGGATGCCGATACTCGTCACATCAAGCTTATAGTGGAACCACAGACCTGCCAGTAAGCCAACCACGCCGACGATAAGCAGACGCTTCCCGAGTGAAAGCCCTCCAGCCTTGTAGTCGCCTGTTCCACGCACCTCAAAAAGGTCATCAATAAGGCCGATGCACGCGCCGATAAAAAGCGCCGCGAACGGAATCCACGTCTGGTTTCTGTTCAGGAAATCCAATTTTTCTATAAGCGGGAAATTGGAAAGACTGGCCAGTACGTAAATACCCACAATCGCGATAGTGGCGGAAATCCAGATAATCACCCCGCCCATTCGTGGCGTACCCGTCTCGCGGGTTTCGTGTAGCTTGTTGAACAGAGGTGTTCCCTCTCCCTTCCCCACTTTTTTCTTCCACATCTTGTGTGTGTAGAGGTAGTGGCTGATGACCGGCGTAATACCGATACCGAGCGCGAAGGCCAGCAGCGCGGGAAGAAAAACTTTGATTAAATCTAGGAGCATAAAGAAGTATCAATTTACAATTATCAATTTTCAATCAAGGTAGCAATGTTTAAATTCTTAAATCGGATTTTGAAAATTGGAAATTGGAAATTGAAAATTCTCGCGTATCACAACTAATTATTCTGGAGATACGCGAGGGCTGCCCACACCAGCGCTTCCGCGTCGGTGAACCGACCGTCAATAGTGGAACCGAGAACGGAAACGATAATCGGATGATTGAAACCTGCGTCAAACGCGATAACAAGATTTCCGCCGGCAAGGTCAGTGTATCCCGTCTTAGAGGCGATAAGCAAGGGGAACGTATCGGTTTCCTTGTTGGTGTTTTTCGCTTCATGGTCCTCTCTATCTCCGGCAAGTAAGAGCTCGCTCCATCGTGTCTCCGAAAAAATTGAAGGAAATTTCTCAAGGCCGTACGCGAGCATATGCGACGTTTCCTTGGCGGTGCTGTACGCGCCGGCGCGCTCCGTATCAAGGTCTAGTCCGCTCTCATTCAAGAAACGTGTTGAGGAAAGTCCGATAAGCTCCGACAATTTGTTCATCTCTCCGACAAACAATGCGCGACTTTCCTCATTGCTTTGCGTGCTCGTGGCCAGAATGCCACCAACTGAAGATGAAACAGCTACCGCTCCATCGTTGGACGATTCAATCAACGTGAACTTCAACAGGTTGCGTAGTAGCCAGCGTTCGCCCACCGTAAGCCCGCTGTTCCCTTCCGCTCGTATGGCCTCGGCGTCAATCGTGATGTAGGTAGTTTCGGGGAGAAAGGAAAGGGCGGTTGCCGCGGTCATAATTTTGGTAACCGAAGCGAGAGGTAACACCTCATCTTCGTTTTTCGCAAACAGAGGTTTTCCAGCTTTTACGTCATACACATACGCGGCTTTGGCCGAAAGCGAAACAGAGTCAAACGGATTTTCTTTCGGCGCGGTAACTCCTCCAACCGCGGCAACCGCAGTGGAGGGGACTGTCGGGTTCGGCGCACTAATCAAAAAGAAAAATGAGCAAAGAGTAGCCGCCCAGAAGAAATACTCCGGGCGAATGATGTGGCTATGTTGCTCGTACCATTTTTGAATCATAGAGAGATGACTGCTCCCAATCTAACCTACTAAATTTCTAATTACCTAATTCACCTAATTTCTAATAAAATTTCCAATTTCTAAATTCAGCATGTAACCTTTTATGAGGTGTTACTTGTCCTAGCGCAGCTTAGGGATTAGAAATTAGACTAATTTTCATCCTCATCATCAAGTGGTGTCTCGGCCGCCACAGCAGTAGTTTGTGCCACGGAAAGTTCCGTGCGGATTTCCTTAAACTCGGGAAGCTCTTCAAACGAACTAATTCCAAGGAGGGAGAGGAGGTCAATTGTAGGGCGGTAGAGGAACACTCGTTCATCGTCCTCGCTCTGACGTCGCTCTATAAGGCCTCGGATAAGCAGACTTCGGAGTATCGCGGTTGAATTGACACCACGGATATATTCAATATCTCGCCGTGATACCCTCTCTTTATACAGTACGATGGACAGGGTCTCAAGTGCCGCTTTACCGAGGTCTCTTGCGAGTTCTTCTTTGCGCAGACGTTCAATAAGTTCGTGTGTATCGGGGGCGGTCGCGAACGCGTATTCGTCCTCGGTTTGGATAAGCGAAAGTCCACGTCCCTGCAATTTCTCCTTGAGACTTTGCAGGCCTTTCTTCACATCCACTGAAGGAAGTTTGAGTGCGCGGCAAAGCTCGGGGAGCGTCATCGGTTCTCCGCGCCAAAAGAGAACAGCCTCTAGTATCTTTTCCAGTTCAGTGTTCATTTAGGTTGTACTTATAAATAAGTGTCTTCTTGCGCGGCAACTGTTAACTTTTGACTTTTAACCGTTAACGGTCAATGGTTAAGAGTTAACAGTCAGTAGCGTGGTACGTCCACGCTTCCTGTCTCCATCATAATATCTCCGTGCGGAGTTTCCTGTGTCGCGTGGAGGAGTCCATCTTTCACGAGTTCAAGCATCGCGAGGAAACCGACAATCACGTTAACACGCTCGCCTTTTTGCATAGCCGCAAATTCTTTGAAGCTCATCCGGAGGGCGGAGGTAATGCGCTCCTTCAAATTCTCAATCATCTTTTCAAGGCTTATCACTTTCTTCACCGCTACCTTTGAAAGTTCTTCAACTTTCGGTATGGAGGCAAGCACGGAGCGAATCCCCAGAAGAAGCGATGCCACGGAAACGTCTTTCGGCGGGGCGAATATCGGCACCACTTTTCGTTCCAGTGGAAGGTACATCGCGGACTGTCCGAATCGTGTCCGCACGTGGCGAGACAACTCGCGGAAACGCTGCAGGAGCTTCAGCCGATTCTGGAGGTCCTCCATGCTCTCCTCTTCTTCACGAGAGAGTGAAAGTTGCGGCAGAAGCGCTTTTGACTTGATAAGCAGAAGCGTGGAAGCGATGTACGCAAACTGCGCGCTTTCGGCAATCGGGAAGTCAATAAAATCCTTTGAATAGTTCAGGAAGTCATCCGTCACTTTTGAGAGCGCGATATCGCCGATATGAAGCTGGCGGCGCTCAACCAGTGTCAAGAGGAGGTCCAGTGGGCCTTCAAATTTCTCTTGTTTTACCTCAAAGGGAGTCATCGCAAAACTATACCACTTTTACGGCTGTGTAGAAAGGTATTCTTGTGAAAACGGGTACTAAACCCTACTTTTCCTTCGCAATTTTTATCCCCAGCTCCAGAAGCTGTTCGGGGGCAACCTCGGACGGCGCGTCCATCATAAGGTCACGCCCGTCGCCCGTCTTGGCGAAAGCGATAACTTCACGAATGTTCGGCTCGTTCTCCAGAAGCGTGACGAAGCGGTCTAGCCCCCACGCGATACCGCCGTGCGGAGGCGTGCCATGCGCGAACGCGGTGAGCATATGACCGAAGTTTCGCTCTATATCCTCCGCTTTGTGTCCCATAATCTCAAACACTTTCCGAAGTGCTTCGGGCTGGTGGTTACGGATACTGCCGCCACCGATTTCATTGCCGTTTAGCACGACGTCATACTGCGTCGTCAAAATCCCGCTAATATCTTCTTTTTTCAGCAGACGCTCCATATGCTCATTTTGCGGGCGAGAAAAAGGGTTATGCGTGAAGGTCCAGCCTCCTTTGTCATCCTTTTCAAAAAACGGGAAATCAATCACCCATTCAAAGGCGAGCAGGTCGGGGTCGTTCTTGTCGGTCCGAATATCAGGCTTGTCGCTTCCGTATTTTTCCATCGCTTCTTTGTACGTGAGGCGCGGGAACGGAAGCGTTTGGATTCTTTTATTCGGGTACAGCGTCTTCACGATATCTATGAGTAGTCGTTCATTGAGCGCCATAACTTCCTCACGCTCCACGAAGCTCATTTCAAGGTCAAGCTGGGTGAATTCCGGCTGACGGTCTCCTCTGGTGTCTTCGTCGCGGAAACAGCGGGCAATTTGGAAATACTTTTCCATTCCGGCGGCCATCAAGAGCTGTTTGTACTGTTGAGGTGATTGCGGAAGCGCGTAAAACTTTCCTTGGCTGATGCGGGACGGTACGATGAAGTCGCGCGAACCCTCCGGCGTAGATTTGGTAAGATTCGGGGTTTCGATTTCCACGAAACCCTCTTTGTCCAGAAAGTCGCGGATATATTTGATAATTTTATGGCGGTTGCGAATATTCTTCTGCAAACGTGGTCGGCGAAGGTCCAAATAGCGGTATTTCAGCCGAGCCTCCTCCCCTATTTCCTTTCCATCGCTACGCACGTCAATCGGCGGGGTGAGTGCCTCGTTCAGTACTTCAATTGAGAGGATTTCAAGTTCAACCTCCCCGTTCGGTTCGTTTTTGTTTACCAATTTTTCCGGGCGCTGATTTACCTTGCCGGATACCGAAATGACCCACTCGGGACGGACCGTACCCGCCAGCTTATGTGCCTCGGCGTGGCTGGGGAGTGCAATCATTTGGACTTTGCCCGACGCGTCGCGTAGGTCAATGAAAATGAGCTTGCCGTGGTCGCGCCGAATATCCACCCAGCCTTTGATGGTGACTTCCTGTCCGACCATTTCCTTAAGTTTTGCGATAAATGTTCGTGTAGGGCTCATAATAGAAAATTAAAATAATAAACTGTGAATTACTAAACTCTTGTCTTGTCATTCCTGCGGAGGCAGGAATCCAGAATAGAGAGCCAGAAATCTGGATTCCAACTTTCGTTGGAATGACAGAAACCGGTGTTATGCGGAGTTTCGTAATTCAAGGTAATAAAAATAAAATCGCCCTTACAAAATCACCCCGAAGGATGGTTTTGTAAGGACGTTCTTTCCGCGTCAATCTGCGTGTTATCCGCATCTATCCGCGTCTAGTCGTGGTGCCACCTTACTGCGCCCTGCGTAGCCTTGGCGAAGCAGGGCTTTGCCTGTCGTCAAACTCACAAGACCTTAATTCAAGCTGTAACGGGCTTTCCCGAAGGGGTCTACTGTGGGCGAACAGTTGTCTGCAACTGTTGTAGCCCTGTTCTTCCCTTAGCCTGCCCCGACAAGTCTTCTTCGTCGGGACCAAGCCGTGTCATCGGCTTCATTGCTTTCTCATACTGTACCACAGGCAGGAAAAAAGAAAAGCCGGTTATGTCAACGACCTACACCAAGTACCAGATGAGCAAAGGGTAGGAAATAACTCTTTAACGTTTCTTGATTAATTGAAAGTAGAGGGTTAGGACTTACAAGGTCGTCCAAGACGGTTCGCAAAACGACCGACTCTTGCCTTCCACCTTCATTAGTCGTGATTGTAAGCTCTTCCACGATACCACACGCTCTCTCGTACGCTCCACGCATCCTTTCGACGTTGTGTTCTGATCTGGCATGCAAAAGCCGAGTTACCTCGCTCCCGAGGTTTGCAACAAGAAAAATATCTCGGCTTTCATTCATGGTATAAGTCGGTCAATAATAACGCGCATCTTTTCACGTATCATTGCATCTTCAATATACATATCGCGATTGCCGAGTGCCGGGCGAATATTGATGAGCGCCACATACTCAACGCGCTCTTCTCCGTTCGTTTCGGGATACAGGTTGAAGCCCCATACCATATTCTGTTTTGAACCGTTTTCCGTAAGCTTTGTGTTCGCGTCCATATGCCACTTGCCTCCAAGTGCGATAACTCCTCGCTCTATATCGGCAACCCCTTTAACCATAGTGCCGTATACTTCCATCGCAATCTCCTTTGCCTCGGCTCTCGTGATTGGCTCAGTGATAATCTCTATCCGCATACACAAGATGTTACCAAAAATCCGGCTCTGTGGATAGGCGATATTTTGTAACCCCTCACACTCGTCTGTGTCTCCCCTAGCAAGGGGAACACTCCGACGTGACGTCGTAGGAGGGGTGTTCTACACAACCCCCGGCGCATAAGAATGCGTCCACCCCCTTTGATAAGGGGGATGTTAAGAGAGCGTGAGGAGTTACGATATTTTTCGGTATACACTGGTTTACCATTTTATTTAATTTTGCCCCACGCATCCTCGCTAGATTTTATAAGGCTGTCTAATTTCTCGTCCTCTTGTTTAAGCATAATATTCTTTAATTTGGGAGTATTTTTCCAGACAACATTAGGAAACTCTTCAACCTCTTTTCGTGAAAATATAAAGTAACGAACAGTGTCTAAATCCTTGTCAAACGCAACACAGACACAGTAGTCAAATTTTTTCGGGTCAAGCCTATTCCATCCCGGGCCGGTTTTTTGAGCCATTCCGTTGTTGATATTACACCCTCGGACATTTATTCGCTTTCCCCTAACTATAAAATCGCGGCCGTTTTGTATAACAGTAAAACCCAACCTTTTCATCTTATCCGATGCGACATTTCGCGCGAAGGTGTTGGTGCTCATTTTTGAATTTGAACTATACACGATGGACTATTGCAGCACCCTTAGATTTCTTTTCTTTTATTTTTCCTTGTCGACAGATTTTTTAAATCATTTTCCGCTTAAAAATCAAAACAAAACTTGTGGTACTGCTTCCCCAACTTGAAGCACTGGTACCCGCAAGCGGAGTTATTGCGACAAGCTCCCATCCTTGATTGCCCAACTCATTTAATGACGGCTCCGCACTAGAATCAATCTTTCTATTAAGCCAGCCCCTAACATTCGGTTCTATAATTTTGTATTCCCATTTTTCCATAGTTTTTAGGGTTAATCTAGGAAATTAATACAACTTCACCCCCACTTTTTCCCGCACCTCCTCCATCTTTGCCGAGGCTTTGGCGCGGGCACGGAGGCCACCTTCCTTTAACATTTTGAGTACGGCTTCCTTGTCTTCGGCAATCGACTTACGCTTCTCCCGAAGCGGGCGGATAAATGTTTTGATATCTTCAATAAGCGCTTCCTTCAATATTTTATATTTGCCCTCGTTCTGTGCGTAAAAGTCATCGAGACGGGCACCGTCCGACAAGCTTGTCGGACGGTGCCCGTCTAACGCAAACAACGTATGGATTTCGTGGACATTTTTTGGGATTCCACCCGAAGAGTCTGTCACAATACTCATCACACACTTTTCAATCTCGGCATCTTCGGCAAAAAGCGGAATCGTATTTCCTTTACTCTTGCTCATCTTCTCTCCGTCAATACCCGGCACTACGCTGACGTCGGAAAGAATCATCGGTTGCGGAAGTTTGAATGTCTCTCCATAGACACGATTAAACTTCTCCGCGGTATCGCGGGCGATTTCTACGTGCTGTTTTTGGTCCTGCCCTACCGGTACGACATCCGCGTCATACAGTAAAATATCCGCCGCCATAAGTAGCGGGTAGTTAAACGTGCCGACATTTACCTCGCTCCGCTTCGCCTGCGCGTCCTTGAACGCGTGCGCGCGCTCCAGATACGGGACGGTGGTCAGGCACTCAAATATCCATGCAAGCTCCATATGCTCGGGAATGTCGGACTGCTTGTAGAGCGTGACATTCTTCGGGTCAAGACCGATGGCGAGGTAATCAATTGCCACATTCAGGATATTCTGTTTGAGCTCCTTTGGATTTTGAAGTGTCGTCAGCGCGTGATAGTCGGCAATAAAAATAAACGTCTCGTGTTCCTTCTGGAGTTCCACGAATTGCTTCATCGCGCCGAAATAGTTCCCGATGTGAGGTCGGCCTGAAGGTTGGATACCGGATAGCAGTATTTTGCGGTCTTTAGACATAGCGGTACTTTAGCAGGAATTCAATAAAAATTCACCTAATTACCTAATTTCTAATTCATCTAATAAAATGCCATCAATGTCCAATTCAGAAATTTGGAATTTTATTAGAAATTAGGTGAATTAGGAATTAGAAATTTACTTCGTTGGTAACTCCACGAAGAACGTAGACCCTTTTCCTTCACCATCCGACTCGGCCCAAACCTTTCCCTTTTGCGCCTCAATAAGTTGGCGAGCTACATAGAGTCCAAGGCCGGTACCGAGAATATTCGCTTTGCTCGCATCCTCCGCGCGGCTGAATTTTTGAAACAGCCTCGGCAGTACTTCCGGCTTGATGCCGACGCCCGTATCCTTGACCGAGAGCTGTACCGTTCCCGCACCAGTTCGCTTCACGGCGACAAGGATAGAGCCCTTCGGCGTGTATTTAAGTGCGTTATCAACAAGATTTTCAATCACCTGCCGCACTTTTCCGGCATCAGCATGAACGGTTATGGACGGCGCGATATCAAGCGTGAGCGAAAGATGTTTACGCTCCACATTCGGTGTAAGTTCCTTCGCCACATCGGATACCAGTGTGCTGAAATCAACATCGGAGAAATCATACTTCATCTTTCCCTGCTCAATGCGGGAGACATCCAAAAAGTCCTGCACGACGACCGCAAGCGCGTTACTGGAGTTGGAAATAGTTTGTATAATTTCTTTAAGATTTTCGGGGACGACGCCATAATCCCCCTGCGTCATCATTGAGGCGTACCCTTTGATGGCGGTCAGCGGTCCTCGGATTTGATGTGAGGCGAGCGACACGAATTCGCTTTTCAGGTGGTCCAGTTCCTTTAAACGCGCGTTGGCACTTTCCAGCTCTCTTGCCAGTTTTTCTATACGTTCTCGTTGTTCAACTTCCCGCTTCACCGACCAGATAAGATAGATACCGACTATGAGGAGCAGGATGGCGGTGAACGAAACGATGATCCGTACCGTCTCGATGGTTCGGAGGAAAAGGAGGGAGACCACGAGCATCCAGAGCGCTCCGACGAGCACCTGTGTTCCGAGGAGCTTCACGTTGAACATCTTGTATCGCACGACAAGGTATCCGATGAACGCGGCAAAAATCGGAGTGCCAAAAAGCCCGAATTGCGAATTCACCCAATCGTCGGTAAAGCTTCCGAAGATATTGCCCGACGCCCACATAAGGAGGAACAGAATAACGCCGGTCGCAAGAAGCGCTATCTCTCTTTTGGTGTCGGCACTCTTCTCTTGTAGGAAACGGCGTATGGCGTAGGTAGCGATGCCGATGATGGAGAGGAGCTCAAGGACATAGGTATAGTAGGCATAGAATGATTCGATCGGGATGCAAAGCGAGAGATCGAATCCTTCGAGGCTATAGATGGTCGGGGTGATGAGGATGAGCGGGGTATAAACGATGGCCGCGATAACCTTCGCGTTGAGTGGAGCGTCATGTTTGTTTACGAACACATAGACGAGATAGAACATCCCGATATAGGTGAGTGGCTCGAGCATTATCTGGAGCGACCAGAGGAACATGATAAGGTCGCTTCGGTTGCTTGCCCAAATGATGACATTGAAGAACACCCACAGCAGGAATGGGACGAGGCTCCAGAAGAGTATCTTGTTCGTCAGACTCCTGCGGTCCTTGAAGTAGACGAACAGGCCGATGACAAGCGAAAGAGAAAGCGCGGTAAGGTGCGTGTAGTAGATGAACTTCGGCACGTGGCTGGAAAGCACGAGGTATCTCGCGGCTTCAGCGAAGCAAAGTGCAGCTTGAGCTTGCATAGATAAGGTAAGGTTAGTTATGGCTTTATACTAACATGGATACTCTCGAAGCCTCCTCCGAAAGCATAGCGGATAGAGAGCTGTACGCGCTGTCCGGCACTTACAGTAGTTTCCGGGAGAGGCACCACAACCGGGCCGTTCAGCGAGTCGGTATCTCCAAGCGAGATATTTTGTGTGAGCATTGTAACGCTAGTGAGACGTACGGAGTTGATAACACCGTCGGCGACGATATCGATGTCCAAAACCGCTTCGCAGTGTTCCAAAGACGTTTGGGAGAATTCCACTGTATGGACCAGCGTCTTATTTGAAAAGGCTGTGAATGAGCGCAGAGCGGGGTCGTAAAAACGCCAAGTATGACGAATGAACGGGACATTGAGTCCGTAACAGCTAAAATCAAAATTCCCAAGTGCTACAAAGGTATCCTGGCTGGACGGGATGAAAACGGTGTCCCTATTCACGGCCCCACGTCTATGCAGGTTGTTCACAGCACTCACTTGATATTCTTCGATCATTCCGGTCGTGAGCATTTCCATGATCACCGCATCGAACACAAGTCCGGGCTCGAAATCATATCGTCGCCCGTCGCCGATGCGGACCTCCACATTGTGTGCGCCGTTCGCCTCGATGACCTTCTGTGCGGCATCGGAGATGAAGGGGTCGTATTCGAGCGAGATGACTTTTTTCGCACCCGCACGGGCGGCAAAAAGCGCAAGTATCCCCGAACCGGTACCCGAATCGAGGACAGTGCTCCCCGCACGGACTTTCTCGCTTATGGCCTTTTGGAATGCGCTCGTGCGGGGGATGTCGGAAAGGCACTGGCTTACGATATCTATGGAGCTGAAGGCCGTTCCGCCGCGCTTTCTGAATTGCAGAGCGAATATCGCTCCATTGGTAATGATCATATAGATCGGATACACCAAGATGGAGAATAATGCTTTTTCAACGGCGAACAGGTTGAGAAGCTGTCCGAAGAAAACGAACCCCCACGCTTTTTTATCCTCATGTTCGGGACGGTGCAAAGACTTCTTGATCGTCGGAATGGCTGCCATGAAGTCGGTGAAAAGGTAGAACACGAGCCCTACTATCGCCGAGCTGGTGAACCACCAGAAAAATGTTCCGATGAGTGCGCCGAAGATGCACCACTTATCGAGCCTCGTCCAGCCCCCCTCGCCATATTTAATGGAGAGCAAAGCAATGATAACGGGCCCTATCGCCTCGCTAAGCGGCACCCAGATAGTCTCCCGCGCCCCGGAGGCGTAGTAGCTGCAGACGATGAGTATGCCTACCCCGCCCCATATCCACCATGATGCACGGCTCGGCCTCGTTTTGCCCGCCAGGATAGCGGGAATGTAAAAAAGATACGAACAGAGGGCCAAAATGCCCGACGCGATGCCTATAAATCCGGTGAACGTCATACTATTCGATGGAAGGAAGCGGAATGATGACTGCTCGCTGCTCTTCTTCCGGCGGCGCTTCACCCTCGACAAGGTAATCATGCAAAACCATATAGCAATAGTACGAAAGCGCGGTCGCCGTACCGAGTGCGAGCAGGAATATACAAAAGAATATCCTTGAAGAAAGGCTCATGTTTAGGCGAGATTATGCTCGGGGTATCGTGTTCCGCGCTTAACAAAGTCTTGCTCAACATCCTGCAGTACAAACTTACTTGTGAAGAAATTGATAATACGTTCCGTATCCATACCATTCCTACAGCTATAGACATCGGCAGTGAGAAAACGGCGCTCGGTAAACGTGTGAATGCTGATATGGCTCTCGGCAATGAGAACCACGCCGGAAACTCCGCCTGGGTCCTTACCGTCGTTCCCGTGGAAAACAACGAGCTGCGGTTCCGCTATCTTGTGCATGCCGAGAAGTTCGGGAAGTTCATTCAGGCACCTTAAAACAAGCTCTTTGTCCCCGAGTTTTTCTTTATCTCCGCCGTATCCGTCAATCATTAAATGTTCTCCGAAGTGCATGGAATACCAATTACACAATCAGTACGAATATACGAATAACAAAAGCATACGAACTGTAACGACAGTATAGCATATAAAGAAAAATCCCGCCCTTGGGTCGCCACAGCGTGGTGAACCAGAGGCGGGATTCCTCATAAATTAAAAATCGGTCGCATACGCGACCAACTAATCTGGAGGATTCACCGCTGTGTGAGAACAATCCTCCGCAAGTATATTCATTGGTGACGCTTCAGTCAATTTTTCTGTGGACAGTAATGACAATGACGCGTGAAATTATGTCTTATGTCGAGCACGATGTGGTTTTTGAGGAATAACAGAAAATGGTAAGTGCTTTTTCCCGTGTCTTCCGATAACGAGCTGATAGAACGCCCAGGTGATAAGGATCGGCACGGCGCTTATGACGATTGTCCACGACGGACCAACGAGGGTGTAGGCGATACCGGCAAGAATCGGGCCGATAGCCCAGCCGAGGTCCTGAAACAGCGTAATAACACCTGCTACAACGCCGTCACTGTCGTGCTCTCTATCAAGTGAGTGGAGCCACGACCAGAGCGAAATACTCGCCATTTCGTCGCCCGATGTCGCAAGGAAGCCGAATAGCAGAAACAACCATCCGAAATTAAAACCCAGGAGCATTCCCGAAATTGAGAAGAGGAGTAGACCGAAAAAGATAAGAGCGCGCTTGTCGCTTTTGTCCGCGAGATTACCAAGGAGAAAACCGAGGACGACTATGGAAAAATCGAAAATGCCTAGGCCAAGCCCAAGAAGTCCCGCATTCGCTTGATGCGCGATAATCAACGGCACGACAAACCAAATACAGCCGTAAAAGATTGAACTGGAGAAGGAAACGAGAAGTAGCATTCCGCTCGCGGGGTTCAGACGTTTCAGGGCTCGGAGAGTCGTGGGAATAAAATGTCGCCGGATGTAGTGGTGCTGTGTAGGAAGTTTTTTCTCGGCATGCACCGAGGTGTGGTCCTTCGGGCTGAAATACAGAAGGAAAAGCGAAATAAGAAGTAAAAGGAAAATCGCGGTACCCATAATTTCCGGACGCTGTGTGAGGATAAATGGAAGCAAGGCGCTTGAAAGCACGACTCCGATAGAACCGAACACATCGCGCACCGACATAAATCTTCCTGCCGTTTCCTTCGGTGCGTGGGAAAGCACATATGCATTCAGTCCAGGACCGAAGAACAGCCAGCCGAAGATACTGAAAAGTAGGCTCAAGAGATAGGTAAGCTTTGTAAGACCGAAGGTGAGTGTCAGCGCCGCCAGCAAAAAAAGAGCGGTAGTTATCTTGAGAAAGCGAAGGTAGCCGTATCGGTCAAGAATATGCCCCGCCGGAACGTCCAGAAGAAGCTGGACCACGGAACAGCCTCCCATAAGGAGGCCAACCACCCACAGCGGAAAGAACTGCTCGCCGAGCGGGGAAATCAGTGAATAGTGTAAACCGCCTCCGAACTTAAATAACAGTAAAAAAAACCAAAACGGGAGAAAGCCCGTGAAGATATACGCAAGCGAACGAGTTTTGGCTACTGTTGTTGAAGGCATCAGTGTGTCCGTCTAGTATACCAAATGCCCTTGGTGGGAATCGAACCTACATCATCTCCTTCGGAGGGAGATATCCTATCCATTGAACGACAAGGGCGAATTAACATTGCGGATGTATCATACCGTGGAATGACTAGTTTGAGAACATCTACACTATCTTTGCGACCG
>LCQF01000010.1 GCA_001004005.1 Parcubacteria group bacterium GW2011_GWA2_49_9
CTACCTCATCGCGCTCCGCACGGGTAAGATGTCTGCCTTTTGGTCTTTTTTCATTCGAACAGTGTACCTGAAGTGTACAAATTCAGAAAACGAGTTGCCGAAAAGCGCGTATATGAAAAAACCTATTGTAATCGTTGGCGCGGGTCCAGCCGGCAGTACAGCCGCCTATTACCTAGCCAATAGAGATGTTTTGATCGTTGATAAAAAATCCTTTCCTCGTCATAAACCCTGCGGCGGAGGGCTTTTGAACTCCAGAGATTGGGGGCTATACTTTGGAAATTTCTCGGCAATTCAACCGAACTTGCACACTCATCCAGTCTTTGGCATGACGATGTATTGGGACACAAAACCCGTATTTGCACGCGAAGGTCATCTCTTTGACCACGTTCGCAGGGTTGAGTTCGATGACTTACTGTTACAAGCCGCGCTCAAAAAAAGCAACGTCAGTTTTCGGCAGTTCTCCGTCAGTTCCGTAACGCTTCGCGGCAACGAGGTTATTGTCTCAAACGGCAAAGATGAGATTGCGGCGTCGTGTGTTATCGGCTGTGATGGCTGGAATAGCCAAGTGGCACGTTGTTTAGGCAATCCCTCGCTTAAGAAAAATCAATTCGGCTCTTGCATGGAACACGATATTGCCTGCGACCCTACAAGCCGCGCCCATGTGTTCTTCTGCTTCAGGCAAGAGTTAGGGTATGCATGGGTCTTTCCCGCAAGCACAGGGTGTTACGTCGGACTCGGTTTTGTCGGAAATTACGTGAAACCACTGAGGACGTATCTTGATGACTTCCTCGACTACTGTATAGGTCAAGGGATTGTGCCAAAATCAGCTTCGATTCGAAATACATTCGGAGCGCCAGACCCCATCTTTATTCCGCAGACATACAGTCACGACAATGCTCTTCTTGCGGGAGACGCAATGGGGTTGGTAAAACAAATCAGCGGCGAAGGGATTTTCTTTGCCATGCTGTCCGGCAAGATTGCGGGAGAAACTCTTTCGGCAAAAGTCGACATCGCCACGGAATATCGGCGAAGGATAAATGCGTCGGTAAAGGAAGTGACTCTTTTGAGAAACATCCCGCCGAAACCGATAGCTCTTTCTCTTCTACGTGGCCTGTTCTTTCTGATGCGAAAAGGACCTTTCCGCGTTTCGGTCCAAAATGCATTTATGAACTCTTTCTGCAGAAGACGTCATCTTCCCGTTGGAAGCAAGTATCAACCGTTCTGAAAATTACAATCGCCTTTTTACAGGCAGTCCCCCTAAGGTTAGACCTTGCGGGGATTTTCTTTGATAAGCATAAAATCAATTTGCCTGCGACCAAAGTCTTGCCCGCCTCAACCACAATATACCCGCGCAGGCGAAGTTGGTAACCACCAACGTGAATAAATAGAGGGAAGTCGTCACGCTGAATGTACCGAGAGCGAGGATTGCGAGCCCGTCCGCGATACCGGAGAGTACATACGTCAAGGTTGTTTCGCTGTACGGTTCTGCATACGCTTTGCGGAACGTAGGTAAGAACGCCAAGAGGTCAATGAGCGATACAAGCACGATGGCAAGAAGCGCATCGTGCAAAGAAAACCATACCGCAGTCGCGAGGAGTGCTCCGATAAAGCATACTGTATCAAACAGAGTGATATTCTTCGTGCCATACCGAAGCGAGAGCAGAAACACACTCGTACACAGAAAAGCACCAATCGTCACCGACGCCGCTCCCCAACTCGCACCGGAGCTTATCATCGCAAGCGCCCCTGTTCCCTGAAGCAACCCCCAGATGAGCCAGGAGTAGCTATGGGGCGTCGTCTTCAAACGAAAAATATCCCGAAGGTACGGAACAAAAGAGCTGATGCCGATAACGGCGGAAAGTGTGGCGAAAATTGTTTGAACATTCATGTTAGTTAACCGTATAGCCCCATCCCGGTTTCCACGACTTGGTTTTCCGCCAATCCTCCGCAAAAGCTTGCTCCCAAGTTTTACCTTTGAGAAGCACGTCAAGCGAAAGTTGCGGAGCTTTATGGGAGACAACCGCTATGTGCCGACCGTCATAGGTTTCCTTCAAGAATCCGAGAAAATCGGCGACCCTTCTCTTCACGTCCTCATAACTCTCACCTTCGGGAAACCGTTCGGTGATACTTTCTTCTTGCATCGGTTCAACGACCTCTGATGGCTTTCCGTTGTAGACACCGTAGTTGCACTCACGCAACCGCGAATCGGAAATAATTGGAGCAACGCCGTCAAAAGCAAGATGCGCTGAATCCACGGCTCGCTTCAAATCGGAACAAAAGACTGCGTTAAATTTCTTATCCTTTAGTTTTTGCATGAGTTCCTTTGACTGTTGAATCCCCAACTCGGAAAGTTCAACGTCTTTCCAGCCTGAAGATATCCCGTCTTCATTATCGGTGGTCGTTCCATGCACGAAATAGGTAATGTGCACGGACATATCAGTTAAGCATCCAAAGTGAATAGTTGAGATACGAAGCGAAACTGACCCAAAGAATATATGGCAAAAGCAAATATGAAGCGGGTTTTGAAATACGATAGAAAAGTATCATCGTGGCGAGAATGGCGAGCCATAAGAAGATAATGTCTACAAAAGCAAGCGCGGGATTCTGCATTCCGAAAAAGAAAATGGACCACAGCGTATTAAGTGCGAGTTGAAAAAAGAATACACCAATCGCCCATGTAAAAAGGCGCGGCATTCTGACATTCTTGCCTTGCCCCGCCGTAGTTTCGAACGAAGGAGGGAGAATGTCAGAATGTCGCCTCCAGATGAGAAAGAGCGAAACGCCCATGAGCGCGTAGAGCGTCGTCCAAACAGGACCGAATACCCACGAGGGAGGATTGAGCTCGGGCTTCACGAGCCCCGCGTACCAGACCGGCAGAGACGGAGCGGTAAAGACCGCACCGATGATGCCGGCGAGTTCCGATACCACAATCGCCACAATGAGTTTTAATGCGTTTTGCATGGTGTATTCTTTACTTTTCTCATCCACCTACATACTAACACGGCTAGGTGAATGAGGCGGAAAAGGTGCGGTATACTATATCTCTTATGACCGCGTTTATAAAAGAAAAAATCCTGCATGGATTGTTTGAACTCGGTCTCGCGCTCAAGTGCTTCAACGGCCTCTGGGAGACGCTGAGTGGCGGCATCCTGCTCTTCACGAGCAAAGCGACATTGGAAAATTGGTTTGTCGCCCTCTCGTACCGTGAACTCCTTGAGGACCCGGACGATAAGGTCATCGGTTTTATCATTGGCACACTCCTTAATCCCGAAACAAGCACCAAGGTATTCGTCGCCATCTATATCCTCGCTCATGGACTTCTGAATATCTTTCTTGCCATACAGCTCTACCGTAAAGAGCACTGGGCGTATCCGGCAACGGTCGGCATTATGTCTGTCTTAGTCTTGTACCAAGCCTACCGTATTCTGATACACCATTCATTTATTCTCACGGTATTCACCCTCTGCGACATCATTTTTATCTATCTGACGTGGCATGAATATAAGCACCGTATTGACCCAAAAGAGCCGAGCACGGCAGAAAACCCCTCGGGGTCAAAACAGGAAGAAAGCGTATAGCAGGTACACTCTACTTTCTAAAAAATCTCTCAATCCACCAGCGCTTGAGTGAAGGGAGTGTCTGTACGGAAAGGATAAAACCGGCCGCGGGTACAAGCGCGCCGAGGAGGTACTGTTCGGTGTCTACGATATAGAGAAGAAATGTCGCGACAAGATAGGTGATGAGCGCGACGGAGAACAGACGAAACAAACTGGTTTCCCACGCCTTATCGGCCTCAACACGTTTGTTACGTTCGTTGATAGTCTTAATCTCCTGTTCAATTTTTTCCAGTCGTTCTTCCATTGTATAAATCTTATTCCTCCTTTCTTAAAGGAGGTGCCCAAGTCAGCGAGGGCGGAGGATTTATCCCCCTTAATAAAGGGGGTGCCCGAGTCGGCGAGGGCGGGGGTTGTTTAAATCCCTCCCCGCATAAGAATGCAGTACTCCCTTTAGGAAAGGGAGAATAAGATACTGACCAAGCACATCTATCGCTATTTTTTCTTCCCTGTCTTTCCGCTCTCTTTCCGCTTCACGAACGCCGCCTCAAACGCCCAGTGCATACACCGTGCCAGTTCCGCCTCGTTCATAATGTCGTTCGCGAGCAGAAATTCTTCCTCTTTCAAGACGCTCGTCTTGTACATTTCCGGTCCATCGGTGTTGATGGTGAACTTAACGCCATTATCCACAAAGGTCCGGATGATGGTTCGGAGTTCTTCCACATCTTTTACCACACTGTTGCGCAAGTTCGAGGTAGGACAGAGTTCCAGCACAATCCCTTGCTTCACCATATCTTTCATAAGTTTTGTATCTCTCACCGCGGCAAGTCCGTGTCCGATGCGTTCGGGACGAATATGTCGGACCACATAGCGGAGTTCTTCCACATTACCCGTCTCTCCCGCGTGCACCGTAAGTCCAAGCCCCGCCTTGCGCGCACGCGAGAGAAGTGGCGCGTGGTCTTCCATAGAAAAGGTGTCTCGGTCGGGACCGAGAATGTCCACGCCGACAATACCGTCCGCTTTATACCGGATTGCCTTCTCCAGCGTGATGGCGTTCTGCGCGGGAGTGAATGTCCGGTCAAGCGCAATGATAAGTCCCGCGGAAACTTGCGGATACTCAATCGTCGCGCGGCGCATACCCCAGAGTGCGGCAAGCATAATGAAGTCAAGGTCGCGCTCTCCCGTGCGGTTACGTTTCATCGGGCTGAAGCGAAGTTCCTGCAGAACCAGATTGCACTTACGATACCCTCCGCCGATAACCGAGTGCACCGCCTCCTCCATCGCTTCCGGAGATGACTGAATAAGTTCGGTGAGGTGGTAGTACTTTTTATCCATATCGTCCAGACCCTCATTCTTTTTGTCCGGACCCATCGTTATCATATCTTCAAAATCCCAATAGTCTTTCACGGGAAGCCTGATACCCTGCCGGTGCGCGATGGTCCACATAATCACGGGGTCAACCGCCCCGCCAAGGTGGGTGTGGAGTTCGGCTCTGGGTGTTGTGGTTCTCTGGGACATATTTAGAAAATTACCTAATTCACCTAATTACCTAATTTCTAATAAAATTCTTAATGTCCAATTCCAAATCTTGCATTTAGCCTTTTATTAGGTGAATTAGAAATTAGACAATTAGAAATTGCGAAGCTTTACTCCCACTCTACCGTCCCCGGCGGTTTAGAGGTAATATCATACGCCACTCTGTTTATCCCCGCGACTTCATTTGTAATGCGCGCGGAGATCTTCGCGAGGAGTTCATACGGAATCCGCGCCCAATCGGCAGTCATAAGGTCTGGCGTGGTAACGGCGCGAAGAATAATCGGGTGACCGTAGGTGCGCGCATCGCCTTGCACGCCGACAGAGCGGATGTCGGGAAGCACCGCGAAATATTGCTGTATTTTTTTCGCCTCTCCTGCCACGACAAGTTCTTCGTGGAAAATAGCTTCCGCCGACCGAAGCGTATCAAGTCTTTCTTTGGTCACCGCTCCGATAATACGCACCGCAAGGCCGGGGCCAGGGAACGGCTGGCGGTTGACAATTTCTTCAGGTACACCGAGGGCTTTTCCGAGTCTTCTCACTTCATCTTTATACAGTTCGCGAAGCGGCTCTATCAGTTGAAATTTCACGTCTTTCGGAAGCCCACCGACATTGTGGTGCGATTTAATCACCGCCGCCTTGCCTCCCACCGACATTGAAGACTCCACGGCATCAGTATAGAGCGTCCCCTGTACGAGGAAATCAAAAGTCCCCCGACTTTTATCCTCCTTAATAAAGGGGGTGTCCGAGTCGGCGAGGACGGGGGTTGTTTTCCTGTTTTCTTGATATTCCTTCTCCGTCTCCCGCTCAAACAACCGAATAAACAACTCTCCAATAATCTTCCGTTTCTTCTCCGGTTCGGTCACACCCTCAAGAGCCATTAAAAACTCCTTCTCCGCGTCCACCACTCTGAAATCAAGTTGCGGTAGTGAAAAAAAAGTTTTTTTAATTTGTTCCGTCTCGCCCTCTCGCATCAGCCCCGTATCCACATAGACGCAGGTAAGCTGTTTCCCAATCGCGCGGTGCACCAGATACGCCGCGACGGTGGAATCCACTCCGCCCGAGAGCGCGCAAAGTGCGCGCCCACTCCCCACTTTCTCTTTGATACCCGCAACGTGCGCTTCTATCCAATCCTTTCCCAATTTCCACGTTTTCTTCGCGCCGACAATCTTCGTGAAGTTTTCAATAATCTGCATCCCGTGTTCGGTGTGCTTCACTTCCGGATGAAACTGAATGCCGTACAAACGCCGTTTCGCGTCTTCTATCGCCACGACAGGACACGCCCCCGACTTCCCCGTTATCGTGAATCCTTTCGGAATCTTCGTCACTTGGTCGCCGTGCGACATCCATGTCATCTCCCCTTTCTTCTCTCCCCCCTGCCCCTCTTTAGAGGGGAAGTGCCGAGTCTGCGAGGCGAAGGGGTGGGCCGTCTTCATCCCCCTAAACAACTCCGACTTCCCCAAAAACACTCGTGTCGGTCCATATTCCCTCTTATCCACCGCTTTCACCTCCCCCCCAAGCTGATGCGCCATAAGTTGTAAACCGTAACAGACGCCGAGGACGGGAATACCGAGCGAATATACCTTCGGGTCGGCTTTAAGCGCGGTAGATCTTTTACCCCGTACCGAGCTTTGCTCTGGTGCGTGGGCGGAGAGATTTTGCGGTCCGCCTGAAAGTACCACGCCCGCGTACTCCGCGAGTTTCTCTGCGGATATTTCCGGAGCCAAAAGCTCGGCATACACGCCGAGCTCTCTGATTCTTCGCACAATCAGGTGACTGTACTGTGAACCGAAATCCAGTACGGCGATAGTATCCGCCTTCTTCCTCTCCACCTTTTCTAAGGGGGAGATTGAGAGGGGGTTGGCTTTACGCGATATAGTTTGCATTATATTGATTAAACTCTAAATCCTAAACAACTTACAAGACCTAAACCTTATGCCCCAAAATGCTGGTGGTCTATAGTACTTTGTCCCATTCGTTTTTCTGGTAGTTGTAAATAGCGACTCTCTCTCCAAAAACTATCTCGCCATTTTGATAATACGAAACTTCAATTGAGGTTTCCGCAGTCCGTACGTTATTGGGGAGTAAACCTTTCCTTGTGTACAGATACTCAGTTGTTTCGCCTGATTCCCTACCTTCAGTTCTTACATCAAGCAAACGAAGTCCTTCCGCATCATTCACCTCCCGCAGAGTAGTGAAGTCTCCCGTAGACTCCACGTGACGGGTAATAATTCCCATTACCTCTGCTTTGGTGGGGATGAGTTCTGGACCTCTTTCAATGTGAGTTTCCATATACTATGCAAGATTACATTATAGGACCTACGCAATCGGTGTCATTCCCCTGAAAAGGGGAGTCCAGAGCCTTAAAAAAGGGCTACATACTGGATTCCCGCCTTAGTCTACGACTACTTCGTTGCTACTACGTCGCGGGAATGACAGAAAAGTACGGAATGCGTAAGTCCTACATTAAATTTAGTATTTCTCTACTGTATTGAATGTGGATGCGACTCTTTCAGCCCCGCCCCCGTTATCTGTATAAACCTCGCCTGCTTCGGCATTTCATCAATGGTTGCCGCGCCGATATATCCCATTCCCGCTTTGATACCGCCAATCATTTCTTCGACAATCTCCGCCACCGTTCCTTTGTACAAGACTTTTCCGGCAACACCTTCCGCGACGTGCTTCTTGCTCATACCGTACCGGTCGAGCGCGTGGCGCTTTTCAAGCGCCTCAGGACTCCCCATACCACGATAGGATTTATACTGCTTGCCGTTCTCGGTGATGATGTCTCCAGGAGCTTCCTCTGCTCCGGCGAACATCGAACCCATCATAACCAATGATGCGCCCGCGGCGAGGGCTTTGACCATATCGCCGGTAGTGCGGATACCTCCGTCAGCGATGACCGGAATGCCTTTCTTCCGAGCAACAGAAGCAACGTCCATAACTGCCGTAAGTTGAGGAACGCCGACACCGCTCACGATGCGTGTCGTGCAAATCGCGCCAGGGCCGATACCCACCTTCAGTGCGTCCGCAATGCCGATAAAATCCTTCGCCGCTTCTTTCGTCACGATATTTCCCACCACCAGTTGCGTAATCCCCCTTAACAAAGGGGGTGCTCCGTCTGCGGAGCGGGGGTTGTTATTCTTGAGGGATTTAAACCTCCTCTTCATCTCCTTCGCCGCCGCGATAATCCCCGGCGCGTGCGCGTGGGCACAATCAATAAAGATGAATGACGCTCCCGCCTCCGAAAGCGCGACCGCGCGTGCCACATCAAGCGGACCAACCGCCGCGCCGGCGGGGAGTCCCGCCCGCACCACTTCCTTCACCATTTGTACCTGCTCTTCAAGCGAGCAGTTCCGATGAAGCACCGCCATACCGCCAAGTTTTCCGAGCGCAATCGCGAATCGCGCGTCCGAAACGGTGTCGGACGCCGCCGAGAGAAGCGGGATAGCAAGACGCGCCTTTTTAGAAAGGCGCGTCTCAACACTCACATCCCCCCGCTTCACCGCGGTTTTGCGCGGTTCAAGGAGTACATCATCAAAGGTGAGTCCTAGCCGAATCATATATGTCGAGAAAGTATACCCCCACACCAAACTTTTCACAAGTTTGGTGTGGGGGTATAGCATTATGTGAAAAATACAAAAATTACAGACTCTTCAAATACTCGGAAATCCGTTCGCGGTCTTCGTTCTCCTTGTCACCCTTGAAATAGAGTTCAATATACACAAACGTTACCGTAGTATCGTGATAGGCGTAAATCACTCGCATGGCTCTCGAACGCAAGCTTTTGCACGCAAGACGTGTCTTTACTATTTTCACCGTGGGGCTATGGTGTATCGTGACAAAATTGGTGCCCATTCCGACGGGATTAAGCACTACGAGTCTTTCGAGCTTTTTCAGATCTTCAGGCAGACTTGGGTACTTACGCGAAAGTCTTGAAAGCTCCTTTTCAAACTCCAGTGTGTTCTTAAAGCGGCTCATATTCTCTCACGGACGTCTCCTCCGGCCGGTAAAATACAAACTCATACTCAAGCACCTCCTTATCCTTTGCAACCAACCACGGCGTATCCTTGTGCGATAACTCGGAGAGTTGCCGCGCAGAAAAATGCGCGAGGCGCAAAAGTACCCCATCAATATGCTGGAGTTCCTGCCCGCTCAATGTCGAGACGTTCGCTTCGGTAACGGGAATATACTTCGTCTGGTCTTTGTCAAAATACTTGCTCTTTATCTCAATGAGCCTGCCTTCCCGTTCCAGTTGTTTTACGATTTTTGCAAACGACACAGGTGTCGGCCCGTAGGTATTCCTAATGTATGTCGCGCCAATGAGTTGTTCTTCAAACTTTTCGTAATAATCGAAATCTATAAAATAAAGCAGTTTATACAGCACGGTCTGCCCGATATTCGGACGGCTACCGACTTTGCCAAGTATGTAGAGTAATACCTCCTTGAACTTAGTGATATTTTCTACGGGAGTCTCACGCATTTCAACACGGTCTGAAATCTTCCTCGTATCCGCTATCCTTTTGGCGTTTTCTTCAAACGTATCCACTGATACGTCAAAAAGACGAGCCAACAGCGCCTTTTGCTGCTCCGTCGGTTTTGCAACGCCTTGCTCAAGCTTGGTGTAGGTAGGGCGAGAGAGACCTAAACTTTTTGCCACTTCGCTTTGCGAAAGACCCGCCAGTTTGCGTTTGTATTGTACCCATGTGGACATAAAAACAGTGTAGCGCACCTCACCACTGTTTACAACTTGACTGTGGATAGTGTAAGTATGTAAAGAATAGGCAATGCGTCCGCCTCAACTTCTATTCAGAGGTTCGACTTCTTACCTCCTCCGAACACAAACTTTCATTCGTGCGACATTCTATATCTTCAATGGAAAAACGAGACTTCTTTCTATCTTTTGGACTTGAAATATCTGTAACGTCTCCCGTATAAGACTCGGCAAATCATTTTGCCTTTTCTGCCGTATTCGCCTTTACCTTGACGACGTATGATTTCGTCAAAACAACTTCGTAGGTTTTCATATTCTTTGTCAAAAAGATATTACTTTGCCTTTCTCATTATGAACAAGTATTTAAACCCTCGAAGGTAGAAATTATATTGCCGTGCCCTATCATGCCAAATCCCTGTATTTGATGTTTGATTATGGCGAGTAAGACAAACAATATCAACGGTTTCAAAGTATTTTTCCAATCTTTGCCACATTAAAAATCCAACTGGTGTAAACTTCTTTTTTACCCACTGGTCAGCAATGACCCAGCCTATCGTCTTGCTCGGTTTTAAGATTCTCGCAATTTCACAGGCCGTCTTTTCCAATTCATCGTAAAACTCCATTCTCTCGCACGAAATCTTGCCGATGCACTCCTTGTTTTCTGAATAGTTGATATTGTCTGAGTAGGGCGAATCAATAAAAACGAAATCAACGGAATTATCTTTAAGGGGAATCGTGCGGGAGTCATTCCTGAGTATTTCTGGTCTTGTAACATTAATATCATATCCAATAACTTTTCGCTTCAACTCTCTTGCAACATCAATCGTCGTTCCACTGCCACACATAGGGTCAACGACTAAATCTCCCTCTTTTGTATATCGCTGTAACAAGTTCCAAATGACAAAAGCTGGCGTGACACCATTATATTTATTGCTTCCATGGGGTTTATCTCCGTAATTTTGTGTCGGGTAATCCCAAAGTGTCGTAGATTCTAAAACTAAATCTCTAGACATAGCTTCTGATTTGAGTGCGATAAAAATTAAAGGTCTTCTTAAAAATTATGGAATTGAAAGTGGCGTTCTGTTCCTCTCCTATCCTTCCTAAAAGCACTTGACAAAACAAGAGAAGCTCGCGAAGCATAACAACCTTTTTATATTGCTTTGAGCTTCGAGTGAGTATATCCCAATTAGGAACCCTTTGAGTTTCTTTAAGAACCTTTTTCCACGCCGACTGTATTTGTGATCTTGTCATAATTATTTTAATAATTTCTTAAGGTCATCCATAAACTTATCAAATGTCTTCACCTTCTCACTTTCTTTAATAGATTGCTCTGTCATAACATACGCCCCATCAAGGTCTGTCTCAACGATTGCTCGACTCTTCCCAACTCCAGTACCTTTGTCATTGGAAAAATCATTATCTTCATCGGGACTGACAAAAAACACCTTGATGTGTTTTGTAAGATTGTAGTTCTTTATTTTTATATTCCAATATCCCGATTGGGCTATTCTTTCGCGTAATGTTGATTTACTAGACAAAACAGCAATTACCCGGAAAGTTGTCGGGTTAAACACCACAAGATCAACATCTGGTATATGAAAACCGAATTTACCAAAGTCAATGGATAAATTTCTCTTAACATGCTGCAATTCGGTTGTGAGATTTTCTGGATATGTTCTCTCAAATTTCTTTCCTCTCACTAGCTTTAATCCCAATGCAAAGATTTGTTCTTTCAGAATATGGTCTATCAATCTTTCGAGTGCGTTTCCTTTAAATCCTTTCCAAGATTGTTCGTGGTCATTTTTAGGAGTAGGGTGTTTAAGAAAATCCTGATAGTGGATTGCCTTTACCTCAATCAAAAGAGCCGAGATGTATTTATATGCCTCTGCACCATATCTTTTTCGATATTCCTCGTATAGATTTATCACATCTTTTGTTGTCATATCTTTATTTTTCCATTACTAATATATACTCCGTTGGATAAGCAAGAACTTTGTTATTGCTAGTTATTCTAGCAAATTTCCCTGTCTTTTCATCTCTAACTGATGGTAGATTTTTTGATGGTATTTCTCTCTTAATAATATCGGAGACTTTTAACCCTAAGTTTTGTAATTGCTCAACAAAAACTTCGGCATTGGATATTTCAACGCCCTTTAAGTTAGTGTTCCCAACAACAATGCAGGTCTTTCCTCCCTTTCTAAGTATTCTCTTCATTTCAGCAAAGACTTGATTCATTTCACTAAAGTATGTTGAGACTTCCTCGGCAATTTTCCTGTCTTTCTGTGACAATTCTTTCCTAATATTTTCTGCGATTGAACTGTTGAGCGTTAAATTCTTTTTGTTGTGATAAGAGGTACCAATAAACCGCTTTCGGAAATCGCTTAAATCTTTTGTGTATTCCAACCAAAAAGCGGTAAGTTGGTGTAAATCGGCATATTCATATGAAGTAACGTAGGGGGGTGAGGTAACAATTAAACTAACACCGTTATCTTTCACGGGAATTGTTCTCGCGTCTGTACAAACGACTTTACTTGGAATTTTACAGTAACCTCTTTCTGACAGTAACTCAAATAGCTGCGTGTTGCCTCGTAACATCATTCTTATCTGTTTTGCAAATGTTTTGAATGGCTCTGACGGTGTTTTCTCAAAATCTCGCGTTGGTTTGTTACTTTTTTGCAACCATATTGAACAATTCTTGAGAATATTTGAAAACCCGCAGAAAAAGAAATCCTGAACATTTTTGTCCTTTATTCTTGAAATCTCAGCGAGAAGAAAAGTGAGCTTTCTTTTTTCTTCTGGCTGGAACCAATAATCAATTCGTGTATGTTCGGGAACTTTGACTTTTGTGTTTTCGTTGTAAATCTCTAATCTTTGTTGAAGTATCAAATATTCTTCTTTAACTCTATCGGGGTCAATCGGGGTAATCTTCGCTTTTGCGATTAAGACAGCAACGGGGTTAATATCAACAGCAATTGAGGGTCTCCCCATAACCTTCGACTCAACAAGTGTTGTGCCACAACCGCCAAAGGGGTCAACAATCAAATCGCCCTTTCGTGTATACTTTTCTGCCAAACGGGAAACTATTTGTGGAATGAATTTTGCAGGATAACGATGATAACCGTGTGTAATATATGCGGTGTCCTTTCGTGTCTTATCAGAAAAAGACCATGAATAATCTATTTTGATGTCACTAAATAACTTTCTAATTTCGTTAACTTGCTTATCTTGCTCTTCAAAATTTCTGAACGTACTGACTACCTTCCCCTGTATAACAACACTCTTAACAAAAAGAGGTTTGAGCTTCGGATTTGCGGGCTGGAGACGAATACGATTCTTTTCTTTATAAATCTTCTTGAGAGTAACTTCATTGCCATTGATAAGAGCGACAGCAGTCTCTCCATTCTCAACCGTATTCTGTTTTCTAATGACAACAGTATCGCCGTCAAGAATGCCTTCATCAATCATACTGTCTCCTCTGACGCCCAATGCAAAATGCTCTCCAGAGGAGGAAATGAGATTACTCGGCACATTGACTGTTTCGTACTCCTGTACTGCTTCAATAGGTACTCCTGCCGCAATATAACCCTTAAACGGAATACTGACTATGCTTTCTTTGTTATCAATAGAAACCGCACGGGCTACTTTTTTCTCACGCGCAATGTATTTCTTCTTCTGTAAAATCTTTAGGTAATGATTTATAGTGGACACGGATGCCAGTTTGAGATGTTTGCGCATCTCCTCATGGGAAGGAGCGAAACCGTGTTTTTGTGAATAGACTTGAATATAATCAAGAACTTTCTTCTGTTTTTTAGTAAGCATACTAAATAGTATACTAGAACAAAAGTAGAACACGCAAATAGAGTTATCCACATCCCCACATTCTACCCCCACACCAGTCTACGACTATTTCACAACTTTGCCGCAATGGTGGTGTGGGGGTGTACTACAAACCAAAAGAAAAATCCCAAGTTAGAAATTACCCTACTTTTTCCTCACATCCGCCCAGAGCGAGAGAACGCCGAGCGTGAGAAAGAGTCCCGCCTCCAGCCAATTTCCCAGAGAGCCAGCCCCTTTACTTGCAAGGTTCGGGTAAACCTCAATCAGCGCGATGCCGAAGAAAATCACAAATACCGCCGTATTCACAAACGTAAGCCGAGGACGTTTCATCCCTCCATCTTACTCTCTCCTTTTGTTTCTTCAACTTTCTCTCACACACCACACCCTCCCCATCTATTCGCCAATTCGCGCGAATTGGCGAATAGATATTTCTTCGCTTATAGGCTCATTCGTGCGAATGAGCCTATATGCCATTCTTACCGAGCCGCAGTTAGCTACTCTTTACTTGAGTAAGATGTTGCCGGTTAGGCAACGGGCGTATTTCCCGAAGATGTCGCTTCCGATTTACGGTAGACAAGGTCGTGGGTCGGATTGGCACCTTGAGAGAGAGCGAATCCGTTATCCGTCCAAAACTTTTCGCTTCGTGGGTCACCAACCTGTGTCGCGCACACGTCAAAATGATGCGAAGTAGCCCAATCCAGTATGAATTTGAGCGCCTTTCCTCCCAGACCCACTCCGCGCTTATCTTCAGGGAGTGTCGTCATATTGGTAATGACTACGTCGGAATCGACTTGCCAGTCTTTCAGCAATAGAAATATATTCACCTCGGCTCCCTCGTTCTGAAACGGAAACGTCACCTGAAACGACAGCGCACCCATATTCCGTTTACCGCTTTCCGGTATGGTAACTCGCGCCCCGAATTGTTCCAGTTCGCGCACAAGCGCGAACGCCGCCTCTCGCTCGGCTTCAATATTCTCCAACTTGAATTTCATCCCTTCTGGCATAGAGTACATACTACTCCCTCCCCTTGTTTCTTCAACTTCTTCCATCTTTCCGTCATCCGCATCTATTCGCCAATTCGCGCGAATTGGCGAATAGATATTTCTTCGCTTATAGGCTCATTCGTCCTCCTCCCATAACGCTACGACGGGACAAGTGCGAATTCGCCTATAGACTTGAGTAGCATAAACCCGCCAAGAGGTTGGCGGGTTTAGGTAGAACGCATTGATTCCTCAAGGGAAGTCTTCCTTTACCCCTACCTTGTGTGTAATGCCCTGCGCTTGTGCGCAGGGTTCGGGTCTTCCTTGCCCCCACAATCCGCCGCGGCGGATTGGTGTGGGGGCTTGCCACAGGGTTTAATGCCTTGTGGTCAAGGTGTGGGGGTTTACTTCACCTTGCACTTCCCGCCTTCACAGCAGGCATCGCCGCCACAGCATTTCTGGTCAGAGCCTTCCTTGCCACAGCAAGAACCTGAACCGCACGAATTGGAACTGTTCCCGTGACCGCAACACTTTTTCATAAGCGAGTACTTCCCGCCCCCCGCGAGCGTAAGAGCGAGGGTTGAGAAAAAGACGGATATGGGAGTCATCGCCATCTGGAGATTCTCTCGGAGAACATAGATAGCCACCATCATAATAATCGTGAGAAGTGCCGAAGCGATACAGGTAAAGACTCCAAGCAGGACGGCGATACCGCCAATAAGCTCAACGAACGACACAAGGTAGGCCCAGAACGGGGCGAAACCCGCTTCACCGAAAAACTGCACCGTCCCCGCAAGGTCGGCAACTTTCTGCCAGCCGGAGAAAATAAAAATAAGCCCGACTCCGATGCGAAGCACCAGGAGTCCCGCACTCTTGTTGTGCCACACGCAACACTTTTTCATCATCATACGAAATATACTAAATGGTAACGTAAATAGTATAGCAGATATTGACGGAAAGGGCTTGGTTGAAAAATTAGTGATTACAGATTACAGTGTAGCGACTATGGAGGGTTCGCATAGTGGTCTAGTGCACCACCTTGGAAAGGTGGCATGCCCGAAAGGGCATCGAGAGTTCAAATCTCTCACCCTCCGCAATTTTTCGAAAAGGGTTTCCGAACCAAAAATATGGTCGGCGCGAAGCGCCGTCTGTTCTGCATTCCCCCCACAAAATCCTGATTCTGCAAGGATTCGCCACGCTCCGCGTGGCTCAAAA